>CAZIJU010000021.1:0-46422 GCA_964539745.1 uncultured Burkholderiaceae bacterium | reverse complement strand
TGTCCAGTCTGGGCCCGACATTCGGTCGCGGAGCGATGACCAACCACTGGGTCGACATCAAGAATGCCGACCTGATCCTGATCATGGGCGGCAACGCCGCCGAAGCGCACCCGTGCGGCTTCAAGTGGGTGACCGAGGCGATGGAGCACCGCAAGGCCAAGCTCGTCGTCGTCGATCCGCGCTTCACGCGCTCGGCTGCGGTCGCCGACTACTACGCACCGATCCGCGTAGGCACCGACATCGCTTTCCTGGGCGGCGTCATCAACTACCTGCTGTCGAACAACAAGATCCACCTCGACTACGTCAAGGCGTACACGAACGCGCCGTTCGTGGTCAAGGAGGGCTTCGACTTCAAGGATGGATTGTTCTCCGGCTACGACGAAGCCAAACGAAGCTATGACAAGTCGACCTGGGGCTACGAGATCGGCAAGGACGGCTACGCGGTGGTCGACGACACGCTCGAGCATCCACGCTGCGTGTTCCAGCTGCTGAAGAAGCACTACAGCCGGTACACGCCGGAGATGGTCAGCAAGATCTGCGGCACGCCGAAGGAGCAGTTCCTGAAGGTCGCCGAGATGATCGGATCGACGTCCACGCCCGATCGCGTGATGACCATCCTGTACGCGCTCGGCTGGACGCAGCACTCGGTCGGCAGTCAGAACATCCGCACGATGGCGATGATCCAGCTTCTGCTCGGCAACATGGGCCGGCAGGGCGGCGGCGTCAATGCGCTGCGCGGGCATGCCAACGTGCAGGGCATTACCGATATGAATGCGGTGGCTGGGGTGTTGCCGGGCTACATGCTGGGCCCGACCGACGCGGATCCGACGCGCGAGGAGTATCTGGCCAAGCGCACGCCGAAACCGCTGCGGCCGAACCAGATGAACTTCCCGCAGAACTTCCCGAAGTGGCACACCAGCCTGATGAAGGCCTGGTACGGCAACGCGGCGACGAAGGACAACGACTTCGCATACGACTGGCTGCCGAAGACGCACCGCGCTTACGACGTGCTCGCGACGTTCGAGTACATGTTCCAGGGCCAGATGAACGGGCTGATCATGACGGGCTTCAACCCGCTCGCAGCACTGCCGAACAAGAAGAAGCTCGGCATGGCCCTGTCGAAGCTGAAGTACCTGGTCATCATCGATCCGCTGCGCACGGAAACCGCGGAGTTCTGGAAGGATTTCGGCGAGTTCAACGCGGTCAAGCCGGAGGACATCAAGACCGAGGTCATCCGGCTGCCGTCGTCGTGCTTCGCCGAGGAGGCGGGTACCTATACCAACTCGAGCCGCGTCGTGCAGTGGAAGTGGGCGGCGGCCGACCCGCCGGGCGAGGCCAAGACCGACCTGGAGATCGTCGGGACGCTGTTCACGCGCCTGCGCGAGATGTACGCGAAGGAAGGCGGCAAGGCGCCCGAGCCGGTGCTGAATCTCACGTGGGGCTACATGAACCCGGCGAAACCCGCGCCGGAAGAAGTGCTGCGCGAGATCAACGGCCGGGCGCTCGCAGACGTGGTCGATCCCAAGGACAAGACCAAGGTGCTCGTCAAGGCCGGCGAGCAGATGCCGGGCTTCGGTCTGCTGCAGGACGACGGTTCGACCGCGTGCGGCAACTGGATCTACAGCGGCGTCTGGACACAGGCGGGCAACAACGCGGCACGGCGCGATACCTCCGATCCGGCGGGCCTGGGCAACTACCAGAACTGGGGCTTTGCTTGGCCGGCCAACCGGCGCGT
Source organism: uncultured Burkholderiaceae bacterium (assembly GCA_964539745.1). Classification (GTDB taxonomy): domain Bacteria; phylum Pseudomonadota; class Gammaproteobacteria; order Burkholderiales; family Burkholderiaceae_F; genus DSNY01. Next base: position 44,687 of record CAZIJU010000021.1, on the reverse strand, counting down.
GCTGTACAACCGCGCCGGCACCGACCCGGCCACCGGCAAGCCGTGGGATCCGAAGCGCGCCGGAATCCGCTGGACCGGTACTGCCTGGGCCGGTAATGACGTACCGGACATCGCGCCCGGACTCGGCCCGGACAGCGGCGCGGGTCCGTTCATCATGACGCCGGAGGGCGTGGCCCGGCTGTTCGCGCCGCTGTTGGCGGAAGGCCCGTTCCCCGAGCACTACGAGCCGTTCGAAACGCCGCTCGCGGAAAACCCGCTGCATCCCGGCAACAAGAAGGCGATCAGCAATCCGGTGGCGCGCGTGTACAAGGGCGACCTCGAGGCGTTCGGCAAAGCCGACCAGTTCCCGTACGCGGCGACGACGTATCGGCTGGTCGAGCATTTCCACTTCTGGACCAAGAACGTCGAGTCCACCTCGATCGTGCAGCCGGCGCCGTTCGTCGAGATCAGCGAAGAGCTGGCGAAGGAAAAGGGCATCCGCAACGGCGACATGGTCAAGGTCCGCAGCAATCGCGGCGAGATCAAGGCCGCGGCGGTGGTGACCAAGCGCATCAAGACGCTCGACGTTGCGGGCAAGAAGGTGCACACCGTCGGCATCCCGATCCATTGGGGTTATGTCGGCGTTGCCAAGAGCGGCTTCCTCGCCAATAGCCTGACGCCGTACGTGGCCGACGCCAACTCGCAGACGCCGGAGTACAAGGCGTTCCTGGTCAACATCGAGAAGGCATAAGGAGGACGACATGCAATCACTCGATGTTCAGAAACGCTCGGCCACGACGACCACCCCGCCGTCGGTACGGCACGCGGCCGAACCGGTCGCCAAGCTGATCGACATCTCCAAGTGCATCGGCTGCAAGGCCTGCCAGGTCGCGTGCATGCAGTGGAACGATCTGCGCGACGACATCGGAACCAACGTCGGCGTCTACGACAACCCGGTCGACCTGACCGACCAGTCGTGGACGGTGATGCGTTTCGCCGAAGTGCAGCGCGCCGACGGCAACCTCGACTGGCTGATCCGCAAGGACGGCTGCATGCACTGCGAGGATCCGGGGTGCCTGAAGGCCTGTCCGGCGCCGGGGGCGATCGTCAAGTACGCCAACGGCATCGTCGACTTCGTCTCGGAGAACTGCATCGGCTGCGGCTACTGCATCGCCGGCTGCCCGTTCAACATTCCGCGCATCAGCAAGCGCGACAACAAGGCCTACAAGTGCACGCTGTGTTCGGACCGCGTCGCGGTGGGGCTTGAGCCGGCTTGCGTGAAGACCTGTCCGACCGGCGCGCTGATGTTCGGCGCCAAGGAGGACATGGTCGCGCGCGGACAGAAGCGGGTGAACGATCTGAAGGAGCGCGGATTCCAGAAGGCGGCGCTGTACAACCCGCAGGGGGTCGGCGGCACGCACGTGATGTACGTGCTGCAGCACGGCGACACCCCCGAGCTGTACAGCGGCTTGCCGAGCGATCCGAAGATCAGCCCATGGGTCAGCCTGTGGAAAGGCGTGACGAAGCCGCTGCTTTCGATCGGGCTCGGGCTGGCGGTGCTGGGCGCGTTCTTCCACTACGTGACGCGCGGTCCGAAGGAAGTTGAAAAGGGAGATAAGGCATGAGCCAAGTCGTGATCAAAAGCGGCGAAGTACCGCGCTACAGCGCGGCCGAGCGGACGAACCACTGGATCGTCGCGATCCTGTTCATCCTGCTCGCGGCTTCGGGGCTCGCTTTCTTCCACCCCGCGTTCTACTTCCTGTCGTGGCTGCTCGGCGGCGGCGTTTGGGCGCGCATCCTGCATCCGTTCCTCGGCGTGCTGATGTTCCTGTTCTTCCTGTTCATGGTCATGCGCTACTGGCAGGACAACATCATCCAGCCGTACGACCGGGAGTGGCGCAAGCGCCTGCGCGACGTCATCAACAACCGCGACGAGAACCTGCCGGAGATCGACAAGTACAACATCGGACAGAAGCAGTTGTTCTGGACGATGGTCGTCACGATGGCGCTGCTGCTCGTGTCGGGCATCATGCTGTGGCGGCCGTACTTCGCCGGCTTCTTCCCGATCCCGCTGATCCGCATCGCGGCGGTGGTGCACATGCTGGCGGCCTTCGTGCTGATGCTGGGCATCGTCGTGCACATCTACTCGGCGATCTTCTGGGTCCGGGGCAGCCTGCGCGCGATGACCCGCGGCACGGTGACCCATGCGTGGGCGAAGCACCACCATCCGCTGTGGTACCGTCGCGTGACCGGCGCGAAGTAGCCGCATCCGCGCAATCGGGACGGCGGCTGCGGCCGCCGTCTTTTTTCGCTGATCCAGGGCACCGGAGACCCGCTTTGCCGACTCCCATCATCACCGATGGCTCGATCGGTCGCGTGCCGCAGTCGCCGCGCATCGTGCTGCCGACCAACGCCCAGCGCTATGCCGAACGCGCGAGCCGCTTCGAGACGCTCGCCAATGGCCATCCGATGGCCGAGTACCTGCGCCTGATGGCGCACGTCGCGCGCGCGCAGGACGCAACGCTGCCTGCGCGTGCCGCACCACCGGTCGCAGACGCGCTGCTGGACGCGAGTCGCCAGTACGGAATGCCGCCGCTTGCGGCGCAGTCGTACGAGCGCGGCGCCGCCTGGCGCGCCGATCTGCGCGACATCGTCGCCGCGGTGCGGCGCTTCGCGGGCGACGGCGTTCGGGATGCGCTGGCGCGACTCGCGGCGCTCGACGACGACGCGCTCGAGGTGCTCGCCGAACGCCTGATCGCGGGCACTACGCTCGACGCCGATGCGGCCTTCGTGCCTTTCGTCGGCGCTGCGCTGCAGGTCCATTTCTCGCGACTCGCGGCCACACTCGCGCCGGGCGACGTGGAAAAGTGCGACGTCGCCACCGTCTGCCCCGTGTGCGCGATGCGACCGGTGGCGAGCGTGCTGCGTATCGGCCCGCAGAACAGCCTGCGCTACCTGCATTGCGCGCTGTGCGAAACCGAATGGAATCTGCCGCGCGTGCAGTGCTCGTCGTGCAACACGGACAAGGCGCTCGCCTATCTGAGCATCGAGCAGGAGGGTCTGAACGCGGCCGACGCGCTCGCCAAGGCCGAGACGTGCGGCGAGTGCAACTCGTATCTGAAAATCTTCAACCAGGACAAGGACGCCTTCGTCGATCCGGTCGCCGACGATCTGGCCACACTGGCGCTCGACGTGCTCGTCGACGAGCAGGGCTTCGCCCGCTCCGGTCCGAACCTGCTGTTCCATCCGGGCAGCGGGTAAGCCGCGATGTCCGACCTGACTCTGCCCCGTGTGGGCGAGGCAAGGGCAACCGCCGAAGTCCTCGCCCGGCTTCCTTCGGTCGACCGGATGCTTGCGCAGCCGGCGCTCGCTGCGCTCATCGCCGCGCACGGACACGCCTTCGTCAAGCGCGCCGTGCAGGACGCGCTCGGCGCCGCGCGCGAATGCATCCGCGCTGGCGCCGAACCGCCTTCGCTCGACGTATTGATCGCCGATGCCGCCGCGCGCGCGAATGTGCTCGCCGCGCCGCGACTGCAGCCGGTGTTCAACCTGACCGGCACCGTGATCCACACCAACCTCGGCCGCGCGCTGCTCGCCGATGAGGCGATCGAGGCCACTGCCGCCGCGATGCGCGGCTATGCGGCGCTGGAATTCGACCTGCGTGGTGGTGCGCGCGGCGATCGGGACGACATCGTCGAGGGCTGGCTGCGCGAGCTCACGGGGGCCGAGGCCGCCACGGTCGTCAACAACAACGCCGCGGCGGTGCTGCTCGCGCTGAAAGCGCTCGCGGCGCGGAAGGAAGTGCTGATCTCGCGCGGCGAGCTGATCGAAATCGGCGGCGCCTTCCGCATGCCGGACGTGATGAAGGCGGCCGGCTGCCGGCTCGTCGAGGTCGGCACGACGAATCGAACGCATGCGCGCGATTTCGAGTCGGCGTTCGGCGCGAAGACCGGGCTCGTCGTCAAGGCGCACACGTCCAACTATGCGATCACCGGGTTCACGGCCGCAGTGCCGGAAGACGAACTCGCGCGCATCGCGCACGCGCACGGCGTGCCGTTCATGGTCGATCTGGGCTCGGGCGCCCTCGTCGATCTGTCGGCTTACGGACTGCCTCGCGAGCCGCTGCCGCAGCACGCGCTTGCCGCCGGCGCCGACGTCGTGACGTTCTCGGGCGACAAGCTGCTCGGTGGGCCACAGGCCGGCATCATCGTCGGCCGCAAGGATCTCGTCGCGCGCATCAAGCGCGATCCGCTGAAGCGCGCATTGCGCACCTCCAAGATCACGCTCGCTGCGCTCGAAGCCACGCTGCGCATCTACGCGAGCGGACACCGGCTGCGTGAGCGGCTGCCCACGCTGGCGCTGCTCGCGCGCGATCGCGCCGACATCCGCGCGACCGCCGAGCGACTCAAGGCCGCGCTGCAGGCCGCCGTCGGCGATGCGTTCGCGGTAACGGTCGAGGACTGCGCGAGCCAGATCGGTTCCGGCGCGCAGCCGGTCGAGCGGCTGCCTTCGGCGGCGCTCGTCGTGCGCGCGCCGGGCAAAGCAAAGGGCCGCGTGATCGAGTCACTCGAGCGAAGGCTGCGTGCGCTTCCGGTGCCGGTCATCGGCCGTGTGAACGACAGCGCGCTGTGGCTCGACTGCCGGTGTCTGCCGCCGGCAGACGAAGCGCGCTTTGCCGACAACCTGCGGTCGCTGCGATCGCTGTCCTGCGCTGCCGTCGTTCGAGGCGACGGGGGAGGTTCGAACGACGGCCGGCCGCAGGCCGATCGTCGGGTGCGGGGATCGCGATGATCGTCGGCACCGCGGGCCACATCGACCACGGCAAGACCTCGCTGGTCAAGCGGCTGACCGGGCGCGACACCGACCGTCTTCCCGAAGAAAAGGCGCGCGGAATCTCGATCGAACTGGGCTACGCGTACGTCGATCTTCCCGGCGGCAGCGTGCTCGGATTCGTCGACGTGCCGGGACACGAACGCTTCGTCCATACGATGCTCGCCGGCGCGACCGGCATCGATTACGCGCTGCTCGTCGTCGCCGCGGACGACGGCGTGATGCCGCAAACCGACGAGCACCTCGACATCCTCGAACTGCTCGGCGTTGAACGCGGCGCGATCGCGTTGACCAAGGTCGACGCGGTCGATGCGTCGCGGATCGGGCAGGTGCGCGCCCAGCTCGCCGCGCGCTGCGCGGGCACGGCCGCCGCCGAGTGGCCTGTATTCGAAGTGTCTTCGCTCACCGGCGCCGGCGTCGACGCGCTGCGGGCGCACTTGTACGCGACGGCTGCGGCATGGGCGCAGCGCGGCTCCGGCGGGCACTTCCGCATGGCGGTCGACCGCGTGTTTACGCTCGCAGGGGCCGGTACGATCGTCACCGGCACCGTGCATGCCGGCGCGGTCGCGGTCGGCGATGCGGTGCTCGTTCAGCCGCGCGCGCTCGGCGCGCGGGTGCGCTCGATCCATGCGCAGGACCGCCCCGCGCAGCGTGGCCGCGCGGGCGAGCGCTGCGCGCTCGCGCTGGCCGGCATCGACAAGGCCGACGTCGAGCGCGGCGCCTGGGTCCAGGCGCCCGGGCTCGCCAACGTCACCGAACGCGTCGATGCCGTGTTCACGCTGTCGCGCCGCGCGGGTAGGGCTCTTGGCGACCGCGCCAACGTTCACCTGCATCACGGCACCGACGACGTGATGGCGCGCGTTGCGGTGCTCGACGCGGGAGCCGTCGAGCCAGGGTCAACCGCGCTCGTGTCGATCGCGACCGAGCGGCCGCTGGTCGCGTGCCGCGGCGACCGCTTCGTGCTGCGCGATGCGCACGCGGCGCACACGCTGGGCGGCGGCATCATGCTCGACATCGCGCCGCCGCGGCGCGGTCGGCGCGCGCCAGCGCGGCTGCAAATGCTGCGCGCGCTCGCGACAGCGCCGCTGGGTCAGGCGCTGGCCGCCGCGCTGGCGCACGAAGCCAGGCCCGTCGCGCAGCTCGCGTCGGCGTGGAACCTGCGCGACGACGAACTGCAGCCGCTGCTTGCGGGCGTTGGCGCGCGCGTGGCAGCGGGCACCGCGTTCGCGGCGCAGGCATGGGACGCGCTGCGCGCGAAGGTCCTCGCGGCCGTGGCCGCCACGCACGAGCGCGAGCCCGAAATGCCCGGTGTCGAGCAGAACCGGCTGCGCCGGATGGTCGCTCCCGCGCTGTCGGCCGACGCCTTCGCCGAACTCGTCGAACAGCTGCTGCGCGAAGGGCGACTCCTCAGGCGCGGCGCCTTCGTCGGCGACCCGTCGCACAAGGCCGAACTGGCACGCGACGAGCGCGTTCGCTGGGAGAGGATCAAGCCGCTGCTGATGGAGCGCCCGTTCCAGCCGCCGCGCGTGCGCGACATCGCACGCGACACCGGAATCGCCGAAACCGAAGTGCGCGCGCTGCTCAAGCGTGTGGCGCGCATCGGCGAAGTGACGCTGGTTGCGCACGATCACTTCTTCCTGAGCGATGCGGTGGCCGCGATGGCGGAGATCGTCGGCGAGTTGTCGGCGGCGCACGGTGCCGCGCGCGCCGCGGAATTTCGCGACCGCATCGGCACCGGCCGCAAACTCGCGATCCAGATCCTCGAGTTCTTCGACCGCGTCGGCTATACGCGACGCGTGCGCGACGATCACCTCGTGCGCCGCGATAATCCGTGGCGCAGCTTCGATGCGCGGCCGTGATGCGTGCGTGCGGCCGCGGTTTGAAACGTTTGCAGGAAGAGTGTCGCGTCCCGGTGGGCCGGCCAGACTTCAAATCTGGTAGGGGTTGCCAGCAATCCCTGGTGGGTTCGACTCCCATACTCTTCCGCCACGAGAATCGGCGTCGCCGGCTGCCCTGGCAGCGCCGGCACCGCGCTTCGGCTCGCACGGTGACGATCCGGGCGCCTCGGCTCGTGCAGCGGCCGCGTGTGCAGGTGCGAACGGCTTCGGCGGCGCGATGCGCTGTTTCGCGAAGCGCCGTCTGCGCCGCGTCGTGCTCCGCGCGGTCAACGTGGACGACACGAGCGTAGGAGACCGAATGGCTGACTCGACTCCGACTTCCGAATTCGACCGCCTTCCCGCCGACCGCCTGTACGCTGCCGACCAGGACATGTGGGTGCGGATCGAAGACGATGGCACGGCCGTCATCGGGACGACGCATCTGATGGCGATGCACGGCCAGTTCATGCTGTTTGCGCCGCGGCCGGTCGATACCGAGGTCGCGTTCGACCGTTCGCTCGGCGTGATGGAGACGGCCAAGAGCGCGGTCGCGATCCACGCGCCGCTGTCGTGCCGCATCGTCGCCGCCAACCCGGCGGTCGAGCGCGACGTCGGGCTGATCACGCGCGACCCGTACGGCGAGGGCTGGCTGTTCCGCGTGCGGCCCACGCAACTCGCCGCGGAGCGCGACCGGTTGATGGACGTGGCCGCCTACCGCGCATGGCTGGCCACGCGCATGGACCGCTTCGAGCCGCCGGTGGCCACCCCCGACGACGTTCCCGACCCGACGCGCTGGTCATGAGCGACGCGGACCGACTCGTGATCGTCGTCTGGTCGTGCGGGCCGGACCGTCCCGGCGGCGCCATGCTCGCGGCAGCGCCATTCGTGTATGCGCTGGCGGCGCGCGCGCTCGACCGCGACGTCGAGATGCACTTCACTTCGAGCGCGGTGCGCTGGCTGGTCGCAGGCGTTGGCGACGCCGCCTACACCGACCACGGTCGCAGCAAGACGGTGCGCGACTTCGTCCGCGAAGCACACGCCGCGGGGGTTAGGCTGTACGCGTGCGCGATGGCGCGGCACGAGCACGCACGCGACGAGAAACTGGTCGAAGAAGTCGACGGCATCGCCGGCGCAGCGACGGTGATCGATGCCGCCGTCGAGGCCGGCACCCGCGTGATGGTGTTCTAGCCCTCGTTCGGGCGCGACGCGTCGCGCGAGTTTGCGGCAAGCACGGCCGTCAGCACGGGCATGTTCATCAGCCCGAGCGCGCCTTCGATTTCCATGCGCGAAACGCCGGCCGACACCGCGAACCCCGCGCCTTTGACCGCGGTCATCGCTTCGACCAGCGCGTCGTACGCTTGCCGCCCCTCGCTTTCGCTGTCCGCGTCCACCGCGAGTTCGAGCGCGCGTTCGAGCACGGCGCCGATCGCGCGCGCTTCGTCGCCGTCACCGTCGACCGCGAACTCGATCAGCCGCGCCTCGTGCGCGAGATGGTTCAAAAGCTTCGCCTGCTCGTGCGGGTCGAGTCGCTCGAGCGCGTCGAGCCGCCTTTCGTCCGCATACCGCTGCTGCATTGCACCTCCCGGTCGTCCAGGTCGAATCCTGGCGTGACCGTAGTGCAACGAAGCGCGGACCGCTACCGCGATTTCGGCGAAGTTTGATACTGGCGAAGCTTTGCGTTTGACTCAGCGCAAAGCGGGCTCACGCGACCTTCGCCGGCATCCGGATGACTTGGGCACTGTGCTGTCCGCGGAACCTTGCGAGCAGCTCGGTCCATTCGCCTCGCACGCGCTCGAGGTTGCGCGCCTTGACGTGGCCGAAGCCGCGGATCTCCTCCGGCAAGCTCGCAAGCTGCACCGCGACGGCGTGATTGTCGGCCGCCAGCTTGCCGAGCAGCTCGTCGACGAGCGCCTCGTACTCGCCGATCAGCGCGCGCTCGGTGCGGCGCGCGGCGGTCGCGCCGAAAACGTCGAAAGCCGTGCCGCGCAGGAACCTGAGCTTCGCAAGCACCGTGAAGACGCCAAGCATCCATGGGCCGAAACGCAGCTTCCTCGGCTTGCCGGTCGCTGGGTCGACGCGCGCGAGCAGCGGCGGTGCGAGGTGGAAGTTGAGCTTGTACGGTTTGCCGTCGACCCCTTCGAACTGCGCCGCGATCTTCGCGCGAAAGGCCGGGTCGGCGTGCAGTCGCGCCACCTCGTATTCATCCTTGTACGCGAGCAGCTTGAAGTAGCTGCGCGCGACCGCCTCGGCGAGTTTCGTCGCTCCGAGACGGTCGGACTCGACGCGGCGCACGCGTTCGACGAGATCCGCGTAGCGCCTCGCGTAGGCCGCGTTCTGATACGCGGTCAGGAACTCGACGCGCCGTGCGACGATTTCATCGAGCGAAGACGCGGTGCGCTTCAGCTCGATCACCTGCGCGGGCCAGGCGACCTTCCTCACCGCGTCCAGGTCGTGCGCGGCGGCGCGGCCCCACTCGAAAGCGCGCTTGTTCGCCTCGACCGCCACGCCGTTTAACTCGATCGCGCGCACGAGCGTTTCGTGCGCGAGCGGAATCCAGCCTTTCTGCCACGCGTAGCCGAGCACGAACGGATTCGTGTAGATCGCGTCGCCGAGCAGCGCGGTGGCCAGTCCCGTGGCGTCGACGAACGCGCAGTTTTCCTGCCCGCCCACGGCGTCGCGCACCTGCTGCGTCAGGGAAGCGCCGGCGAACTGCCAGTCCGGGTTCCTGACGAAGTCCGCGGTCGGCGACTCCGCGGTATTGATCACCGCGCGCGTCTTGCCGGCCTGCATCTTCGACAGCGCTTCGTTGCTCGTCGTCACGATCAGGTCGCAGCCGAGCACGAGGTCGGCTTCGCCCATCGCGATGCGCGTGGCAAACAGGTCCTGCGGGCGCGCCGCGATCTGCACGTGCGAGAAAACCGCGCCGCCTTTCTGCGCCAGCCCCGCCATGTCAAGCACCGAAAGCCCCCTGCCTTCGAGGTGCGCGGCCATGCCGAGCAGCTGGCCGATCGTCACCACACCGGTGCCGCCCACACCCGTGACTACGATGCCGTACGCGCCACCGGCGCGGATCGCGGGAACCGCAGGCAGCGGCAGCGCCGGCAGCGGCGCGTCCCGGCTCGCGGCCCTGGACTTCCTGAGCCGTGCGTTCTCGACCGTGACGAAGCTCGGGCAGAAGCCCTTCAGGCACGAGAAGTCCTTGTTGCATGAGGACTGATTGATCGTGCGCTTGCGGCCGAACTCGGTTTCGAGCGGTTCGACCGATAGGCAGTTGCTCTGCACGCTGCAGTCGCCGCAGCCTTCGCAGACCAGTTCGTTGATGACGACGCGGCGCGGCGGATCGGGATACTCGTTGCGCTTGCGGCGGCGGCGTTTCTCCGACGCACACGTCTGGTCGTAGATCAGCACCGACACGCCCGGATATTCGCGCAGCTCGCGCTGGATGCGGTCCAGCTCGTCACGGTGGTGCACCGTGACGCCGGGCGCGAGCTTCCATGCCTCGCCGGTGGCGCCGTGCGCATTGACTGCGCTGTGGTCGCGTTCCTCGCCGTGGCCGTATTTGCCGGGCTCGTCGGTGACGACGACGATCCTGCGCACGCCTTCGGCGTGCATCTGCTGAGTGATCATCGGCACGGTGATCTGGCCGTCAGTCGGCTGCCCCCCGGTCATCGCCACCGCGTCGTTGAACAGGATCTTGTAGGTGATCGGCACGTTGGCTGCGACGGCCGCGCGTATCGCGAGCGATCCGGAATGGAAGTACGTGCCGTCACCGAGATTGGCGAAGATGTGCTTCTCGTCGGTGAACGGCGCCTGCCCGATCCAGGGCACGCCTTCGCCGCCCATCTGCGTGTAGGTGGACGTGTTGCGGTCCATCCACAGCACCATGTAGTGGCAGCCGATGCCGGCGACCGCGCGCGATCCTTCGGGCACGACGGTCGAGGTGTTGTGCGGGCACCCGGAACAGAAGTACGGCTTGCGCTCGACGACGAGCCGCGGCCTGGCGAGCGCCTTTTCCTTCGCGTCGATGATCGCCAGCCGCGCCTCGATGCGCGCGCGCACGTCGCTCGGCAGCTCGAGCTTCGACAGCCGCGCGGCGATCGCCTTCGCGACGATCGCCGGCGAGAACTCGTAATGCGCCGGCAGGATCCAGTTGCCCTGCGGCACGGCCCATTCGCCGCCGTCCTTCTCGTCGAACTTGCCGATCACGCGCGGGATGCGCTTGCCTTTGCCGATCCAGTTGAAGAGCTCTTCCTTCACCTGGTACTCGATCATCTGGCGCTTTTCCTCGACGACCAGGATCTCCTCGAGCCCCTCGGCGAACGCGCCGATCGTCTGCGCCTCGAGCGGCCAGACCATGCCGCACTTGAACAGCCGCACGCCGATGCGCGCGCAGGTTTCCGCGTCGAGCCCCAGATCGTGCAGCGCCTGCCGCGTATCCAGGAACGCCTTGCCGCTGGCGACGATGCCGAAGCGCGCATGCGGCGAATCGATCACCGTGTGGTTGAGCCGGTTCGCGCGGCAGTATGCGAGCGCCGCGTACAGCTTGTAGTCGAGCAGCCGCGCCTCCATGTCCAGCGGCGTGTCGGGCCAGCGGATGTTCAGCCCGCCGGGCGGCAGCGCGAAGTCGGTCGGGATGCGGATGTCGACGCGCTCGGGATCGACGACGACCGAACTCGAAGCCTCGACGACCTCGGTCACCGCCTTCATGCCGACCCATACGCCGGCGTAGCGGCTCATCGCGAAGCCATGCAACCCGAGGTCGAGATACTCCTGGACGGTCGCCGGAAACAGCACCGGCATCATGCAGGCCTTGAAGACGTGGTCCGACTGGTGCGGCAGCGTGGAGCTTTTCGCCCCGTGATCGTCGCCCGCCACGGCAATGACGCCGCCGTGCGGGCTCGTGCCGGCTGCGTTCGCGTGCTTGAACACGTCGCCGCAGCGATCGACCCCCGGCCCCTTGCCGTACCAAAGCGAGAAGACGCCGTCGTACCTCGCGCCGGCGAACAGGTTGACCTGCTGCGTGCCCCAGACGCTGGTCGCAGCGAGGTCTTCGTTCAGCCCCGGCTGGAACTTCACATGATGCTTTTCGAGGTGCTTTTTCGCGCGCCACGCGGTCTGATCGACGCCGCCGAGCGGCGAGCCGCGATAGCCGGTGATGAATCCGGCGGTATTCAACCCCGCCAGCACGTCGCGTTGACGCTGCAGCATCATCAACCGGACCAGCGCCTGCGTGCCGCTCATGTACGCGCGGCCGCGTTCGAGGGTCCAACGGTCGTCGAGGGTGACCTCCGCCAGGGCACGGCGGACAGCTTCGGGAAGGGGTGCGTTCATGCGGCAGACCTCGTTCCAAAAATCGTGTTCTTGGGAGCGCGACGCGCGGGCCGGGTCGGTGCCCGTCGTCCAGCCGGGCGGCACCTCGTGAGTGCATCCGGCGCGGTGGAAATGAAGCGGTGCGCAGGGTAGCACTGCGCAGCGCGGCGCTCAACGAGCGCTGCGCCATATCAGACGCGCGACGCGCGCCGAAAGACCTCAACTCGCGCGGCGGATCAACCGGGCATCGGCAGCCGATCCCGCAGCCGCAGCCAGCCGCGCGCGATCCGGTAGATCGCCCACGCGCCCAGTGCGAACAGCCCGATCGCCCAGATCGCGAAGCCGACGACGACGATCGCGAACAGCGCGCCGAGCAAGCCGACGACGGCCGCCCACAGCAGCGCGTACCAGAACGTGCGGATCTGCCACGCGAAGTGCGACTCGAGCCAGGTGCCGCGCGCCTCGCTGCGCTTCACGTAGTTGACGATCACGGCGACGATCGACGGCCAGCCGAACAAGAACGCGCCGATCACGGTCGCCGCGCCGAAGGCGCCGATCACGAGGCTCACGGCGTGCAGCGCGTAGACGAGGTGCGCGGTGTGGACGAGGCCCGCAGCGGGTTCGAGATTCGTCGTCGGGCTCATCGTGCGTCCAAGGCATTGGCGGTGCCCGGTCGTTCAACGACGGGCGCGTCGCTTCCTTCCCTTGATCGGTGCCGACGGGCTTTGCCGCAGTCGCGCCTGCGCCTCACGCTTCCCGATTCCGCGCAGCGCCACCAGCGCGGCGAGCTGCGCGGCGCGCGGTCGCGCCGCACCTTGCTCCCAGTTGTAGATCGACTGCGCGCTGACGCCGACGAGCTTGCCGTATTCGGCGGCGGACAGTCCCAGGCGGGCGCGATGCGAACGCAGCCCGCGCGCGACGAATCGCACTTTCGGCGTCTGCGGAACGGACTGCGTCGCGCCCGCGCCTGTTTCGAGCTTGCGACCGAGTGTCGCGAGCTGACGCTGCAGCTCGGCGATCTGCCGCCTCAGCGCCGCGATGGAGCGGCGATGTTGAGCGGACGACTTCTTCAACGCAAGGGCGGTGCCGCGAATCTCCTTGCGCGCAAGCCTTGTGATTTCTTGTTTAAGCAATGCGGCGACATTGGGCATCGTTCGTCTTTCCTGAAAGCGAAGTTTGCAACGCGAACGGCGGCGAAGCGCAGGCACCGCTCGGATCCAGGATCGGCCGGTGACCGGGACCGCGGTCCGGCGCAGCGTAACCGAAATGCAATCTCAGCGTCGAGTCGTTCTTGGTGCTGGCGCCGCGCGCCCAGCCGGCGGATCAATCCGCGTTGTGCTACCGCAACTCGGGCCGCTGAATGACCGCCTCCGCGAGCGTCAGTCGCGGAAACCACCGGGCGCACGCGTGGCTGTAGCCCTCGTTCTGCGAGTTCTCGATGCCGTCGACGGCGGCGGCAAGCACGTCGCAGAACTCGTCGGACTTGTACCCGCGCGAGCGCGCCCGTTGGCACAGACGTGGATCGTCACGCCGGCACCCTTCGGCGGCTTCAACGGTCGTACACATCGGGAAGCGGCGCGCGGTTCAGCTGCGAGAAGCCATGCAGTTCGTTGCCGCGCGCGACGATGACGGCGTGCGAGTTTTTCGGATTGCGACACGGTTTGGTCGCCTGCATCCGATTCCCGATGAAACTGGACGCGACTTTTGCGTCGGCCGGCTCGGCGACGTTGAAGTCGTGCCGCGACTTGTGCGGCGAGCGGCTTCGGCACCGGCGGACGCGCGCGTTTCAGTTGTCATCGCCGGTCGCGCGAACGAGACGAACGGTTAACGGTCGCGCCGCACGCTTCGTGTCATGGCCGGTCGCTTCGACGGGCCGCCCGGACCGGAGCACGCCGTCGTGGCAGACCTCGCACCCGGAGCCCACCTCGTGACGCCGCGCCGCAGCTACGTGCACCACGGGCTGTACGCGGGCGACGGGCGCGTCATCCACTACGCGGGATTCAAGCGGCCTTGGCGCCGCGGGCCGATCGAGGAGGTTTCGCTCGAACAGTTCGCGCGCGGTCGCGGCTTCGCGGTCAGGTCGCGCGTCGCGCCCAAGTATGCGGGGCCTGCGGCCGTCGAGCGCGCGCGTTCGCGCCTCGGCGAAAACCGCTATCGCTTCTGGACGAACAACTGCGAGCACTTCGTCGAGTGGTGTCTGACCGGCGCAAGCCGCAGTGCGCAGGTCGACGCCTGGCGCGCCGGGTTCGTCGCGATCGCCGCACGGCTGCGCACGCGCGCCGCGGACGCCGCCGCAACAGGCGCGGCGCGCGTGGAGCCGTGAATGCTGCGCGACGTTTCAAGCGCAACGCGCGCGCTCGAGTCGGAAACCGCGCTGCAACACGACGCTTCGACACTGCCATCAACCGTCGATGCGTCGCGGTCTCCGCGGATGGACAGCGACGGTCCCTCCGACGAACCCGAAACGAAAGGAACCCCAAGTGAAACGCAATCTCTTCTTCATTGCGCTGCTCGCCGCGGCGCCGGTCTACGCGGCCGACATCGACATCGCGCCGTACGGCTACGTGTCCGAAGTGATGCGCAGCGCGAAATCTCCCGCGCAGGCGCAGAGCGAATCGAAGGCCGTCGCCACGGCGAACGAAGCGACGGTCGGCGAAGCGGGCGTCAGGTTCGCGGTCGAGCCTTCGACCAAATCGCGTGCGCAGGTCGTTGCCGAGACGCGCGAAGCGGCCAGGTTCGGTCTGCTCACACGCGGCGAAGCGGACCCCGTGCAGGCCACTGCCGAGCAGGAGCGCCAGATCCGGGTCGCCGGCCTGCGCGCGCTCGGCATCGACGCGGCTGCGCGGTGAACACGGCGTCGGCCCGCGCCGGCCGCGCGAGGCGAACTCGCGCGGCCGGCGCGCCGATCGCACCGATCGGGCGCGCCGACCGGAACGCATGCCATGCCTGCGAGACTGACCCTGGTGAGCCACGCGCGGTGCCCGTACGTGCAGCGCGCGGCGATCGCGCTCGCCGAGAAGGGCGTCGACTTCAAGCGCATCGACATCGACCTCGCGCACAGACCCGACTGGTTCCTCGCCGTGAGCCCGCTCGGCAAGACGCCCGTGCTGCTGGTGCGGCGTGACGACGGGACCGTGCCCGTCTTCGAGTCGGCTGTCATCTGCGAGTACCTGGACGAGACGCTGCCGCCGCCGCTGCATCCGGCCGATCCGTTGCGACGCGCGCGGCATCGCGCGTGGATCGAGGTGGCTTCCGACACGCTCGCGACGGTCTGGCAGTACTGTACGGCGCCGGACGCCGCGACCTTCGAACGCCGCCGCATCGAGCTGGCCAAACGCTTCGAGCAGGTCGAAGGCGCGCTCGGCGAAGGCCCGTGGTTCGACGGCGCGTTTTCGCTGGTCGATGCGGCCTTCGCGCCGGCATTGCGCTACTTCGACGTGTTCGACACCTTCGCCGAGGCGGACGTGTTTGCCGCCACGCCGCGCGTGCGCGCGTGGCGCCGCGCGTTGCTGGAGCGTCCTTCCGTGCGCGCCGCGGTCGCGCCCGAGTATCCGCGGCTGCTGCGCGAATTCGTCGAGCGCCAGTCCGGCCAACTCGGCGCGCTGTCGCTGGCGCAACGCGGTGCGGCCGCCGCACGCCCGCTTCCGCCGCAGGCGACGGGAGGTCCGCGATGAAAACCGTCGTCGCGTTCGTTCTCGCGCTGGGCGCGTTGGCCGCGGCGGACGGCGCCGACGCGCAGTCGGCGCCCGGCGGAGCGGACGCGACGAGCGCGGCGCTCGCGCCGGATGCGTACTTCGCGCAGGTCGGTCGCGCGCGCGAGACGTCCACGGTCACGCTCGGCCTTCAATGGGACTGGCATCGCACCTGGCGTCCGAGCGAAAGCTCGCTCGTGTCGGCCTACGGCGAGCTGTCGATGGGCCACTGGCGCGCCGACCAGGGCGGCGGGCGAGCGATCGTCACGCAGATCGGCTTTACGCCGGCGTTCCGTTACTGGCCGTCGGGGTCGAGGTCGGGCTGGTTCTTCGAGGGCGCGGTCGGCGTCAACGTGCTGACGCCCGTGTATCGGACCCGGCACAAGCGCTTTTCGACCGCGTTCAACTTCGGCGATCACGTCGCGCTCGGCTACCGGATGCCCGGCGCGTCCGGCTGGGAGTGGTCGCTGCGGCTGCAGCACTTCTCCAACGCCGGCATCGAACATCCGAATCCCGGCGAGGACTTCGTGCAGCTTCGGTTGACGGTGCCGCTCGCGCGCGGCGACGGCTGAGCGGACGCGGTCACATTTCATTTGAAACGTCGATCGGTCCCGCTGCAATGCCTCGGTAACCCGCGCTGCGCATTATCACTTCGAACCCGCCGGATGCAAGCCCGGCGCAGCTTGAGTGAGTCTCCTCCCCCGCGCCCTCCCCCTGGCGCGTTCGCCCCGCCTGCAAGCACCCTTGCGACGGGGCGTTCTTTTTTCTCCGATCCGCGCGGCCTTCAGCCCGTCCGCGCGCCCTGCGCGGCGCGACGCAGCGCCGCCCGCGCCAGCAGCCGCGTGGAGTCGAGCGTCGGCAGCGGCGAGTTTGCGTCGTCGATGACGAGCGGGATCTCGGTGCAGCCGAGGACGACGGCATCGCAGCCCTCGGCCTTCATGCGCGCGATCACGCGCTGAAAGTACGCGACCGATTCCGGCCTGAACACGCCCTGGACCAGCTCGTCCATGATGATCCGGTTCATCTCGTCGCGCTCCGCCGCGAGCGGACCGACCCACTGCAGTCCGCGCGTGGCGAGCTTGCGCGGGTACACGTCGCTCGCGACCAGCCAGCGCGTGCCCGTGTTTCCCAGGCGGCCAACGCGGCGCGCGACGGCTTCGTCGGCGACGACCTCGGCGATGTGCAGCCACGGCAGCGGCGACCGTTCGACGACGAAGTCGAACGCCTGGTGGATCGTGTTGTCGGGGCAAATCAGGAAGTCCGCACCGATCTTCGCCAGCTTGTTCGCCGAGTCGAGCATCAGCTCGACCACGCCATGCAGATCGCCGCGCTCGAGACGATCGACGTACGCGGCGAGCGGCGGCGTATGGACCGAGACCTCCGGATGCCGGTGCGGGCCGAGCCGGCGCGGCCCTTCGGCGCAGATCGTCCGGTAACAAAGCGCGGCGCCTTCGGCCGAGCACGCGACGATGCCGATGTGCAACGGCGCAGTGCCCCCGCCGCAGGATGCCGGGTCCGCCTGGCGTTCCACGCTTGCTCCCCTCCGGCGATCATGCCGGCGGTCGGGTCCGTCGCCGCCCGCGCCGCGGTGCGGGGCGGACGGCGCGGTTTCAGGCCGACTTGCGTTCGAAGTTGGTGAGGCTCACGCCCGCCATTGTGACGAGTCCGCCGACGACCATCGAGGCCAGCAGCGGTTCGCCGAGCACGAGCACCGCGAGCGTCACGCCGAACACCGGCACGAGGTTCGTGAATACCGCGGCGCGCGCCGCGCCGAGCGATTTCACGCCTTCGTAGAACCAGACGAAGGCCACGGCGGTGCCGAACAGTCCCATGTACGCGAGCGCGGCGAATTCGATCGCGCCGAGCCTTTCCCACTGAACCTGCGGCAGTTCGAAGGCGGCGACCGCGGCCAGAAGCAGCAGGCCGACCGCCGACGCGTACGCGGTGGTCGCGAGCGGCGAAAGCGCATCGGGCCGGCGCATCATCGCGCGGCCGACCAGCGTGTAGACGACCCACGACAGCACGCCGCAGAACATCAGCGCCTCGCCGGCGCCGATCGCCCCGGCGGCGAGCGAAGCCGGATCGCCGCGCGAGACGACGATCGACGCGCCGGCGAACGCGACCGCCACACCGAGCCACTGCCACCATGCGAAGCGCAGCCGGAAGACCAGCCACGCCGCGACCGCGGTCAGCGCCGGGTTGGTCGCGACGATCAGCGCGGCGCGCCCGGCCGGAAGGCGTTCGAGCGCGCCGAAGAAGAACGCGTTGTACGCGAAGATGCCGGTCGCGCCGAGCACGCCGATGCCGATCCACTGCCGCGCGCTTGGCTTCGGCAGCCCGCCTTCGCGTTGCCACAGATAGGCGATCAGAAGGGCGGACGCGAGCACGTAGCGTGCTGCGGCCGCGACGAAGTGCGGCATTTCCAGCGCGAGGCGGCGCCCCGCGATGAAGGCCCCGCCCCAGAAAAGCGCCACCAGCACGAGCCGCAGGTACAACCCCGCACGCGACGCAGTCGCGGTGGACCCGGCGGCGGGCGAGGCGATCGAGGTCATGGTCTTTCCGCGTGCCGAACGTATTCGTTCCGGTCGAACGACGCCACCCGTCACACGTGCGATGGCCTTCCGAAGTCGAACAACCACCCCCCTTTCGTAAAGGGGGAGAGGGGGGATTTGTTCGTCACCGCAACGACCTCTCCGCGTTCGCTGCAAGCTTCGGCGCCGCTTCCCACCCGCCGCCCAGCGCGCGGATCAGCGCGACCGTCGCGAGCGCGCGTTCGCGCTCGATCTGCGTGGCGGCGCGGCGTGTGGCGAGCACCTGGCGCTCGGCGTCGATGACCTCCAGATAGTTGACGTAGCCGGCACGGTAGCGCGTGCCCGACAGGTCCGCCGCGCGCTGCGCGGACTCGACCGAGCTTGCCTGTTCCGCCGCCTGCTGTGCGAGGAGGCGCAGGCCCGACAGTCCGTCCTCGACTTCGCGCAGCGCGCCGAGCACGGTCTGCCGGTACGCGGCGACCGCCTCTTCGTACGCCGCTTCGGCGCCGCGTTCGTTCGCCGCCCGGCGGCCGCCGTCGAAGACCGTCAGCGAAAGGGCCGTGCCGGCCAGCGGGCCGAGTGCCCAGGTTCGGCTCGCGCTGCGCGCAAGATCGCCGAACTCTGCCGACTCGAGCCCGAGCAGTCCGGTCAGCGTCAGCCGCGGAAACCACGCCGCGCGCGCCACGCCGATGCGCGCATTGGCCGCCGCCATTGCGCGCTCGGCCGCGGCGATGTCGGGCCGGCGCTCGAGCAGCGAAGAAGGCAGCCCCGCAGGGATCGCGATCGGTGCGAACGCGAGCGGCCGAGGCGCGAGCGCCAGCTCCGCCGGCGCCTTGCCGACCAGCACTGCGAGCGCGTGTTCGATCGCGGCACGCCGGCGCTCGAGCGCGACGCGTTCGGCGCGCGCCGTCGCCAGCTCGGTCTTCGCACGCGCCACGTCCAACTCGGCGATTTCGCCGGCTTTAAGGCGCCGCTCCACGAGCGCCAGCGCCTGTTCGCGCAGCTTCACCGTTTCCGCGAGCAGCGCGATCTCGGCGTCGAGCCCGCGCAGCGCGAGATAGTTGGCCGCCACGTCGGCCTGGATCGCGAGCAACAGCGACTTGTACAGCCCTTCGGTCTGTTCGACGTCGGCGCGCGCGGCCGCGACCGCGTTCGCGACGCGGCCGAATAGATCGACTTCATAGGTCGCGAAGGCCTGCGCGCGCCAAAGCGTCTGCGGCGGCACGTCAGCGTCGGCCGGCAGGCCTTGCGACGCGGGCGAAGCGCGCAAGCGCGTTGCGCCGAAGCCCGCTTCGATCTGCGGCAAGCGCTGCGACTCGGCGACGCCGGCCGCGGCGCGCGCCTGTGCGAGCCGCGCGAACCCGGCCCTCAAGGTCTGGTTGGCGCGCGCAGCCTCGGCCTGCAGCTCGTCGAGCTTCGGATCGCCGAAGATCGTCCACCATTCGCCGCGCGCGAGTGCATCGCTCGGCTGCGCGAGCTTCCATTGCGCCGATTCGGGCACGTTTTCCTTGAACGCCGCACCGACCTGCGCGTCGGGCCGCTGATAGGTCGGCGCCACGCTGCAGGCGGCGAGCAGCAGCGTAGCGGCGAGCGCGGCTGCGTGAAGTTGGGGTGACATCATTCGTTCTCCAAAGACTTCGTTCATCACCGAGACACACAGACCACAGAAGAAAGCAAGTGCGCCGCAGCAGCGTCGCCCCGGCCTGCGCCGGGGCGACCAGACAAGCGCCTTTCTCGGTGCTCTCTGTGTCTCGGTGGTTGATATGCCTTACTTCACTCCTCGCGCGGCGCGGCGACGGCGGCAGCGGGCAGCGCGCCGCCGGCCGGCTTGCGCGCGAAACGCTCGGCGAGCTGGCGCAGCAGCACGTAGAACACCGGCGTCAAGGCGAGCCCGAACAGCGTCACGCCGAGCATTCCCGAAAACACCGCCACGCCGATCGCGCGCCGCATCTCGGATCCAGCCCCGGTGGAGAACGCGAGCGGCGCCACGCCCATGATGAAGGCGAAGGATGTCATCAGAATCGGCCGCAGCCGCAGCCGGCTCGCTTCGATCGCGGCGGCCACGATCGCGCGGCCGCGCCGCTCCAGCTCGCGCGCGAACTCGACGATCAGGATCGCGTTCTTCGCCGCCAGACCCACCAGCACGATCAGCGCGATCTGCGTGAAGATGTCGTTGTCGCCGCGCGTGACCCATACGCCCGCGATCGCCGACAGCAGCGTCATCGGCACGATCAGGATCACCGCCAGCGGCAGCGTCCAGCTCTCGTAAAGCGCCGCCAGCACCAGGAACACCAGCAGCACCGCGAGCGGGAAAACGATCAGCCCCGCGTTGCCGGCCAGGATCTCCTGATAGGTCAGTTCGGTCCACTCGAAGCTGATGCCTTTCGGCAGCGTCTCCTGCGCGATGCGCTCGACCGCCGCCTGCGCCTGGCCCGAGCTGAAGCCGGGCGCGGGTGCACCGTTGATCTCGGCCGCGGTGTAGGCGTTGTAGCGCGTGACCCGGTCGGGCCCGAAGCTCGGCTGCACCTTCAGCAGCGCCGCGAGCGGAACCATCTCGCCGCGGTCGTTGCGCGTCTTGAGTTTCCCGATATCCTCGGCGTGCGCGCGGAACGGCGCGTCGGCCTGCAGCTTGACCTGGTAGGTGCGGCCGAAGCGGTTGAAGTCGTTCACGTACAGCGACCCGAGGTAGATCTGCATCGTGTCGAACACGTCGGTCACCGACACGCCGAGTTGCTTGGCTTTGACGCGATCGACGTCGGCGAGCAACTGCGGCACGTTGATCTGGTAGCTCGTGAACAGCCCCGCCAGCTCCGGCGTCCGGTAGGCCTTCGCGAGGAACGCTTTGACCGCGCCGTCGAGCGCTTCGTAGCCCGCCGCTGCGCGGTCCTCGATCTGCAGCTTGAAGCCGCCGATCGTGCCGAGCCCCTGCACCGGCGGCGGCGGAAACACCATCGTGAACGCGTCCTGAATGCCGGCGAACTGCCGGTTCAGTGCGCCGGCGATCGCGAAGCCGGACAGCTCCGGCGAACGCCGCTCGTCGAAGTCCTTCAGCGTGACGAACACGATCCCGGCATTCGAGCTGTTGGTGAAGCCGTTGATCGACAGCCCGGGAAAGGCGACCGAGGCCTCCACGCCCGGCTGCTTGAGCGCGATGTCCGACATGCGGCGGATCACCTCTTCAGTGCGGTCGAGCGATGCGCCGTCGGGCAATTGCGCGAAGCCGACCAGATACTGCTTGTCCTGGCTCGGCACGAAGCCGCGCGGCACCGCGTTGAAGCTGACGACCGCGATCGCGGTCAACAGCGCATACACGCCGAGCGCGGCAGCCTTGTGGCCGAGCACGCGCGTCACGCCCGTGCCGTACGCGTCCGACGAACGCTTGAAGGCGCGGTTGAACAGCCGGAAGAAGCCGCCGAACACGGCGTCCATCGCGCGGCCGAAGCGGTCCTTTTGCGCGCCGTGCGGCTGCAGCAGCCGGGCGGCCAACGCGGGCGACAGCGTCAGCGAGTTGAAGGTCGAGATGACCGTCGAGATCGCGATCGTCAGCGCGAACTGCTGGTAGAACTGGCCTGTGAGTCCGGGGACGAAAGCGAGCGGCACGAACACGGCGACCAGCACCAGGCCGATGGCGACGATCGGGCCGCTGACTTCCTCCATCGCCTTGTACGTGGCCTCGCGCGGCGACAAGCCCGCGGCGATGTTGCGCTCGACGTTCTCCACCACGACGATCGCGTCGTCGACCACGATGCCGATCGCCAGCACTAGCCCGAACAGCGACAGCGCGTTGATCGAGAACCCGAACGCGAGCATCAGCGCGAACGTGCCGACGATCGACACCGGCACCGCGATCAACGGGATGATCGACGCGCGCCAGGTCTGCAGGAACACGATCACCACCAGCACGACCAGCAGCACCGCTTCCAGCAGCGTCTTCACGACCGCGTTGATCGAGCTCTTCACGAAGCGCGTCGTGTCGTAGACGATCTGCCACGACACGCCTTCGGGCATGTCGGCCTGAAGCTGCTTCATCGCTTCGCGCACGCCGTCGGCGATTTCGATCGCGTTCGATCCCGGCGACTGGAAGATGCCGATCGCCACCGCCGGGTTGTTGTTCAGCAGGCTGCGCAGCGAATAGTCCGCGGCGCCCAGCTCGATGCGCGCGACGTCGCGCAGCCGCGTGACCGCGCCGTCGGGCGCGGTCTTGATCACGATGTCGCCGAATTCCTCTTCGGTCGCCAGCCGGCCGCGCGCGTTGACCGCGAGCTGGTAGTCCACACCCGGCACGGTGGGCGAGGCGCCGATCACGCCGGCGGCGACGTTGGCGTTCTGCTCGCGGATCGCGCGCGCGACGTCAGTCGCGGTCAGGTTGCGCGCGGCGACCTTGTCGGGGTCGAGCCACACGCGCATCGCGTAGTCACCCGCACCCCAGATGATCACCTGGCCCACGCCCGGCACGCGATTCAGCACGTCCTTGACGTTCAGCACCGCGTAGTTGCGCAGGTAGTTGGCGTCGTAGCGCTCGTTCGGCGACACCAGGTGCACGACCATCGTCAGGTCGGGCGAGCTTTTCACCGTGGTGACGCCGAGCCGCCGCACTTCCTCCGGCAGCCGCGGCAGCGCCTGCGACACGCGGTTCTGCACGAGCTGCTGCGCGAGGTCGGGGTCGGTGCCGAGCTTGAAAGTGACGGTGAGCGTCAGCACGCCGTCGCTCGTCGCCTGCGAACCCATGTACAGCATGCCTTCGGTGCCGTTGATCGCCTCTTCGAGCGGCGTGGCGACCGTCTCGGCGATCACCTTCGGGTTGGCGCCCGGGTACATCGCCCGCACGACGACCGCCGGCGGCGCGATCTCGGGATACTCGGAGACCGGCAGCTTCCACAGCGCGATCGCGCCCGAGAGGAAGATGACGATCGACAGCACCGCTGCGAGGATCGGGCGGTCGATGAAGTGTTGCGAGAGTTTCACTGTTGTCTCCGGTCATCCCGAGCGAGCGCGAGGGATCTCGGCCGCTGCGGCATTTGAGATTCCTCGCCTCCGGCTCGGAATGACATCGTGGGTCAGGATGAATACACGCCCTTGCGCTCCTGCGCGAGTTCGGGTTTTTCGTCCATGCGCACCGGGTTCGGTGCGACGACGGCGCCGGGTCGAACGCGCTGGATGCCGTTGACGACGATCGTTTCGCCGGCGGCGAGGCCTTCGCGCACGACGCGCAGGCCGTCGACCACGGGGCCGAGCTTCACTTCGCGGTAGGCGACCTTGTTGTCGGCGCCGACGACGAACACGAACTTGCGGTTCTGGTCGGTTCCGACCGCGCGGTCGTTGATCAGCACCGCGTTCTTCTCACCCGCGCCGCCGACCTTCAGTCGCGCGAACATGCCCGGCGTGAGCAGCCCGTCCTTGTTGTCGAACACCGCGCGCACGCGGATCGTTCCGGACTGCGGATCGATGCGGTTGTCGACGAACTCGATCGAGCCCTGGCGCGGGAAAGCGTCCTCGTTCGCCAGCGCCATGCGGATCGGAATGCGTCGCGCGTTGCGGTCGCCCGGGCGGGCGCCGGCGGCGGCCGCGTACTTCAGGAAGGTCTGCTCGTCCGCCTCGAACGTCGCGTAGATCGGCGACGTCGAGACGATCGACGTCAGCGCCGGTCCGCCCGCGCCCGCGGCGACCAGGTTGCCGACCGTGACCTCGGCGCGGCTCACGCGGCCGCTGATCGGCGCGGTGACGCGCGTGTAGCCGAGATTCAGCCGCGCCAGCTCGAGCGCGGCCTGCGCCGACTGCAGCGCGGCCTGCGCCTCGCGCTGCGCGTTGGCGCGCTCCTCGAACTCGCGCTGCGCGATCGCGCGGTCCTCGAGCAACCGCTTCGCGCGGTCGGCTTCGGAGTTCGCGAGCGCGAGTCGCGCCTGCGCCGCTGCCAGCGCAGCCTCAGCGCGCGCGACTTCGGCCGCGTACGGTTTCGGGTCGATCACGAACAGCGTGTCGCCTTTGTTGACCAGCGCGCCGGGCGTGAAGTGGATCGATTCGATGTAGCCGGCCACCCGCGGGCGCACTTCGACCTTGTCGATCGCTTCGAGCCGGCCGGAGAACTCGTCGAACTCGGTGATGCGCTTCTCGAGCGCCGCCGCGACCGACACCGGCACCGCGGCCGGCAGCGCGGAGGCCTGCGCCGCCGCCTTCACCGGCGCGTCGAAGTACGCGTACGCGCCGATCGCGCCGGCGACGGCGACGGCGATCGCCAGCCGCGCCGGCGTGAATCTGTGCTTGCTGTTCGAACTCATGGGGTCGCTCTCCGCTTGGATTTCGTGTTGCATCGAGGCGCGATCGTCGCGGGCATCGGTTGCCGCGCCGTTGCAGCGCGCGCCGCGCGTGTTTCAGTTGAAACGGCGCGTCAGGACCTGAGAGGTCTCGGTCGGTCGGGCTGCCTGCGTCCTTTAAACCGTGCAGGCGCAGAGTTCGCACAGACCTTCCTGTTGGCTTTCAACGAGTTCCTCCGCGCACTCTGCGCCTCTGCGGCAAGAGAGAAAGGATCGCTTCCGGGCCTTGCGATTTTTCGCGGGCTCCCGGTTGCCGCGGCCGGCGCAAGACGGAGCCGGACCTCGGACCGGTCCGCCGCCGACGCGATCGCGATGAAGCCCCGGCCGCAGGTGCGCAGGCTCGCAGGATCGCGGGCGAACGGCTCAGGCGACCGCGTCGAGCGCGTGCAGCCGCAGCGCGATGCCGATGTCGTTGAGCGCGTATTCGTCGGCGTATTCGGTCGCGCTGGCCGCCGGTTCGCGGCTCGCGGCCTCGTCGTCGGCGTAAGCGCCGCCGGGGTGGAAGTCGTCGTTCATCGCGTGATCTCCTTCGCTTCGTTCATGCGCGCCAGAAGGGTTTGCTCGCCTCGCGGCGGATCGCATCGAGGTCGAGGCCCATGTCGCGCCGCTGCCGTTCGTCCAGTTCCGCGAGGTCGCGGCGGTCGCGCGCGCTGGGCCCAGGCGTCGACGACCTTCGTGATCCACTGCAGAACACCTCCGGCCTGAGCAGTCCGCACAGGCTGTTCGGTACGGGTGCTCATGCCGGCGCTCCGAGCGCGCAGCGCTGCGACCACGACGCGACCGGTATAGCGGGGGCGCGGCGGATCGGCGCGGCCGCTTTGGCCGCGGGTGGCAGCGTCTTGAAGACGCGCACGAGACGCGCGTCGGTCGGATGGCGGCGCTGGCTGAAGCCGAGCCTGTTCGCGAACGCGAGCATCGACGCGTTGTCGGCGAACACGTCGCCGTACAGCACGCGCACGCCCGTGCGCTCGGCGCAGCGAAGCAGTGCGCGCAGCAGTCGCGCGCCGATGCCGAGACCCTGCCAGTCGTCGGCAACGACCAGCGCGAACTCGCGCATGTCGCCGGCTGCGTCTTCGGCCGTCGCGTAGCGCGCTTCGCCGATCGCGATCTCGCGCTCGCCCGCGCGGACGATCGCCAGCAGCGCCGCCTCGTCGGGCGCGACATGCGTCAGGCGCGCACGCCAGGGTTCCGAGAGCTCGTTGACCACGGCGTGGAAGCGGCGGTAGCGCGAAGCACCGGACAGCGCACGCACCAGGCCGTCGAGCAGCGCACCGTCGCCCGGGCGCACGGGCCGCAGGAACACCGCCGCGGTGTCGCGCGGCGGATGCTCCGCGCCGACTTCGAGGGTCGTTCCGTTTACGCGTGCGTCCATGTCGGGCTCCTGCGAAGGCGAGTTACGCGGCCAGGCGCAGTCCGGATGCATCCGCGTGGGGGGCGCGTCCGTCCGTCGCGGCGGGCACGCCCGGCGCAAGCACGATCAGGTCGGTGTCGTTCATCGCTTCGACGAGGACCCGTCCCGGCCGGTCGATCGTGAAGCTCTGACCGCCCGCGATGAATACGTCGCGCGGGTCGCCTTCCTGGGTGATCCAGACGAGACCATTGAACACCGCGACGCTGCTTCCTTCGCCGTCGTGGATGCGCAGAGTCGTGCCCCGGCGCAGTCGGGTCGGGCCGAAGTCGATGGGGTTCATGTCGATTCCTTTCCGTGCGCGGTCGCCGCGCGTTCCCCGCTCATGTGGCCGGCATTACGACGGTCAATACGAGCCAGCCCGCCGAGGCGAGCGTGGCCAGCGCCGCCAGCGCGAACCGGTGCGGCACTTGCTGTTGCTTCATTCGCTTCTCCATGCGTGCGCTTTGATTGCGAACGCATCTTCCCGAGGGCGCGTTGCACGACCGTTGCACAGCGGCGTGCGCCGATTTCAGTTGCAACAGCGATGCGCGAACCCTCGATCGGAAAAGGGGGCGCGACGATTTCTCGATCGGTCTTGTGGCGATGCTGTGAAATCCCCCTCCGGTCCCCCTTTACGAAAGGGGGACGAGCACAGACGCACCTCTGGTGCGCAGGAATCGGATTCCCCCTCCGGTTCCGCTTTACGAAAGGGGGACGAGGACGGGACGCCTTTCTGTGCGTGGAGAAGAACCTTGTCTTCGGTTCCCCGTTACGAACGGGGACGAAGAACGGTGCGCCTCAGCGCCGCAGCGCGTTGGCGAGGCTGCGCGCGATCTCGCGCGAGACCAGCGGCTTGGCCAGCACTTCGACGACGCCCGCTTCGCGCGCGCGCGCGGCAAGCTGCGGCGTCACGTAGCCGCTCATCAGCACGATCGGGATGTCGGGGCGGATCTTGCGAATCTCGATCGCGAGTTCCGAGCCCGTCATGCCCGGCATCGCTTCGTCGGAGATCACCGCGTCGAAGCGATCGGGCGCGGCGCGGAAGGATTCGAGCGCGGCCCTGCCGGAAGCAAAGCCGACCGGCTCGTAGCCCAGCTCGGCCATCATCTCCTCGCCGAGCTGCACCAGCGCGGTTTCGTCGTCGACCAGCAGGATGGTTTCGCCCGAACCGTTGGTGACGGGTTCCTCGACCTTCTGCGGTGCAGCCACGCAGCTTTGCCACGGTACGTAGACCGTGAAAGTGGACCCTTCGCCCACGCGGCTCTCGACGTCGATGCCGCCGCCCAGGTCGGCGACGATGCCGTGCACCAGCGACAGCCCGAGCCCGGTGCCGACGCCGACCTCCTTGGTCGTGAAAAACGGATCGAAGATGCGTTCGATCAGCTTGGGCTCGATGCCGCAGCCGGTATCGGCGACGCGCAACCGCACGTAGTTGCCCGGCGCCAGTTCGCAGGTCGTCAGGCGGCGCGGCTCGGCGAACGCAGTCGTGTCGATCGATACCGTCAGCGTGCCCTCGGCGCGGATCGCCTGTACGGCGTTCGCGCACAGGTTCATCACGACCTGATGGATCTGCGTCGGGTCGCCGAGCACGGCCGCGTCGCCCGCGGCGAGGCTGCGCTCGAGCCGCACGCCCGGCGGCAGCGAACCCGCGACCGCGTCGAGCACTTCGGCGACCACCGATTGCACGTGCACCGGAACGCGTTCGCCCATGCCGCTGCGCGAGAACGCGAGGATGCGCTCGACCAACGCCTTGGCGCGCATGCCCGCGCTCATCGCCGCATCGATGTGCCGCCGCAGCGGCGTGCCTTCCGGCGCGTCCTTCTGCGCCATTTCGCCGTAGCCGAGGATGGCCGCGAGGATGTTGTTGAAGTCGTGCGCCACGCCGCCGGCGAGCGTTCCCATCGCCTCGAGCTTCTGCGCCTGCCGAAGCTGCGCTTCGAGGCGATCGCGCTCGGCCTGCGCGTTCTTGCGCTCGGTGATGTCCTCGATCGAGCCGGCCATGCGGTAGGGCCGGCCGGCGTCGTCGCGCAGCGCCACGCCGCGGTCGTAGAACCACCGCCAGTCGCCCGACGGCATGCGCATCCGGTATTCGATCTCGAAGTTGCGAGTCGCACCCCGCAGGTACGCCGACAGCGCTTCGCGCACGCGCGGCCGATCTTCGGGATGGTAGGTCCACCTGGCGATCCATTCGCGCCGCGGACGCAGCGGTTCGCCCGGCGCGAGCCCGAAAAGCTGCTGCGCGCGCGCCGACATGAAGACGGTGTCGCTCGCCAGGTCCCAGTCCCACAGGCCCTGGTTGGCACCGGCGACCGCGAGCTGGTAGCGCTGCTCGGATTGGCGCAGCGCCTCTTCGCTCCGGCGCAGCGCCTCTTCGGCCTGCTTGCGCTTGGTGATCTCGACGGTCGAGCCGGCGAGCCGCTGCGGCCGGCCCTCGGCGTCGCGGAAGCACTGGCCGCGCGTGTGGATCCAGCGCACTTCGCCGCTGGCGGCGTTGACGACGCGGTATTCGATATCGAGTCGCGGCGAGCGCCCGGCGAGGTGCTCGTCGAGTGCGTACGCCAGCCGCTCGCGGTCTTCCGGGTGAATCGGCACGCGCGCGAAGATTTCGCTGCGCGTGCGCAGCGGGATGTCGGCCGGAATGCCGAGCACCTCGTAGGTCATCGGCGAGACGAAGACCTCGTCGCTGCGGACGTCCCAAACCCAGTGCGCCTCGTTCGACCCCGTCATCGCGATCGCGTAGCGTTCCTCGGACTGCCGCAGCGCCTCTTCGGCGCGTTTGCGCGCGTCGATGTCGCTGACGGATCCGGCCATGCGCAGCGGCGCACCGCTCGCGTCGCGGATGCACAGCCCGCGGATGCGCACCCAGCGGTAGCTGCCGTCGGCATGCCGCACGCGGTATTCGCCTTCGTACAGCGGCGTTTGGCCCGCCATGTGCGCTTCCATCGCCTCGAGCCGGCGCGGCGCGTCCTCCGGATGGAACTGCAGCGCGGCGAACCACTGCGCGCGCGGCTGCACTTCGGGACCCGGCGGCAGCCCGAGCAGCTCGCGCGCGCGCGCCGACGCGAAGACGGAATCCGACCGTTGGTCCCAGTCCCAGATGCCGTCGTCGGAGCCGGCGACCGCGAGCGCGAAGCGCTCGCGCGACGCGTCGAGCTTGTCGCGCACCGCCGCCAGACGCGCGAGCTGCCGCATCAGCAGAGCGAGCAGCAGCGCGGCGAGCACCGCGAGCGCGAGCGTGCGCGCGGCCGTGCCCCAGGCCTGTTCGCGCCACCGCGCGAGTGCCGTGCGCGTATCGCGCGTGACGATGACCTCGAGCGGATAGTCCGGCACCGGGCGTACCGCGCCGAAGCGCTCGACGCCGTCGACCGGGCTAATCGTGCGGGTCGGCCACGGCGCTCCGGACTCGCGCGCGGCGATCATCTTGTCGAGCAGCGGGAAGTACTGGCCCAGCGCGGCGGGTGCCGGCGGATGGCGCGCGAGCAGTGTGCCGCCGCGGTGCATCAGCGTGACCTTCGTTCCTTCGTCGAGCCGGATGTCGCGGTAGAAGTGCTGGAAGTAGTCGATGCGGCCGCGCGCGCCGATCACGCCGGCGAATTCGCCAGCGGGCGTCTCGAGCCGGCGGCCGAGCGGGAATACCCATTGGCCGTCGCTAGGGCTACGCGTTGCCGGGCTGGCCACGAGGCCGAGCGTCGGATCGTTGCGCAGCGCCGCGAAGCCCGGCAGATGCGCGATGCTGACGGTCGTGCCCGGCGGCAGCCACGACATCGCGAGCGCGTCGCCCTTGGCGTCGTGCAGCGCCAGGCCGTCGATCTGCACGAGCCCCACCGCCTGCTCGTTCAGATAGGCATGCAGCTCTTCTGGACGCAGCCGCGCGAGCCGCCCACGCTTGAATTCGGACGCGATGTGCCGCAGCACGACGTCGACGGCCTGCAGACTGCGCGCGGTCTGCTCGGCGATGATGCGCGCCTGCGTCTCGAGCTGGCGGCCCGTGTCCTCGACCGTCATCCGGTAGCCGCGCAGGATGTCGGACGCCGCCATCGCCACGATCACGCCGATGAACAGCGTTCCGATCCACGGCACGCTGCGGCGGGTCCACTGCCGCGAGCCGACCGTGGCGATCGCGGTCGCGACGTTCATCCGGCCGAATGCAGCAGGCCTTCGATCGCGGCGATCAGCGCGTCGCGCGCGATCGGTTTCGGCAGCACGCCGGACACGCCGAGCGAACGGGCGCAGTCGCCGGTGCACTTGACGTTCGAGAAGAAGGTCGGCGACAGCGCGAGGATCGGTGTGCCGGCGTGACGCGCCGCGAAGCGCTGCAGGCGCTCGACGCCGCTGCGCGCGAAGGGTACGTCGACGATCGCGAGCGCGACGCCTTCCGGTGCGGCCGCGTCGTCGGCCTGTCCTTTGACGACCTCGTAGCCGGCCGCGCGCAGCCACTCTTCGAGCAATCCGAGCGTCAGGCGGTCGGCATCGACCACCAGGATGCGGGGCGCGGCGCCCGGCGCGGGAACCTGCTCCATCATTTGCGGC
This sequence comes from uncultured Burkholderiaceae bacterium, assembly GCA_964539745.1. Lineage (GTDB taxonomy): Bacteria > Pseudomonadota > Gammaproteobacteria > Burkholderiales > Burkholderiaceae_F > DSNY01. Next base: position 14,237 of record CAZIJU010000021.1, on the reverse strand, counting down.
GTCGCGCAGACGTATGCGGAGTCGGGGCGGGTGCGGTCATCGTGTTCTTTCGGCTAACTCGAAGGGCAGCGGACGGTGGCGGACAGCGTTGCGCGCGCAATCGACTCCGATCGCGCTTGGATCGCCGGCCTCCGCACGACGCCGCGGACATCACTCATTCGACAACCCTACCGTTTCCATGGCATGTCGGACAAGCGCCGAAAAATTACACATGTAATTCGACCGCGTGCTTGGACCCCTGTTCGACCGGCGCTTGGTTGTGCGAAATTCGCACGCGGCCCCGTGCCGGACATCGGAAGGGCCGGTCCGGGGCCGGTCCGGGAGGCAGGGTATGACAACACAGTTCGAAAACGCGAACTTTGCGCAGCAGCGGCCCGGCGACGCCGCGCCCGGCGGGGCTATGCTGAGCGCACTGGACCGGAACTCGGGCGCCGCAATGGATGCCGTCACGCAGCTTCAGCCGCACGTCGTCGCGGTGGACGACGATCCGGCTGTTCGCTCGCTCGTCTCCGACTATCTGACGCAGAACGAGCTGCGCGTCACCACGGTGGCGACCGGCCGCGAACTGGAGCAGATCATCGCCCGCGAGACGGTCGATCTGATCGTGCTCGACCTGAAGCTGCCCGGCGATGATGGCATGCAGATCGCGCGCAGGTTGCGCGAACAGTCGGCGATCCCGATCCTGATGCTGACCGGCCGCGCCGAGGAGGCCGACCGCGTGATGGGGCTCGAGCTCGGCGCCGACGATTACCTGACCAAGCCGTTCTCGCCGCGCGAACTGCTCGCGCGCATCCGCGCGCTGCTGCGGCGGGCGCGCGCGCAGGCGACGGTGGCCGACGAACTGGCGCGCGTGCGCGCATACCGCTTCGGCACCTGGGAGCTGAACGTCGGGCTGCGCAGGCTGAAGTCGGTCGACGGTCGCACGGTCGAGCTGACCAACGGCGAGTTCAGCCTGCTGACGGCCTTCCTGTCCTCGCCGCAGCGGGTGCTGACGCGCGACCGGCTGCTCGACCTGTCGCGACTGCATAACGCCGAGGTCTATGACCGCTCGATCGACGTGCAGATCCTGCGGCTGCGCCGCAAGATCGAACCCGATCCCTCGCAGCCGCGCTACATCCGCACCGAACGCGGCGCGGGCTACGTCTTCGACGCCGCGGTCGAGCGGCTGCGCTGACGCGCGCCCCTCGCGCGCGGCATCGATCGGTGTTCTCGGTGGTGAATCCGCTCTCGACCTCAGCGCAGATGCCGCGCCAGGCGCTCGACGCCTTGCTCGATCAGCGCTTCGGTCGCGGCGAAGCACCAGCGCAGGTAGCCTTCGCCTTCGGCGCCGAACGCGATACCGGGCGCCAGCCCCAGCCCCGAGCGCGTGACCAGATCCTTCGCGAACGCGAGGCTGTCGTCGCTGCGGCCGGGGATGCGGAAGAACAGATACATCGCCCCCGGCGGCGCGGCCGCCTCCACCCCCGGCAGCGCGCGCAGCCTTTGCACGAGCAGGTCGCGCGCGCGCTTGAGCCGCACGACGGTATCGCGAATGAGCGCGTCGCCGTCGCGGATCGCGACGATGCCGGCGCGCTGAACGAACGGCGGCGCGCACGAGGTGTTGAATTCGACCAGCTTGCCGAAGTCGGCGACGAACCGGCTCGGCGCGATCAGCCAGCCGAGCCGCCAGCCGGTCATCGTCCACGACTTCGAGAACGTGTTCGCGCTGATGAAGCGCTCCCCGTCTTCGACCTGCGCGAGCACGCCGGGCGCATGCGGCTCGCCGGTGTACACCAAACGTTCGTAAGCGTCGTCGGAGACCAGCCAGATGCCGTGCCGGCGGCAGTGCGCGAGCAGGGCGTTCCAGTCCGCCTGCGGCATCGTCCAGCCGGTCGGATTGTTCGGCGAGTTGACCAGCACCGCCCGCGTGCCGGGGGCGGCGGCATCGACGAGCTTCTGCAGGTCGAGCGACCACACGCCGTCGCGGCAATCGAGCGGCACCCGAACGACCTGCGCGCCCATGATGCGCGGGATCGACGTGAGGTTCGGCCATACCGGCGTGACGATCGCCACACGGTCGCCCGGGTCGAGCAGCGCCTGCGCGATCAGCGACAACGCGTTGACGCCGGCGCTGGTGACCGCGATGCGCTCGGCCTCGATGCGAACGCCGTGCAGCCTGGATGCGTAATCGGCGATCGCCTGCCGCAGTTCGGCGATGCCGAGGTTGTGGTTGTAGAAGGTTTCGCCCGCGTCGAGCGCCTGTTTGGCCGCGGCGCGGATGAACTCCGGGGTGGGCAGGTCGCCTTCGCCGAACCAGAACTTGACGATGTCGTCGCGGCCGAGCGCGGCGTTGGCGACTTCGCGGATGCGCGAGGCGGGCAGGGAGTCGAGTGAGGTGCGCAGCATGCGCCGATTATCGCCCGGCGCAGTCGCCGCCGGCGCGCAATCCGAACTCAGCGCGCGAGCTGATTGATCTCGATGATCGGCAGCAGCACCGCCAGCACGATCAGCATGACGACCACGCCCATCGTCAGGATCAGCGCGGGCTCCAGCAGCGACGTGAAGAACAGCGCCCGGCGCTCGGCCTCGCGCGCGTGGATGTCGGCCGCGCGCGCGAGCATCTCGGGCAGCTTGCCGGTGGCTTCGCCCGAGGCGATCAGATGGATCAGCACCGGCGGGAAGAGCTTCATGTGCCCTGCGCGGCGTTCCTCCTCGGCGTCGGCGCGCAGCGCCCGAGCGAGCGAAAAGCCCTCGCGCACGCGCTGCGTGGCCTCGACCACGCGCGCGCGCATCGCGAGGTTGGTCAGCGTTTCGCCGGCGGCCTGCAGCGCGCGCAGCATCGGCACGCCCGAGCCGACCAGGATCGAGAGCGTGCTGGCGAAGCGCGCGGTGTTGATCGAGCGGCTGAGCACGCCGGCGACCGGAAGCCGCAGGATGCGCTGGTGCCAGCGCATGCGCACCGCCTCGACGCTCAGCGCGCGGTTGACGACGAACGCGCCGGCTACGACGAGCGCGACGACGATCCAGCCGTAACTCCGCACGAAGTCCGAAATCGCAATCAGCGCGCGCGTGAGCAAAGGCAGCGCCTGCTTGGTGTTGGCGAACACCTGCACGACCTGCGGCACGACGTAGGTCAACAGTCCGATGACCACCGCCAGCGCGACGAAGGTGACGATCGCCGGATAGACGAACGCGAGCGTGATCTTCTGTTGCAGCTTCGCGCGCTCTTCGATGTAGTCGGCGAGGCTCTGCAGCACCGAGCCCAGCTTGCCGGATTCCTCGCCAGCGGCGATCAGCGCACGGTAGATGTCCGGAAACTGGCGCGGGTGGCGCGCGAGCGCCTTCGACAGCGACGAGCCGCCGAGCACGTCGGTGCGGATCGCGGCCATCAGCTCGCGCACCGACTGCTTTTCGCTCTGCTCGACCATCACCGTCAGCGCGTCGGCGACGGGGAGGGCGGCGCCGAGCAGCGAAGCGAGCTGGCGCGTGATTACCGCCAGCTCGGTCTGCGACAGCCGGCGGCCGAGCGCCAGCGACAGCGCCTGCTTCTGCGCCTCGGAAACGACCGGCTCGACCGTCAGCGGCACGAGCCCGCGGCCGCGCAGAAGCTGCCGCGCCGCGCGCGCGCTGTCGGCTTCGAGCACGCCGGTCGTCTCCTTGCCGGAGGCATCCGCAGCGGCGTAGCGGTAAGCGGCCATCGATCGACAGACTATTTCACCACCGAGAGCACCGAGAAAAGCAAGGGCCTCGTTCCTCGGTGATTTCGGTGGTTCGAGTCAGCGCTGCGAGTGTCGGGTACTTCATTCGCGGGTCACGCGCAGCACCTCTTCCTGCGACGTGATTCCGGCGGCGACCCAGCGCATCGCGTCGGCGCGCAGCGGCAGCATGCCGGCGCGCTCGGCGGTGCGGCGGATGTCGGTGTCGTTCGCGCCGTTGTGCACGAGCAGGCGCATTTCGTCGTCGACGGTCAGCAGCTCGTAAATGCCGGTACGACCCAGATAGCCGGTGTGGCCGCAATACACGCAACCCACCGCGCGGAAGGTCTGGCCGCTGCTGCCGATCGATTCGACCGGCTGCTTGCAGTGCGGGCACAGCTTGCGCACGAGCCGCTGCGCGAGCACCGCGAGCAGCGAGGACGACAGCAGGAAAGGCTCGATGCCCATGTCGATCAGCCGGGTGACCGCGCTGGCGGCGTCGTTGGTGTGCAGCGTCGCGAGTACGAGATGCCCGGTGAGCGAAGCTTGCACGGCGATCTGCGCGGTCTCGAGGTCGCGGATCTCGCCGATCATCACGACGTCGGGGTCCTGTCGCAGGATCGCGCGCAGCGCGCGCGCGAAGTCCATCTCGATTTTCGGATTGACCTGCGTCTGGCCGATGCCCTCGAGGTCGTATTCGATCGGGTCCTCGACCGTCATGATGTTGGTCGTTGCGTGGTCGAGCCGGCGGATCGCGGCGTACAGCGTCGTCGTCTTGCCCGAGCCGGTCGGCCCGGTGACGAGGATGATGCCGTGCGGCTGGTGGATCAACTCGTCGAACCGGCGCAGCGTCCGGTCGCTCATGCCGAGGTTCTCGAGCGTGAGCTTCGACAGGTCCTTCTCCAGCAGCCGCAGCACCACGCGCTCGCCGTGGCCGGTCGGCAGCGTCGAGACGCGAACGTCGATCGCACGGCCGCCGACGCGCAGCGCGATGCGGCCGTCCTGCGGCAGGCGTTTTTCCGCGATGTCGAGCTGCGCCATGATCTTGATGCGGGAGACCAGCGCCGCGTGCAGCGCGCGCTTCGGCCGCACGACGTCGCGCAGCGTGCCGTCGACGCGGAAGCGCACCAGCGAATAGGTCTCGAACGCCTCGATGTGGATGTCGCTCGCGCCGTCGCGAGCGGCCTGCGTCAGCAGCGCGTTGATCATGCGGATGATCGGCGCGTCGTCCTCGGCCTCGAGCAGGTCCTCGATGTCGGGGACCTCCTGCATCATGCGCGTGATGTCGAACTCGCCTTCGATGTCGCCGACGATCTGCTGCGCACTGCCTTCCGACTCCGAGTAGGTCTGCGCGATCGCCTCCGACAGCTTGTCGGCGGCCACGACGATCGGCTTCACGCGCCCCGGGAACACGCGCATCACCTCGTTCAGCGCCGCCAGCGGCGTCGATTCGCTGATCCACACTTCGGCGTCGCGTTCGCCGGTGGGTTTGAGCAGGATCGCGTTGTCGCGCGCGAACGCGTACGGGACGAAGGCCTGCGCGCTGCTCATCGTTGCGGGTTCCTCAAGGATTGACCAGCGTCGGCTCGAACCCGCGCCGCTTCAGCTCGGCGATCGTCTCGGCCACGCTTTGACGGGTGCGATCGACCGCGACGCGCACGCGCACGATCTCGCCCTTGCCGTCGCCCTGTCGCACGCTCTCCCAGTACGCGTCGAACCCCGCCGCGCGCAACTGCCGCTGCAGCTCGCGCGCCCTGGCGACGTCGCTGATCGCGACGACCTGGATCAACTGCGTGCCGGCGGCCGGCGCCGCGGCACCGGGGGCTGCGGCGAACGCGCCCGTCACCGGGGCTGCCGGCAGTGCGACCCCGGCCGGTGCGGGCTGTGCCTCGGGTGTTGCGGTCTGCGCGGGCCGCGGTGCGGCCGATTCGGGCGCCGGAGCGGGTGCGGGCTCCGCAGCGGGCGGTGCGACCGGCAGCGTCGTCGCCGGCGGTTCGTTCATCGCGGGCGGTGCGGGCGGTACGGTTGCCGGCGGCGGCAGATCCGTCTGGTAGCCGCGGAACAGCAGCGAATCCGGCCGCTGGCTGTCGGCCATCTGCGTTCGCATGTAGTCGTAGCGATCGGCCGCCAGCGTCGAGGAGGCGCGTTCGTCGCGGATCACATAGGGCCGCAGGAAGATCATCGTGTTGGTCTTCGTGCGCGAGCGATTGTCGTAGCGGAACAGCCCGCCGACGAGCGGCAGGTCGCCGAGCAGCGGCACCTTGCTCTGGCTGTCGTTGGACCGATCCTCGATCAGCCCGGACAGCACGACGAAGTTGCCGTCGTCGACGATGACCGACGATTCGAAGCTGCGCTTGTTCGTGACGATCTGCCCTTGCACCGTCGTCGGCGCGATCGAAGAGACTTCCAGGTAGATCGACAGCCGCACCGCGCCGCCTTCGGAGATCTGCGGCCGCACGCGCAGTTGCGTGCCGATGTCGCGTCGCTCGAAAGTCTGGAACGGGTTGGTCGCGCCGGTGGAGCCCTGCGTGAACGAGCCGGTCTGGAACGGCACGTTCTGGCCGACGAGGAACTTGGCCTCCTCGTTGTCGAGGGTCTGGATGTTCGGTCGCGACAGCACGTTGGCGTTGGCCCGCGTCTCGAGCGCGCGTGCGAGGAATCCGAGATTCGTCACCTCACCGATGCCCGGGATCGTCACGCGACCGCGGATCACGCCGATGTTCAGCCCGGGGCCGAGCGAGCCGAGGTTCTGCGCGGCATCGATGATGTTGGTGCCGCTGCCGCGTGCGCCGAAGTTGGTGCCGCCGATTGCGCTGGTGTCGTTGGCGTTGGATTCGCGCAGCCCGCCGAGCGCCTGGAACTGCACGCCGAACTCGGCGGCCTTGTCGGCGCTGACCTCGACGATCAGCGACTCGATGACGACCTGCGCGCGCCGCACGTCGAGCTTTTCGATCGTCGCGCGCAGGTTGCGATACAGCGGCTCGGGTGCGGTGATGATCAGCGAATTGGTCGCCGCGTCGGGCTGGATCATTCCGGCCAGCCCGCCGGCGGTACCGGTGCCTGCGGCGGCGAGCGCCGGGCTCGGCTGCGCCTGGACCGCCGGCTGGGCGGGCTGCCCGGGCGCGCCGGTGGCTGGGCTCAATCCGCCGCCGCCCGTCTGCGGAACGAAGGACGGATCGGCCGCGATGATCGCGCGCAGCAGCGGTGCCAGCTTAGTCGCTTCGGCGTTGCGCAGGTAGACGACGTTGATGTTGCCCGGCGTGAGGTTCGGCTGGTCGAGCTTCTCGATGAACTGCTTGGCCAGAAAAAGCCGCGCGCGGCTCGCGGTGCGCACGATCAGCGAGTTCGTGCGCGGCTCGGCGAGCACCTGAACGCGCTGGCCCGCGTCGACCGCCTGGCCGGCGGCGCGCGCGCCTTCGTCGAGCACGCGCGTTGCGATCGCCGCGATCTCGACGGCCAGCCCATGCTTCAGCGGAACGATCTCCGCGTCGGCGGCGCCGGGCTGATCGATCGCCGCGATGATCTCCCCGATGCGACGAAGGTTCTCCGCATAGTCGGTAATAACCAGCGAGTTGTTCGGCCCGTACGCCGAGATCGTGTTGTTCGGTGCGATCAGCGGCCGCAGGATCGGAACCATGTTCGTCGCCGATTCGTACGAAAGCTGGAACACCTGCGTGACGATCTGGTCGCCGCGCGGGGCCGGGGACGAGGGCGCGACGACGCGCCCGCCCTGAAGCTTTGCGTCGGCCTCCGGCAGGATGCGCGCGATGCCGCCCGGCCGCGGCGACTCGACGATCGTGAATCCCTGCAGGCGCAGCGCCGACAGCAGTTGTTCGTAGGCCTGCTGCTTGGTCACCGGCCGTTCGGTCACGAGATTGATCGTGCCCTTGACGCGCGGATCGATGACGAACTGCCGGCCGGTGAATTGCCCGATCGCGCGAACGACCGCTTCCAGATCGGCCTGCACGAAGTTCAGCATCACCGTTTCTTCTTTGGCGGCGGTGCGCGACTTCGGCGCGGGTGCGGCGCTCGGTTGCGCGGCGGCCGGCATCGCGGACAGCGCGAGCGCGCAGATCACCGCGCAGCAGATCGTGCGGGCCGTCAGGGGGGCGGTGTGCCGTGCGCCCAGTGCCGTGCGCAGTTTGCTCATCTCACGTTCCGATGCTCAGAATGGCCGACTCGCCGTCGCGCCGGCCGAGCAGCGATATCAGCCCGGTCAGCTGCGTCTTCACGCCGGGATCGGCGTTCGGTACGGCGCGCGCCACCCCTTGAAAGCGTAAGCGCCCACCCTCTGCGATTGTGCCACTGCCCGTCAGTTCGAGGGGCCCCGAGACGGTCATCAAATTCAGCTGAGTTCCGGGGAATACGCCATTGGTCTGGAGGCGGTAGTGCCCCATCGGCGACACCGGCGTCAGCGCGCTCGATGCGTACTGCCATTCGGCGGAGAGGTTGCCTTGCCAGCGTCCGGGTTCGACCCGAAGCCGGTCCCAGGTCAACGTGATCAAGCCGCCGGGCCGCACGGTGTTCCACGGCGCGCCGAGCCCGACGAGCAGCGATGCGGGCAAGCGCACCGTCGTCGCGCCGAGCGTGGCGGTTCCATTCAACCAGGCACGGACGGCAAGCGGCTGCGCGAGCGCCGACGGATGCTGCAGCGTCAGGTCGATCGTGCCGGTCAGCAACTGCCACGGCGAAAGCCGCCACGACAGCCGTTCGGGCAGGCTGGCGCGCGTCGCGCCGGGGCCGCTGCCCGAGGTGAGCACGAGGGTTGCCTCGCCGCGCCACAGCGTGCCCGTCGCTTCGGCGAGGTCCACGCGACCGTGTGTGGCGCGCGCTACCCCGACCGCGAGCCACTGCGCCGGTGCGAGCGCAGCCGCCGTGGCCAGCACCGCGATCAGCGCGGCGGCGGCGTAGGCGATCCAGCGCAGCATCGGCGATCCCCGCTCAGCGCCGCGCCAGCCGCAGCGCCAGTTCGACGTCGACGTTGCCGGGCGTGGCGGTCGCGGTCGCGTTGACGCTCGTCGCGCGCGCGCCGAGTTCGCGTTCCGTCTGCGCCAGCCAAGCGGCCCACGCGGCGTACGGGACGTTGGCGAACGTGAGCTGCAGATCGCCGTCGGCGAGCGGCACGATGCGCGCGGCCTTCAGGCCCGCGGCGGCGAGCGACTTTTCGAGCGCGCCGCGCGCTTCCTGCGGCGAAATGGTGGCCACCTGTGCGCGCGACTTCAGGCTCTTGACTTCGCCGAGCAGCGCATCGAGCTTTGCGGCCTGCGCGCGAAGCTGCGGCAGGCCCCGCTCGAGCCGCCCGATTCCGGTCACCGCGGGCTCGATCGCAACCAGATACAGCAAAGCGATCAGCACGATCGCCGCGCCGGAAGCGAGAACCGCCTTCTCGCGCGGCGCGCGCTCGGACCAGAACTGCGCGATCGCGTCCATCGTCAGCCCCCGCTCGGCATGATGCGCGCCGAACCGTCCGCCTCGAATCGCAAGTTCAGACCGAGCTGGATCGCCTGCGCTCGCAAGGTGTTCTGCAGCGCCGGATTGTCGGCGGCGCCCGGCTTGAACTTCACGCGCAGCGCGCCTTCGCGGTACTCGATCCCGGCGACGCTGCCGATCGGCGCGAGCGACAGCAGTTGCGCAGCCTGCGCGTTGAGCACCGAGAAGTCGTCGGCCGACGGAATGCCGGCGCGCGCGCGCAACGCACCGAGCTGGCGCTGCGTCTGCAACACGGGGTCGACCACCGCGGTCGCCTCGGGAAAGGCGCTGCGGAACGCCGTCTCCATCTGCGTGCGGATCGCCTTGGCTTCCGCCTCGAGCTTCAGCCAGTACGCGTTCATGCCGATGACGAAGGTCGCCACGGCCACGCCGCTCCAGATGAGCGGCGCCTTGAGCCTGGCCGCGGTGAACTTCGGCAGCGACAGGCCGCCGAGCAGTCCGCCGGGCGCGAAAGCGCCCTGCAGTAGGTTCACCGCGGTTTCGGTCGCGGCGATGTCGATCTCGCGCTGCGAGGCGTCGATGGCCACGCCGAGTGCTTCGGCAAACTGCACGAGCTTGCCGGCGTCGCGGCCGAACACCTGCACGCGCTTGATGCCGAGCTGGCGCACGGCCAGCAGCAGCGGCGCCGGCACCGTGGCCCCGTCGAACTCGAACGCAAACCCGTCGTGCTTGCCGCTGCGCGCGATGCCCCGGCCGCGGTCCAGCCGCACGCTCAGCACGCCGGCGGCGGGCGCCGGCACGACGTAGATCTCCGAGTACGCCGCGCGCGGGCGATAGCCAGCCTCCGACAGCGCGTCAAGCGCGCTCGTCAGCAGCCCGCGATCGATCACCGCGACCGGCAGCTTCGGCGCCGCGCCGATCGTCGTCGTTGCCGAACGCGTCTGCGGCGTGAACGCGAAGTGACAGTCGGCCGGATCGGACAGCAGACGCTCCTCCAGCAGGTTGGGCAGCGCCAGCCGCAACTTCGATTCCGGCATGCGCGGGGCCTCGACCGCGGCGACGAACACGTCCGAGGTGTCGAACACCAGATCGACGGCGGAGGCTTTCGGCAGCAGCGCGATCGGCGTTTCGCCGCTTTCCGTCCCGTTCGGGCCGACTGCGACGAAGCTGACGACCGTCGACGCCGCGAGCTTGCCCCGGCCGCCGAGCGCGCGGTGCGGCGGCACGAAGACGAACAGACGCTGGGCCGACTTCTCTTTTCTCATAGCTCGCGTTGCCACAGTACGGCAATCGGCGCCGGCGCGCCCGGTTGTCCGCGCTTGACCAGGGCTTCCATCCCGGTGCTGGCCCGGTCGAGCCGGACGCGGCCGCGCACGAAAAAGTAACGCGATGCCGTCGAGACGTCCTGCGGCATCAGCCCGGCTGCCTTGTCGCCGAGGCGGTTGCGCAGATCGGCGACGTCGCGGAAATAACCGAGCTGCGTGCGCTGCTCGACGACGCGGTTCGCGTCCATCCACGTCAGCCCGGCAATGCGCGCTGCAATGACCTCGGCTGCCGCGGTGTTGACGTTGACGGGTGTGGGCTCGTCGAGCACCACGACATGCGCCGCCAACTTGGCCGCGGCTTCCGGGTCGATGCCTTCGATGCCGACGAGATCGCCCGGAAGCACCAGCGGGATCGGTCTGGGTTTCGCGGGGACGCCCGGCGAAGCCGAGGCCGGAGCGAAGGCCTCGGCCATGCGCTGGGCGATCAGGTCGGCCGTCGCTTCCGGCACCGACAGCAGTGTGCACAGGCGGCGCAGCGCAGCCAGTTCGCGCTCCGCGATCTGGCCGTCGGCGGCGACGAGGTTGCGCAGGTTCAACCGCGCCTGCGCGTCGTCGATATCACCTTCGATCGTCGCTTGCGAAGCGAGCGCCGAGGTCTCGCCGAGCTGGTCGAGCCGGGTCGGTGCGAGCGGCGTGGCCCAGGGTTCCGTGCGCGCGTCGTAGTTTGACCGCGCAGCATCTTCGCGCAGGATCGCACGCGCCCAGTCGAGTGCGCCGCGCAGCAGCAGCCGACTTTGCGATACGAGCTGCTGATTCTCGATCGTCCGCAGCAGCACGAACTGGTTCCAGAACAGGCCCGTGACGATCAGCGTCGCCAGCGTGGCGACGAACAAGGCCATCAAGACCGCGGCGCCGCGTTGCCGGGCCGCGGCCGCGGCGCGTTGGCGAAGGACGGCGGGTCGTGCTGCCGACTCGCAGAAAGGCGTCATGGCGGAATCACCGGGGGCCACGACCCTTACCCCACCAGCAGCACGCGCCGATACGTCTTGCCGTCGGCGCGTTCGATGCTGACCTCGATGCCTTGCGGCGGCTGGGACGCGTTTCCCGGTGGCTGCGGCCCCGTCGTGCCGGGCACAACCCAACCCGGACCGGGCTGCCACAACCGCACGCGCATGGCTCTGACGTCGAAGAGCAGTCGCACGTTGCTGAATTCTGCGGCCTCGACGGGTCCGGGCGCGCGCGTGGCCGGCGTGGCCTGCCGCAACAGCGCGCCGTCGTCGACGCGATAGAAGACTTGCTGAATCGCGAGCGCGCCGCTCTCGTCGGGCGGGGCGATGCGCACGATCTCGAGGACCTGGCCGCCGGTGGCGAGCCGAACCTGCACCGGGTTCGACGCGAGCGCGAACAACGTCGGATTGGCGACATGTGCGACGTCGCGCTCGAGCTGGCCGAAGGCGGTGAGCAGCGCGCGCACGTCGTCGCCTTCCGGCGCCAGACGATCGCGCGTGGCCACCAGCGTGTCGAGCCCGCGCCACGCGATGATCGACACCAGCGACAGCACGCTGATCGCAATCAGCAGTTCGAGCAGCGTGAAGCCGCGCGGCGGTGTCCGGTGCATCATTGATTGGTCGGCAGCACCGTCAGCATTTCGGCGTACTGCCTGCGCTGATCGTCGCGGGTGCGGTAGACGCGCAGCTCGACGCGGCGGAAGAAGGGGTTCGGGGTGGTCTTGACGATCTGCTCGCAGACGAAGTTCACGCCGCCCTGCTCGCAATCGGTCGTGTGCTGGCCCAGTTCGAGTCGCTGACGCGCGAGCCGCAACTCGTACAGGCGGTTCTCGGCAGTCAGCGTCGCGAGCAGCTTGTGGCGCGTCTCCTCCGCCGTCGCCGTCAGCGACAGTGCACCACGCATCGCTGCGGCAAGCGCCACGCCGATGATCACGAGCGCGACAAGCACTTCGAGCAGCGTGAAGCCGCGCTTCGTCCGGCTACTGCGGCGCGACATGGCTGCGACCGCTCTCGTCGATTTCCACGGCCACACGCGCGACGTCGTTCGCCAGTTCCAGCCGCAGCCGCGGCTGCACCCACTCGCGCGCGATCGGCACGCGCACCGACGGCGCGCCGGTCCCGAGCAGCACCTGAGCCGGCTTCGCGCTGCTGCGATCGATGACCGCAAGCCGCGTCAGCTCGCGTTCCCACGCGCGTTCGCGTAGCAGGTCGTCGCCGGCGATCAGGCGGCGCTCGCCGGCGTCCTGGGTCACGAAGCGATAGCCGCGCAGATCGGCTTCCCAGACGATGGGCTGCTGGCGGATGCGCGCCTCGTCGGCGGCGATTGCCATCAACTGGCCGATGCGTTGCGCCTCGCGCGCCAGCGCCTGCCGGTCGTCGGGCGCCACACTGATCGTGACGATGGACAAAAGGATGCCGGCCAGCACGATCACGACCAGCATCTCGAGCAGCGTGAATCCGCGCGCTTTCATGCTCGAACCTGGTCCGCGTCGCCGCAACGGATCGATCGCCTACAACATCCAGGATCCGATGTCGGCGTCCGGCCCTTCGCCGCCGGACTGGCCGTCGCGACCGAAGCTGAACACGTCGACTTCGCCGCGCAGCCCCGGATTCAGATACTGGTACTCCTTGCCCCACGGATCTTTTGGCAGCGAACTGCGCTCCAGATAGCCCCCCTGCTTCCAGTTGTTCGGCACCGGCTCGGTCGTCGGGCGCTCGATCAGCGCCTTCAGGCCCTGCTCCGTCGTCGGATAGCGGCCATTGTCGAGGCGATACAGCTTCAGCGCCTGCATGATCGAAGCGATGTCCTGCTTGGCCGCGGCGATGCGCGCATCGTCGGTACGGCCGACGACGCGCGGCACGATCAAGGCGGCGAGGATCCCGAGGATCGTGATCACGACCATGATCTCGATCAGCGTGAAGCCGCGATCGCGGCGCTGTGATTGGCGGGCCGAGTCCATCGTCGGGTCGTCCAGTTTCGACTATCGTTGAAAATGCGCGCGGAAAGCTTTGAAACAACGGCGCTTTCCGATGGCGCTTGCGAGATTCGGGGATATTATCCACCGGCTTCGGCGCCGACCCCCCGTCTTGGCGGGATTCGGCGGCGCAGGTCATGCATCGGGATGAACGCCGCACCGCGCGGCATACCGTCTGACACGTCATCATCGGATTCGTTTGCGACCGTCGGACCCGCAATGAAGAGATTCGCCGCTGCGCTGGTGCACGTTCTCATGCTCGCGGTCGTCTGCGTGATCGCGGCGTACTGGGCAATCCGGATCGTCACACCGCAGCCGACCGCGGCGCCGCCGCCGCTGGCTGCGCCGCCGCCGCGCGATCCCGATCCGGTGCTCGCGGCGCGCATGTTCGGGCTCGTCAGGGCGGCGCCGACGACAGCACTCGCCAACGTCCAGGTCGCCGGGGTCTTTGCGGCCGGCGCCGATTCGTCGGCGGTTCTGATCGTCGACGGCAAGCCAGCGCGTGCATATCTGCTCGGTCAGGAAGTCGCGCCGGGTCTGCAACTCACAGAAGTGCGCACCGACGGCGTGACGATCGAGGGTCCGGGAGGCCGTCAGGAACTAAAGGTTCCGCCCAGACCGGTCGCGAGCTTCGGCGGGGCGCCGCCCCCGCCCGCCTTCAACCTCACGGGCAATACGTTGTCGGCGCCGACGTCGCCCGGCGTCGCTACAGCCACGCCGACCGCAACACCCATGCCCGATACGAGTGTCCCCGCCGCCGACGGCGAGCCGCCCAGAATGCCGCGCCAGACTGGCGGCGCGCCTGCGGTGACCCACTAGGGTCTGTTGGGCTATGGATCGGGTCTGCGGCGGGTCGGATTGGGTCGCAGGGCCAGGCGCGGCGAG
>CAZIJU010000020.1:0-47057 GCA_964539745.1 uncultured Burkholderiaceae bacterium | reverse complement strand
CGCCGTTGACGTAAACCTCTTCGATCCGCGACAGGCCGTTCCACAGTCGATCGCGCAGCATGCGGATTCGTTCGTTCTCGGTCGCCATCTCGTCCTTTGCGATGCGATACGCCTCGCCCATGCCGACGATCTGGTGCGTCGGCAGGGTTCCCGAGCGCAGCCCCCGCTCGTGGCCGCCGCCGTGCATCTGCGCCTCCAGCCGAACGCGTGGTTTGCGGCGCACATACAGCGCGCCGATCCCCTTGGGCCCGTACGTCTTGTGCGCCGACAGCGACATCAGGTCGACCTTCAGCTTCTGCAGGTCGATTTCCACCTTGCCCGTCGCCTGCGCGGCATCGACATGAAACACGATGCCCCGGCTGCGACAGATCTCGCCGATCGCGGGGATGTCCTGAATGACGCCGATCTCGTTGTTCACGTACATCACCGACACCAGCGTGGTGTCCGGCCGCAACACTGCTTCGAGCTTGGCCAGATCGAGCAACCCGTTGCTCTCGACGTCCAGGTAGGTCACCTCGAAACCTTCGCGCTCCAGCTCGCGCATCGTGTCGAGCACAGCCTTGTGCTCAGTCTTCACCGTGACCAGATGCCGGCCCTTGTCCCTGTAGAAATGCGCGGCACCCTTGAGCGCCAGATTGTCGGACTCCGTCGCCCCGGACGTCCAGATGATCTCGCGCGGATCGGCGTTGACCAGCGCAGCCACCTGCTCGCGCGCGGTTTCGACCGCCTTCTCCGCCTCCCAACCGAAGGCGTGGCTGCGCGAAGCCGGGTTGCCGAAACGCTCGTGCAACCACGGAATCATCGCGTCGACGACGCGCGGATCGACGGGTGTGGTCGACGAGTAGTCGAGATAGATCGGAAGCTTCATGCGCTCATCCCTAGCTGGCAATGGATTGCGGTTTCGGCGCCGCATGCGCGCGCCGCGTCGGGCGCGAGTCGTATAGCACGCTCGCCAGCGTTCCCTGCTGGGCGAGGCGTTCCCTTTGCTGGTCGACGAGGTCCTGCAAGGTCACGGAGTCCAGGAAGTCCACGATGTGACGATTCAGGTTGGCCCACAAGTCATGGGTCATGCAGCGCTGGTCGTTATCGCAATTTTCCTTGCCCCCGCATTGCGTTGCGTCAATAGGTTCGTCGACGGCAAAGATGATGTCCGCCACCGAGATGTCGGCCATCGGCCGGCCGACGGTGTACCCGCCGCCGGGGCCGCGCGTGCTCTCGACCAGCGCATGACGGCGCAGCTTCCCGAACAACTGCTCCAGGTAAGACAGCGAGATCTTCTGCCGCTGGCTGATCCCTGCCAGCGTCACGGGGCCGTTGTGCTGCCGCAGACCGAGGTCGATCATCGCCGTCACGGCAAAACGTCCTTTGGTCGTCAAACGCATCGTTCACCTCCGCTGTCCGGCTCGATCGGGGCGGCCTGAACGACCCAGGTATGAGTCCGCGGCGCAATTCCCGATCAGGACGGTCGGGATATTAGCTAAGCCGACTAAATCAGTCAACAAATGCCTTCGTCGCCGGCTGGAGGCGTTTCGATATGCTGCGCGTCCTCTGCGCGGAGGCTGCGTTGCCATTGCCAAGACGATTTACCGATTACATCCCGGCCAGCCCGTGCAACCTGTGCGGGGAACGGGACGGCACGCTCGTCGAGGTCAAGGACCGGAACGGTGCGCCGCTGAACGTCACGTGCTGCCGCGCGTGCGGCCTGACCTACGTCGACCCGCTGCCGAGCGCCGCCGAACTTGCGCGCTTCTACGCGCAGCGGTATCGGCGCGAGTACAAGTCCGCGGACGCACCCAGGATCGGTCACGTTTTCCGCGCCGGCCGTGTCGCGCTCGAACGGTTCCGCACGGTCGCGCTGCTGGCGCAGCCGCCGGCGCGCGTGCTCGATTGCGGCGCCGGAGGCGGCGAGTTCGCCTACCTGCTCGCGAGTCGGGGATATCGCGTCACGGGGATCGAGCCGAACGACGGTTACCGCGGCTTCGCGCGCGCCCAGTACGGCGTCGACCTCCGTCCGGGTACGCTCGACGACAACGACTTCGACGCCGGGGCGTTCGACCTGATCAGCCTCTTCCACGTGCTCGAACACCTTCTGGATCCGGGTGCGGGGCTCGCGAAGCTCGCGTCCTGGCTCAAGCCCGGGGGGAATTTGTACGTCGAGGTGCCGAACGCGCTGACGGAGGTCAGTTCTCCGTCGAACCTGTACCACTACGCGCATCTGTACTACTTCGCGCCCGGTCCGCTGACGCGGCTGGCCCGCACTGCGGGACTCGTTCCGCTGCTCGTCGATGCGGCGCCATCCAGGGCAAACCTGTCCGCCGTTTTTCGGCGCGAAGACGCCGCCGGCAGCGACGCCCCGGAACCGTCCGCGCATGCCAGCGTCGTCGAGGCCAATCGCCGCCGAACCCTGCGCCGGTATCTGCTCAGCGGGTCTACGTGGGCCGGCACCGCGTCACGGCTGTGGGCACGCGCGCAGGAGCGGCGGGCCGCCCGCGCGGGGATGTCGGCGCGGGCGACGCTGGACGCGCTGTACGAACACGAAGCGCCGCGGACTGGCCGCGGCGCTGCTTGAAACCGACGCTCAACGCCCGGGCGGGCGCACCGGCTACGCCGCCGCGTACATCGTCGCGCGCTTGCGCACGACCTCGAGCAGCCCCTGGCACGCGTCCTCGACGTAGTCGAGCACCGTGTTGAAGCCTTCCGGCCCGCCGTAGTACGGATCGGGCACCGTCGCGGCATCGTGCTCGCCGGCGAAACGCATCAGCAGATGCAGCTTGTGCTTGTACGCCCGCGGGCACTGCTGCTGCAGCAGAGCCAGGTTCTCCCAGTCCATCGCCAGGATCAGATCGAACTCGCGAAAGTCGTCCTGGGTGACCTGGCGTGCGCGAAGGTCGCCCAACTCGTAGCCGCGCTTGCGGGCGGCCTGCTGGGCGCGGATGTCGGGCGGCTCGCCGACATGGTAGGCGTGCGTGCCGGCGGACTCGATGTGCACGCTGCCTTCCAGACCCGCGTCACGCACCATTTTCCGGAACACACCTTCCGCCGTCGGCGAACGGCAGATATTGCCCATGCAAACGAAAAGTACTTTTGTCATCTCTAACGCGCCTTTCTGTTCGGGCTCGCGTCGTGCCTGCCCGTCTCATCGCCGCCGGGCCACCCGGACCCGACGACACCCTTTTGTACCCGTCACCAACGTCCCAACTCGCGCTCCGGAAGACACGAGATGCTGGCGGAAGTTCGAAGCGCAAGCACCGCCACGCACCTTCGCACCCGGCCGGAAATCCGCTTCCCGCAACACCGGTCTACGCCGCCTTTTCGGCCGCGACCGGGGGCACGGCCTCGCCCACCCGGCCGGCACCGAACACCTGCTCCCTCAAGACGGCCAGCTGGTCGCGCACCCGGGCGGCCTTCTCGAATTCGAGGTTCTTTGCGTGTTCGAACATCAGCTTCTCGAGCCGCTTGATCTCGCGCGCGACCTGCTTTTCATCCATCACGACGTAGTCCGCGGCTTCGCTCGCCGCCTTCAATGCGGCGCGCGCCGGCGCCGGGTCGTAGACGCCGTCGATCAACTCACGAACCTGCTTGTGAACGCCGCGCGGCACGATGCCGCGGTCCTGGTTGAAACGCATCTGCTTGGCGCGACGGCGGTTCGTCTCGTCGATCGCGGCCCGCATCGACTCGGTGACTTCGTCCGCGTACAGGATCGCCGTTCCGTTCAGATGCCGCGCCGCGCGGCCGATCGTCTGGATCAGCGAACGTGTCGAACGCAGGAAACCTTCCTTGTCCGCATCGAGGATCGCGACCAGAGACACCTCCGGCAAATCGAGCCCCTCGCGCAACAGGTTGATACCGACCAGCACGTCGAACGTGCCCGAGCGCAGGTCGCGGATGATCTCGACCCGCTCGACGGTGTCGACGTCCGAGTGCAGGTAGCGCACTTTGACGCCGTGATCCGCCAGATAGGCGGTCAGGTCCTCGGCCATTCGCTTGGTCAGCGTCGTGACCAGCACACGCTCGTTGCGCGCGACCCTGAGTTTGATCTCCGACAGCAGATCGTCGACCTGCGTCCGCGCCGGACGCACCTGCAATTGCGGATCGACCAGTCCGGTCGGGCGGACGACCTGCTCGACGATCTGCGACGAACGTCCGGTTTCGAACTCGCCCGGGGTCGCCGACACGAAAATGCAGCGCCGCATCTTGCGTTCGAATTCGTCGAAGCGCAGCGGCCGGTTGTCCAGTGCCGACGGCAACCGGAAACCGTACTCGACCAGCGTCTCCTTGCGCGCTCGGTCGCCGCGATACATGCCGCCCAGCTGCGGAATCGTCACGTGCGATTCGTCGATGATCATCAGCGCGTCGGCCGGCAGGTAATCGATCAGCGTCGGCGGCGGTTCGCCCGGTGCCGCGCCGGACAGGTGGCGCGTGTAGTTCTCGATGCCCTTGCAGAAGCCGAGCTCGTTCATCATCTCGAGGTCGAAACGCGTTCGCTGCTCGAGCCGCTGTGCCTCGACGAGCTTGCCTTGTGCGACGAACCAGGCGACGCGCTCCGCCAGCTCGGCCTTGATGTCCTCGATCGCCCGCAGCACCGTCTGGCGCGGCGTCACGTAGTGCGACGACGGATAGACGGTAAAGCGCGGAATCCTCTGCCGGACCCTGCCGGTCAGCGGATCGAACAAGTGCAGGCTGTCGATCTCGTCGTCGAAAAGTTCGACGCGCACCGCCAGTTCGGCGTGCTCGGCCGGGAAAACGTCGATCGTGTCGCCTCGCACGCGGAACGTCCCGCGCGCGAACTCGCTTTCGTTGCGGCGGTACTGCATCGAGGTCAGCCGCGCGATCACGTCGCGCTGGCTCATCCGGTCCTTCACGCGCAGCGTCAGCACCATCGCGTGGTAGTCGGACGGGTTGCCGATGCCGTAGATCGCCGAAACGGTCGCGACGATCACCGTGTCGCGCCGCTCCAGCAGCGACTTCGTCGCAGACAGCCGCATCTGCTCGATGTGCTCGTTGATGCTGCTGTCCTTTTCGATGTACAGGTCGCGCGACGGGACGTAGGCTTCCGGCTGGTAGTAGTCGTAGTAGGAAACGAAGTACTCGACGGCGTTGTTCGGGAAGAACTCGCGCATTTCCGAGTACAACTGCGCCGCGAGCGTCTTGTTCGGCGCCAGCACCAGCGTGGGCGCGCCGATCCGCGCGATCACGTTGGCCATCGTGAAGGTCTTGCCCGACCCGGTCACGCCGAGCAGCGTCTGGAACGCGAGCCCGTCACGCAACCCCTCGATCAGCCGTTCGATGGCCGCAGGCTGGTCGCCCGCCGGCGCGAACGGCTGATGGAGCTGGAATGGCGAATCCGGAAAGGTCAGGAACACGGTATCCTGCAGCGCACGATGCGGCGGCAAAGGCGGCATTCTAGTCGGCGCACCGCAAAAATCCTAGCCCCATGCGCGCTGCCCCGTCGCTTACAAGCCTTTATGAATCAATGCCTTACGTAAGTACACCGGGCCGATCTCGAACCCACTGCCCAAAGATAGCCGACCCTTTCCACGCGGCCGGGGTGCTGGCCCCAGCCTGGGATTCGCAGGCTCGCCCGCGGTGGGTTCGTTGCAGTGCACGTGTAGACTCCCCCACCGCCTGCCCCCATCGACGACCACCGGTCGACGACCACCGGTCATAACTCCGTCCAACGCCCTTCCGCCCCGATGACTCAATCCCTCCTGGCTGGCGTCGAACTTGCGCCGCGCGATCCGATCCTGGGTTTGTCCGAAGCGTTCAACGCCGACCCGCGACCGACCAAGGTCAACTTGGGCGTCGGCGTGTACACGAACGACGAAGGCAAGATCCCGCTGCTGCGCGCCGTGCGCGCAGCGGAGGAGTCGCTCGTCAAATCCGCAGCGCCGCGCGGCTACTTGCCGATCGAAGGGATCGCGGCGTACGACGCGGCCGTGCAGCGGCTGCTTTTCGGCGCCGACTCGCCGGTGCTCGCGTCCGGCCGCCTGGTCACTGCGCAGGCGCTGGGTGGGACCGGCGCGCTCAAGATCGGCGCCGACTTTCTGAAGCGCATCGACCCGGACGCACAAGTCCTCATCAGCGACCCGAGCTGGGAGAACCACCGCGCGCTGTTCGAGGCGGCCGGCTTCAGGGTGGGCGCCTACCCGTACTACGACGCGGCAACGCGGGGACTCGACTTCGACGGTCTGTCCGCGGCGCTGCGGGCGGCGCCGGCGAACACGATCGTCGTGCTGCACGCCTGCTGCCACAACCCGACCGGCGTCGATCTGTCGCCCGAACAGTGGCGCAGGGTCGTCGAGATCGCACGGGAGCGGCAGCTCGTTCCGTTTCTCGATCTGGCTTATCAGGGTTTCGCCGAAGGCGTCGACGCGGACGCTGCCGCGGTCCGGCTGTTCGCCGACTCCGGCCTGCCCGTTTTCATCGCCAGTTCGTTCTCGAAGTCGTTTTCGCTGTACGGCGAACGCATCGGCGCGCTGACGATCGTCACGTCGGGCAAGGACGAGGCGGCGCGGGTGCTCAGTCAGGTCAAGCGCGTGATCCGCGCCAACTACTCGACGCCGCCCACGCATGGCGCGAGCATCGTCGCCGCCGTACTCAACGACGGGCAATTGCGTGCGCAGTGGGAACAGGAACTCGGCGAGATGCGCGACCGCATCAAGCGCATGCGCAGCGCACTGGTCGAAGGACTGAAGGCCCGGGGCGTTTCGCGCGACATGTCGTTCATGCTGCGCCAGCGCGGCATGTTCTCCTACTCCGGACTGACGGCGGCGCAGGTCGAACGGCTCAGGAACGAGTTTGGCATCTACGCGGTATCGACGGGGCGCATCTGCGTTGCCGCGCTGAACACGAGAAACATCGGACCGGTGTGCGACGCGATCGCAGCCGTGCTGCGCGACTGAATCACGGTTTGAACGCGCGCGCGCACTCGATATAATCGCGCGCTCTTTCCCCGATAGCTCAGTCGGTAGAGCGACGGACTGTTAATCCGCAGGTCCCTGGTTCGAGTCCAGGTCGGGGAGCCAAATCTCGAGAAGGGCCGCGCTCGCGCGGCCCTTCTGCTTCCGTGCCGGGTTCGGCGCGGCACGCCTCAGGTCGAGAAGTCCGTCGCCGGCGACTTGCCCTGTGCGGTCGGTACACCTTCGGACGCTTCGCTCGCCTCGAACAGGAGGCTGGCTGCAGTGATCTTCACTCGCACGCGAATGCGGTGCGGTCGGCCGAGCATCATTCTCACGGCAGGATCGTCCACCTCGACATCGCGATAGATGTCGATGCGATGCTCGAGTCCGGCGCGGGCGAGGGTTTGCGCCGCCCTGTAGCACAACTCGCCGAGCGTGATGTCGTCTGGAACCTTCGCCATGGCGTCAAGCATACCGGCATCGCGCCATCGCCGCCGGACATCGATCAAACGTAGCGCGCGAAATGAGCCGCGCGAATAACGGAAGTGCGGGAGGGCAGCGCGAAGTCGGCGCAGACGACGCGCACCGCGTGGCGCTGCCGGAAGACACGAAGCCTGCGGATGCCTGCCGCTTCGCAAGCCGACTGCCCAGGCGGCGCGCAGACTGCGGCACACACCGCGCGCGCCAGAATCGCCCGCATGCTGCAGACGGGCTTCGTCCGCTCCCCGACCCCGCGCGTCATTCGAACGGATCGGTCCGCACGCGTGCGGGGCCTCACGCGGCGAGGGCCTGCGCCAGATCGCGCTTCAGATCGTCGATTGCCTCGAGCCCGACGGCGATTCGAATCAGTCCCTCGCCGATGCCGGCGCGTTCGCGCGCTTCGGCGCTCAGCCTCCCGTGCGTCGTCGTCGCAGGATGCGTGATCGTCGTGCGCGTGTCGCCGAGGTTCGCGGTGATCGACATCAGCTTGACTGCGTCGATCAGCCGCCAGGCGCGTGCGCGCAGCGCCGCCGGCTGGTCACCATCGCCACGTACTTCGAAGCTCACGACAGCCCCCGGACCGGATTGCTGCCGTTGCGCCAGCGCGTATTGCGGGTGCGATTCGAGTCCGGGAAAGTACACGCGCCCGACCTCCGGCCGCGCGACGAGCCAGCGTGCGAGCGCGAGCGCCGCTTGCGACTGCGCGCGCATGCGCAGGGCGAGCGTTTCGAGCCCCTTCAGCGCGACCCAGGCGTTGAACGGTGCAAGGCTCGGGCCAGTCGTTCGAAGTACCGGCAGCACCGCGTCGCGGATCAAGTCGCGCCGTCCCACGATCGCGCCGCCGAGCACGCGGCCCTGCCCGTCCAGGTACTTGGTCGCCGAGTGGATGACGAGGTCGACCCCGAATTCGAGCGGCCGCTGCAGCGCCGGCGTGCAGAAGCAGTTGTCGACGACGGTCAGCGCGCCGACCGCCTTTCCGGCAGCAGCGAACGCCTGCAAGTCGACGACCTCCATCAGCGGGTTCGACGGCGTTTCGCAGAAGAGCAGCTTGGTCCTGGGCGTGGCGGCGGTGCGCCACGCGGCAGGATCGGTGGCAGTCACGAAGGTCGTTTCGATGCCGAAGCGGGCGAGTACGCCTGAGAACAACTGCACGGTCGCCCCGAAGACATTGGCGGCGCACAGGACGTGATCGCCGGCGCGCAGCGTCGCCAGGCAGGTCGCGAGGATTGCCGCCATGCCCGAGCTGGTCGCAAGGCACTCCTCGCCGCCCTCCAGCGACGCAAGCCGCCGCTCGAACATGCGCACCGTCGGGTTCGAGAAGCGCGAGTAGACGTAGCCGTCCTCGGCTCCGGAAAAGCGCGCCGCCGCCTGCGATGCGCTGTCGAAGACGAAGCTCGAGGTCAGGAACAGCGCTTCGCTGTGCTCGTTGAACGGCGTGCGCGCCGTGCCTGCGCGAATCGCGCGCGTGTCGAATTCGAATTCATCCGCCATAAACGAAAAACCCGCTGGCAGCGCCGAGCGGGTTCCGGGGGACCGTCCCTCGCTTTAGCTGCATTTGTTATGCGCCCGCAAGCTGAGCTCAAATCGGCGCGATGCGCGGATTGTAGTCGGCGACAGCGCCCGACTCAAGCCGCGCCTACGCGTCGGCCGGCTCGATGGCGAGGCTCAATTGCGAGCGCGGCGCATCGTCCTGCGGCGGCGGCGCCAGGCGCGCGCGCTCGATTCTGTCGAGGTACTCGGGGGTCACGTCGCCGGTGATGTAGACGCCGTCGAAGCACGATGCCTCGAAGTTCGTCAGCCGCGGGTTGCAGTCGCGCACCGCGCGCTTGAGGTCATCGATCTGCTGATAGATCAGCGCATCCGCGCCGATCTCCCTGCGGATCGCCTCGTCGTCGCGCGATGCCGCGATCAGTTCGGAGCGCGTCGGCATGTCGATGCCGTACACGTTCGGGAACCGTACCGGCGGCGCCGACGACGCGAAGTACACCTTGCGCGCGCCGGCGTCGCGCGCCATCTGCACGATCTCCTGGCTCGTCGTGCCGCGCACTATCGAGTCGTCGACGAGCAGCACGTTCTTGCCCTTGAACTCGACGCCGATCGCGTTGAGCTTCTGCCGCACCGACTTCTTGCGCACCGCCTGCCCAGGCATGATGAAGGTGCGCCCGATGTAGCGGTTCTTGATGAACCCTTCGCGGTAGCTCAGGTTCAACCTGTTCGCGAGCTGCATCGCCGCAGGCCGACTCGAGTCCGGGATCGGCATCACGACGTCGATGTCGCCGAGCGGGACCTGCGCGCGCACCTGCTCCGCGAGGTACTCGCCCAGCCGCAGTCGCGCGCTGTAGACCGAGACGCCGTCCATCAACGAGTCCGGCCTGGCGAGGTATACGTACTCGAAGATGCACGGATTGAGACTCGGATTGTCCGCGCACTGCATGCTGTAGAAGCGCTGGTCGAAGTCGATGAAGATGGCCTCGCCCGGCGCAACGTCGCGCACCAGGCGAAAACCCATGCCATCGAGCGCGACCGACTCGGACGCCACCATGAACTCGGTACCGAGATCCGTCTCCAGCACGCCGAAACACAGCGGGCGGATTCCGTATGGATCGCGGAACGCGAGCAATCCGTAACCGGCGATTTCGGCGACCACGGCGTACGAGCCGCGCACGCGCCGGTGCACACCCGCCACGGCCTTGAAGATCGCCGCCGGATCCAGCGACAGCCCTTCGCTGACGAGTTGCAGCTCGTGTGCGAGCACGTTCAGCAGCACTTCGGAATCGGAGTTGGTGTTGATGTGCCGCCGATCGATGCGGAACATCTCGTCCTTCAACTGCTCCCAGTTCGTCAGATTGCCGTTGTGCGCGAGCATGATCCCGAAGGGCGCGTTCACGTAGAACGGCTGTGCTTCCTCGGCGCTGACGGCCGAGCCCTGCGTCGGATAACGCACCTGTGCGATACCCGAGTTGCCGGGCAGCGAGCGCATGTTCCGCGTGCGGAAGACGTCCCGCACCAGACCGCTGCCCTTGTGCATGCGGAAGCGGTTGCCGTCGGCGGTGGCGATGCCGGCGGCGTCCTGTCCGCGATGCTGCAGGAGCAGGAGTGCGTCGTAGAGCAACTGATTGACCGGCGTCGTGGCCACGACGCCGACGATTCCGCACATGGCTATCCCCTGGCTACTGCTGCGCCGGTCGCGCGAAGGATTCGGGCAGATACGGCGACGCGAATCGTACCGCCGCTTCGATCGGGGGCAAAAGCGCCGACTCGCGCCACCAAGAGCGCCGCGTGACCGTCGTGCCGCTGACGAAGAACACGACTGCGAGCACGATCAGCGCCGCGCGCACGACGCCGAACAGCGCCCCGAGCGCGCGATCGGCGGCCGAAAGGTGGGCGGCCTCGAGCAGACGCCGCACGATCCAGCCGGCAAGCGCACCGACGAAGACACTGGCAGCGATGATCGCGAGCGCAGCGATGCCCATCCGCAACGCAGGCGCAGGAACGTCGAACGGAAGCTTCGCGCCGAATTCGACCGAATAGCGCAGCGCCAGCGCGATGCCCACCACCCAGCCCGCGACGGCAAGCGCTTCGCGTACGAAACCCCGCACGATCCCCAGCAGCACCGACACGCCAAGCACGCCGACGATCGCCCAGTCGACCGCATTCATGCTTACGAAACGACGATACTCGCGTTGACGCCGAGCGCGCGAAGCCGCGCCCGCGCGCGCTCGGCCTCGTCGCGCGTCGCATAGGGTCCCAGTCGAACCCGATAGCGCACGCCGTCCTTGGTGTCGGCGCGCTCGGTGAAAGGTGCGAAGCCGGCTTTCTTCAGGCGCTCCGACAATTCGCGCGCCGCCGCTTCGCTGCCGAGTGCGGCGGCTTGCAGCAGGTACCGGCCGTTCTTGGGGGCCGCGGCCGCCGTTTCAGCGGACTTGCCTTCGAGGATGGCGCGTGCGCGGCTTTCGTCGCCGGCGGGGTCCGTCGCCTTCGCGATCTGCGCCGCCGACGAATTCGCAGGCGCTTTCGCGTCGCTCTTCTCGGCCGGCTTCGCGCGTGTCTCCGTCCGCTCGACCTTGGGTGCGGGGACCTCCTTGCCGCGCTCCGCCGGCACCGCATCGGGTAGCGGCACGACCGGCGCATCGCCGGCCTCGCGCGGCGGCGGCAGCGCAAGACGAGGCGAGAAAGGGGTCCTGTCGCTCGGGATGTCGATCGGAATCGAGTCGGGGACGGGGCGCGGCTCCTTGTCGAGCACCATCGGCAGCACCACCGCGACCGCCAGCAGCAGTGCGGCTGCGCCGATCAAACGTCGCCGGGCGCGAACTCGCAGCGCCGCGGTCGGGTCCGTGCGCCCGCCGTTGTCGTCGCCCGGGCGGCCGCGTCCTGCAGAGGGTGCAGCGTCACGTGCGTCCGCATCCGCGCGCCGCAAAAAAACCCACCGCATCAACAACCCACCCCTTCGGTCACGGCCTCGACGCCTCGCGCGCGCGCATCGCGCCGGCCACGGTGAAGAAACTTCCGAATACGAGAATCCTATCATCGACGCTCGCGGCGCCGAGCGCGTCGCGCCAAGCGTCTTCGATCGAGGCGTAGGTCTCGAGCGCTGCATCGACACCCCGCGCGCGCGCCGCCGCCCGGACGCGTTCGGCAAGCGCCTGCGCGTCGCAGCCGCGTTCACCGGGCGTCGGCGCGAGATACCAGCGATCGATGCGATCGAACACCCGTGCGATCACGCCATCGATGTCCTTGTCGCGCAGCACGCCGAACACCGCATGCGTCCGCGGATAGAAACCCATCGCATCGAGGTTGCTCGCGGTGACCGCCGCCGCATGCGGATTGTGTGCGACGTCGAGGATCACCGTGGGCCGGCCCGGCAGCACCTGGAAGCGACCGGCGATCGCGACCGTCAGCAGACCCTGCCGCACCGCCTGCTGGCTGACCGGCAGCCGCTGTGATAGGGCTTCGAGCGCAGCCAACGCGCCGGAGGCGTTGAGCAACTGGTTGGCCCCCCGCAGCGCCGGATACGGCAGGCCGCTGCGGCGCTGAACGCGGCCGCGATAAGCCCACTGCTGCCGGTCGCCCGAGTAGTTGAAGTCGCGGCCGAATAACCAGAGATCCGACCCGAGCCTTGCGGCCACCTCGATCAACGACGCCGGCGGATCGGGGTCGCAGCAGATCGCCGGACGCCGGCTGCGATAGATGTGCGCCTTCTCGAAACCGATGCGCTCGCGCGTCGGACCAAGGTAGTCCATGTGGTCCATGGCGATCGAAGTCACGATCGAACAGGCGGCGTCGACGATGTTGACCGCGTCGAGCCGTCCGCCGAGGCCGACTTCGAGCACCAACGCGTCGAGTCCGGCGCGTGCGAACAGCCGCAGCGCGGCCAGCGTGGTGAACTCGAAGTAGGTCAACGACGTGTCTGCGCGCGCGGCGTCGACCGCCTCGAACTGCTCGATCAGTGCCGCGTCGCCCGCCTCGACGCCGTCAATCCTGACGCGTTCGTTGAAGCGCAGCAGATGCGGCGACGTATACAGCCCGACGCGATAGCCCGCGGCGCGCAGGATGCTGTCGAGCGTCGCGCAGGTCGATCCCTTGCCGTTCGTTCCGCCGACGACGAATACCGGGCAGGCGAACTGCAGATCGAGCCGGGCGGCGACGGCCCGCACACGATCAAGCGACAGGTCGATCGGCCGGTGGTGCAGCCGCTCGATGCGCGTCAGCCACCCGTCGAGGGTGGCGGGGTCCGTTTGCGCCGACGGGGGCGCCGCCACGGAGTCGCCGGCCATCGGGCGGTCCGCGTCCGTCGGCGCGTCAAGCGATTGCGTCAACGGGTTGTCTGAGCAGCAGCGCGAGCAGTGCGGCGAGCCGGTCGCGCAATTCGCGCCGGTCGACGATCATGTCGATCGCCCCTTTCTGCAGCAGGAACTCGGCGCGCTGGAACCCCTCCGGCAGCTTCTCGCGCACCGTCTGTTCGATCACGCGCGGGCCGGCGAAACCGATCAAGGCCTTCGGCTCGGCGATCACGACGTCGCCCATGAAGGCGAAGCTCGCCGATACGCCCCCCATCGTCGGGTCGGCCAGCACCGAGATGAACGGCAGCTTCGCCTCCGCGAGCCTGGCGATCATCGCGGTGGTCTTGGCCATCTGCATCAGCGACAGCAGGCCTTCCTGCATCCGCGCCCCGCCCGTGGCAGTGATGCAGACGAACGGCACCTTCTGCTCGATCGCGGTCTGCACGCCGCGGACGAAGCGCTCGCCGACGACCGATCCCATCGAGCCGCCCATGAACTCGAACTCGAAACACGCGACGACCACCGGCAGCGCCCGGATCGATCCGCCCATGACGACGAGCGCGTCGGTTTCGCCCGTGTCCTGCATCGCTTCCTGCAGACGCTCCGTGTACTTGCGGCTGTCCTTGAACTTCAGCGCGTCGACCGGCAGCACTTCGACGCCGATCTCGTAGCGGCCCTCGGCGTCGAGCAGCGCGTCGAGCCGTTCGCGCGCGCGGATGCGCAGATGATGGCTGCACTTGGGACACACCTGCAGCGTGCGTTCGAGCTCGGCGCTGTACAGCACGGACTCGCAGCTCGGGCACTTCGTCCATACGCCTTCCGGAACGCTCTTGCGCGTGCCGCCCTGCTTGATGCGCGGCGGCAGCAGTTTTTCGATCCAGCTCATGCGGCCTCCCTTACGCTGCTGACCTCGTCGATTGCGCGCCGCATTTCACCGATCAGCGCGGCCACCGCGTCCAGCGCGCGCTCGCGCGGCACGACCTCCAGCTCCTGGATGATCCGGCTGCCGATCACGACGGCGTCGGCGACGCGCGCGATCGCCTTCGCGCTCGCCGCATCGCGAATGCCGAAGCCCACGCCGATCGGCACCGCGATCCTGGACCTGATCGCCGGAATCTTCGCGGCCACGCTCGCGATATCGAGGTGTCCGGCGCCGGTCGTTCCCTTCAGGCTCACGTAGTAGACGTAGCCCGACGCGACGCGCGCCACGCGCTCGATGCGATCGTCGGTCGATGTCGGTGCGAGCAGAAAGATCGGATCGATGCCGTGCTCGCGCATGTCGGCGGCAAAGTCCTCGCACTCTTCCGGGGGGTAGTCGACGACGAGCACGCCGTCGACGCCAGCCTGCTCCGCCGCCTGCGCGAACTCGCGCCTGCCGTAGCGCTCGATCGGATTCGCGTAGCCCATCAGCACGACCGGCGTGGTGCCGTCGGCGCCGCGAAACTCGGCCACCATCGCCAGCGTCTGCTTCAGCCCGATACCGTTGCGGATCGCCCGCTCCGTCGCGCGCTGGATGACCGGGCCGTCGGCCATCGGATCCGAAAAGGGCACGCCCAGCTCGATCACGTCGGCACCTGCTGCTGCAAGCGTGCGCATCAGCGGCACCGTCAATTCCGGCGCGGGGTCGCCGGCGGCGATGTACGGGATCAGCCCCTTGCGGCCGGTGCGCTTCAGCGCGTCGAATCGGTCACGGATGCGCGACATCAGCGGCTCTTGCGCCAGGCAGCCGTCGCCTCGCGGCACGACGCGCGGCAGAAGAATTCGAGTCCGCTCGCCTCCGCAACGATGTGCAGGTCCTTGTCGCCGCGGCCGGAGAGGTTGACCAGCAGCACCTTGTCCTTCGGCAGCGTCGGTGCGAGCCTGGCGGCGTAGGCGAGCGCGTGGCTCGACTCCAGCGCCGGGATGATCCCTTCGATGCGGCAGCAGTCGTGAAAGGCCTGCAACGCCTCCGCGTCGGTCGCGCCGACGTACTCGGCGCGCCCCGTGTCTTTCAGCCACGCGTGCTCGGGGCCCACCCCGGGATAGTCCAGTCCCGCCGAGATCGAATGCGTTTCGCAGATCTGCCCGCTGTCGTCCTGCAGCAGGTACGTGCGATTGCCGTGCAGAACGCCGGGCGTGCCGCGCTGCAGGCTCGCGGCGTGGCGCATCGTCGCGAGCCCCTCGCCCGCGGCTTCGACGCCGACGAGCCTCACGCGCTCGTGCGGGATGTAGTCGTAGAAGATCCCCATCGCGTTGCTGCCGCCGCCGACGCACGCGATCACGACGTCGGGCTGGCGGCCCGCGATCTCCGGCATCTGCCGCAGACATTCCTTGCCGACCACCGAGTTGAAGTCGCGCACCATCATCGGGTACGGGTGCGGCCCTGCCACGGTGCCGATGATGTAGAAGGTGTTCTCGACGTTGGTCACCCAGTCGCGCATCGCCTCGTTCAGCGCGTCCTTCAGCGTGCGCGAACCGCTTTCGACCGGAACGACTTCGGCGCCGAGCAGCTTCATCCGGTAGACGTTCGCCGCCTGCCTGCCGACGTCTTCGGCGCCCATGTAGACGACGCACTGCATCCCGTAGCGCGCGGCCACCGTTGCGGTGGCCACACCGTGTTGGCCGGCGCCGGTCTCGGCGATCACGCGCGGCTTGCCCATGCGCCGGGCCAGCAGTGCCTGGCCGACCGTGTTGTTGATCTTGTGCGCGCCGGTGTGGTTCAGATCCTCGCGCTTCAGATAGATCTGCGCGCCGCCGAGCGCCTCGCTCCAGCGCTTCGCGTGATAAATGGGGCTGGGCCGGCCGACGTAGTGCTTCAGCTCACGCTCGAACTCGGCGACGAAATCCGGATCCTCGTGGTAGCGCTCGTACGCGTCGCGCAGCTCGGCAAGCGCGTGCATCAGCGTCTCGGCGACGAAGATGCCACCGTACGGGCCAAAGTGTCCGCGCGCGTCCGGTAGGTCGTAAGGCTTCATCCTGGGTTCAGTTCCGCATCCGCCGCGCGCACGGCGGCGAAGAATCGCTCGAGTTTTTCTACGCTCTTGACGCCGGGCCGTTCTTCGACGCCGCTCGCCACGTCGACCGCGTAAGGCCGGACCGCGACGATCGCGGCACCGACGTTTTCGGCATTCAAGCCACCGGCCAGCACCAGCGGCTTGCGCCGCGCAGCAGGCGGCGGCAGGCGCGACCAGTCGAACGCCTTTCCGCCGCCGCCGTACCCGCCGGCCGGCGCGTCCGCCAGCAGCGCCACCGCGCTGGCAAACGCCGCGGCGCAGTCTAACAAATCGACGCCTTCGTCCATCCGCACCGCACGCAGATAGGGGCGGCCGAAGCGCGCGCAATCCGCCTCGGTTTCGTCGCCGTGAAACTGCAGCAGCGCATTCGGCGCCAACTCGAGGGCGGCGCGAACCTCGCCTTCGGTCGCGTTGACGAACAGCAGCACGGGTGTGACGAAGGCCGGCACTTCGCGCAGCATCGACGCGAGCTGCTTCGAATCGACAAAGCGCGGACTCCTGCGATAGCGGATGAAACCCACGGCGTCCGCGCCGAGCGTCACGGCCGCGGCCACGTCCGCCGGGCGGGTCAGCCCGCAGATCTTGATTCGCGTTCGGCTCATCCGGGCAAGGGCATCGCGTCGGTCGGCGCCGGCAGTGCCAGCAACGCATCGTACTGAACGTGCGTCAGGTATAGGCCCTCCGCGGCGAAGGTCGGCGCCGCTGCGCTGCGATCGCGCGCCTGCACGACCTCGCGCACCCAGTCCGGTGGCCGCCGGCCGAGTCCCACGTAAACGAGCGTACCGACCAGGTTTCGCATCATGTGATGCAGGAACGCATTCGCGATGGCACGCACGCGGATCAGCCGCCCGAAACGCTCGATCCGCAGCTCACGCAGATCACGTACCGGCGAAGCCGCCTGGCATTCGGCCGCGCGGAACGAAGAAAAGTCGTGCGTTCCGATCAAGTGCTGTGCAGCCGCGCGCATCGCCTCGTCGTCGAGCGGACGCCAGACCCAGCCGACGCGCCTTTCGGCAAGGGGCGAACGCACCGCATCGTTCAACAACCAATAGTCGTACCGGCGCGCGCTCGCACCGAAGCGCGCATGGAAATCGTCCGGGACACGCGCCGCCCAGCGCACCGCGGCAGTCCTCGGCAGCCAGCGATTCACGCCGCGCACCCACGATGGCAGCGGGCGATCGACTTGCGTGTCGAAGTGGATGACCTGATACGTCGCATGCACCCCGGCATCGGTGCGTCCCGCGCATACCGTCGCAACCGGATGGGTCGCGAAAGCTTCGAGCGCGCGCTCGACCGCATCCTGAACGCCGGTGCCTCCAGGCTGCGTCTGCCAGCCGGTGAAAGCGCTGCCGTCGTATTCGAGCCCGAGCGCGAGTCGCATCGCGACGACCAAAAACAAAACCGGCACGCAGGGCGTGCCGGCGGTTGGGCCGCCGACCGGCTAAACGTCGACCTGCTTCAGCAGCTCGACCGCGGACTGTCGCTGTTCGCGCGTGCCGTCGCGCATGACTTCCTCAAGAAGCTCGCGCGCACCGTCCTTGACGCCGAGATCGATGTAGCCGCGCGCCAGATCGAGCTTCGTCGCCATCTGCGCCGCGAGCGGGCTGCCGGCCTGTGTCTCGGTGCGGCGGCCTCCGATCTCCACATCCGAGCCGGTCAGATCGAAGTCGATCAGCGGCACCGTCGCCTGATCCGTGTTCGACGTCAGGCGCGGGGCCTGCTCGTCTGGCAGCGCGCCGACGTCGCCAAGCAGGGTCGGGCGCGACAGCGCCTCCTCGAGCGCGGAGGTCGCCGCGCTTGCGGCGGGCGCGGCGAACTGCGAGAACGCAGGCGCTGCCGCCGGCGGGCGGCTCGGCAGATTCAGATCGACGTCGGGGATGGCCTGGCGCGTTCCGGCCGTCGTCTGGCCCGTTACCACGCTCGGCGGCGGGAAGCTGATGTCGAGGTCAGGCACTTTCTCGGGCGCCCTTTCCGGTGCCTTCGCCTCCGCCGGGGCAGGCGCGGGCGCGGGCGCAGGAATCTGCGGCGCCTTCGTGGCTCCGAGATCGAAATCGAGCGAGCCGAAGTCGATCGCGCCCGTCGTCGTTGCGCCGAACGGATCGATCGTCCCGGCACGCGCCCCCGGTTTCGTCGGCGCTGCAGGCTCCTCGAGCGGTAGCGTCGCTTCGAAGCGGGTATCGGATTCGGACTGCGCCGTGTTCGACGGCGTCATGGCCGTATCGCCGGTCATTCGCGAATCGACCTGCATCGCGGTGTCGGCGGTCATCTTCGTGTCCGGCACGAAGCGCGAGGTCAGGCTCGGCGCCAGACCCTGCGACTGCGCACCGCCCGCCTCTTCCGCGGGTTCGCGCGCCGCCACGGCACCGAACGTCGCCGGCGGTGCGACGACACCGCCCAACGAGGCCGGACGCGGACCCTTCGTGGTCGGGTTCAGTCGCAGCTCGGTTGTCGGACCACGCGTCGCGACCTCCGCCGCGGCGCCTGCGAACATCGGGTTGGATGGGTCCAGCGAGCGACCGAGCTTGACGGCGCGCTCCCAGTCCTCGCCCACGCCTGCAGTGCGCTCGCGCAACTCCTGCGCGACGGCGGTGAAGGAAGCCTTGTCGCCGCGCCGGGCATAGATCTCGAGCAGCTTCACGCGCACCGCATGCCGGTCCGGCTGCAGGCGCAGCGCTTCCTTGAGAATGTCCTCGGCCTGTTCTTCGCGGCCGTACGCGATGTAGACGTCGGCCTCTGCGACAGGGTCGACTTCATTCGAATCCAGCTGCGAGGCGGCCGGGATGAAGCTCGAGTTGAAGGTGCTCGTCGCGCCCGTGTCGACGCTGCGCCCGCCCGTGGCGCCGAACAGCGAGTTCGCGCGCATACCTTCGCCGGTGGCCTTGAACTCCTCGCCTTTCTCGACCTTGCGGCGGCGGTAGACGTTCAGCCCCAGCAGCGCCAGTAACAACGCGACCAGACCACCGAGCGCGACCAACGTCGTCGTGTCGCGGAATAGGCCCTCGAGGAATCCCGTCTCCTGCGCTGGCGGCGCGGCCGGGGGAGCCTTCTTCGCCTCCGCCTTGGGTGCCTCGACCTTGGGTGCTTCCACCTTCGGCGGCTCCGCTTTCGGTGCCTCGGCCTTCGGCGGTTCCGCTTTCGCGGGTTCCGCCACCGTCGTGGCGGGTGTCGGTGCGGGCGCGGGCGCCGCGGCCTGCGGCGCGGGCGTCGGCGGCGCAGCCTCCGCCGCCTTCGTCTCGGCCCGCTTCTGGATCTGTGCGCCGGCCTTGCTCTGCAGCTCGAGGGCCTTCTTCAGCGCTTCGTTGGCCTTCTTCAGCTCGGCGGCGCGCTCTTGCTGTTCCCTCAGCGCGCGCTGCCGGGCGATCTCTTCGTCCTTGGCCTTGGCCGCTGTCGCCGCCGCAGTGCTCGGCGCGGGCTCGGCCTTCGCAATCTTGAGCTGGTCGCCCGCGGGCGCCGGCGCGGCCTTGTCCTCGACCTTGGTCGTGACGCGTCCTTGCGCTGCCGCTGCGGACGCCGGCGCTGCAGCCAGCGGCGCGGCGGCCGACGCGGCCTGCGCGAGGCGGCTCTTGTACTGCGCGAAGTCCGCGCTGTGCGCCGCGACTTCCTGTCGCGCATCGGCGGTCGAGATGGCTTCCGCCTCGGCCGCATCCGGAATCGTCAGCGTGCGGCCGGCGAGCAGCCGGTTCATGTTGTTCGCGACGAACGCGTTCGGATTGGCGCGGAACAGCGCGACCAGCATCTGGTCGAGCGAAACGTTCGCGTGCTTGTTCTGCCGAGCGATCTTGCCGAGCGTGTCGCCAGGCTTCACCGTGTAGACCCCGCCAGGCGCAGCGGCGAGCGCCGCGGGCGCAGCTTCGGTCGCGGCCGGAGCCGGAGCCACCCGTGCCGGTGCCGGCGCGGGCTCGGGTGCCGCAGCCGATGGCGCCGGGGCAGTCGAAGGCGCCGGTGTCGGCACCGCCGATGGTGCGGCAGGCCGCTGCGCCGTGGTCACGGGCGCCATCACGTCAGGCGCGGCCCGCAGCGCCGGCGGATCGAGCAGCACGGTGTATTCGCGCAATACGCGACCCGTCGCCCATGTCAGCTCGAGCAGCAGGTCGAGGTACGGCTCGTTGACCGGATTCAGCGAACTGATCCGGACGACGAAGTTGTTCTCGCCGCGGCGCTCGAGATCGAAGCGCAACGCCGCGAGCGCGGGGTTGAATTCGAGATTCGCCTGGCGGAAAGCGCTCTGCGAGGCAAGCCGCACCGCGAGCGATCCGGCTTCCTCCCGCGCGACGGACGTGACCTCGACTTCGGCGCGCAGGGGTTGCCCGAGCGCCGATTGACCGGTCAGGCGTCCAAGCCCAGCTGCATACGCGGCAGGTGTGGCAAGCGAGAGGCCGACGGCCAAGACAATCGCAAATCGGGCCGGTGTTCGCTTTTGGTTATGGGATGGCACGGGCGCCCCCTCTAAGGCGGTGATTCTGAATTTCGAAAATAACATCAGTGACTTACGTGCGCAAGCTTAGAAAGAGCAGTAAGTCACGCGAAACCGTGACAATTCGAGGCGCCGAATCCGCCGCCGCTGTGAACGAATGCCGCTCGTCAGCCGCGTTTTCCGAGCAGGATGCGCAGCATGCGGCGCAGCGGCTCGGCCGCGCCCCAGAGCAACTGGTCGCCGACGGTGAACGCGGCGAGATACTCGCCGCCCATCGCAAGCTTGCGCAGCCGCCCGATCGGGATGTCGATCGTTCCGCTGACCTTCGCCGGCGACAACTCGCGAATGCTGTCCTCGCGGTTGTTCGGCACGAGCTTCACCCAGCGGTTCGCACCGGCGATCAACCGCTCGATCTCGGCGAGCGGCAGATCCTTCTTCAACTTGATCGTCAACGCCTGGCTGTGGCAGCGCATCGCACCGACGCGCACGCAGACGCCTTCGACGATGAGCGAACCGGGCTCGCCCATCGCCGGCTTGCCGAGGATCTTGTTCGCTTCGGCGCCGCCCTTCCATTCTTCCCGGCTGACACCGTTACCAAGGTCCTTGTCGATCCACGGAATCAGGCTGCCCGCGAGCGGTACGCCGAAGTGGTCCCTGGGCAAGCCGTCCGAGCGCAGCGCATCCGACACCTTGCGATCGATTTCGAGGATCGCCGACTGTGGATCGGCCAGCAGATCGCTCACCGCCGCGTGAACGTAGCCCATCTGCGCGATCAGCTCGCGCATGTTTTGCGCGCCGGCGCCCGAGGCCGCCTGGTAGGTCATGGCGGTGACCCACTCGACCAGATCGGCTTTCAACAGGCCGTCGATCGCGAGCAGCATCAGGCTGACCGTACAGTTGCCGCCGATGTAGTTCTTGACGCCCTTCGCCAGCGCACCTTCGATCACCGGGAGGTTGACCGGGTCGAGGATGATGACCGCGTCGTCCTTCATCCGCAGCGCCGACGCAGCGTCGATCCAGTAGCCGTTCCAGCCCGCGGCGCGCAGCTTCGGATGCACGGCGCTCGTGTAGTCGCCGCCCTGGCAGGTGACGATCGCATCGCACGCCTTCAGCGCGGTGATGTCGTTCGCATCCTGAAGTTTCGGTGCCGCGCGTGCCACCTTGGGCGCCGCGCCGCCGGCGTTCGACGTACTGAAGAACACCGAGTCGATCAGGTCGAAGTCCCGTTCGGCAGCCATGCGCTCCATCAGCACGGAACCGACCATTCCACGCCAACCTACGATGCCGACTTTCATGTTCGCCTCTTGCCGTCAGCAGTTCACTCTCGACGCATTCGCTTACAGCGCACTGACCACCGCATCGCCCATTTCGCGTGTGCCAACCGTCGCCTCCCCGGGCAGCGCGATGTCCGCCGTGCGCAATCCGCGCGCCAGCACGCTCGAGACCGCCGTTTCGATGCGCCGGGCGGCCGCTTCCTGATCGAGGCTGTAGCGCAGCATCATCGCCGCCGACAGAATCGTCGCGAGCGGATTGGCGATCCCCTTGCCCGCAATGTCCGGCGCCGAACCGTGGATCGGCTCGTACAGCCCCTTGCCGCTCGCGTCGAGCGAGGCCGACGGCAGCATGCCGATCGAGCCGGTCAGCATCGACGCCTCGTCCGACAGGATATCGCCGAACATGTTTCCGGTGACGATGACGTCGAACTGCCTCGGGTTCTTCAGCAACTGCATCGCCGCGTTGTCGACGTACATGTGCGTGAGCTCGACGTCCGGATACGCGCGGCCGACTTCGGTGACGACCTCGCGCCAGAGCTGGGTCGTCTCCAGCACGTTCGCCTTGTCGACCGAGCACACGCGCCGCCGCCGTTTGCGCGCGGCGCCGAACGCTACGTGCGCGATGCGGCGGATCTCGCTTTCGCTGTATCGCATCGTGTCGAACCCCTCGCGCTCGCCGTTGTCGAGCCGGCGGATGCCGCGCGGCTGGCCGAAGTAGATGTCGCCGGTCAGCTCTCGCACGATCAGCAGGTCGAGCCCGGCAACGACGTCGGCTTTCAGCGTCGAAGCAGCGACGAGTTCCGGGTAGACCACCGCGGGCCGCAGATTGGCGAACAGGCCGAGCGCCTTGCGCAGTCGAAGCAGCCCCTGCTCGGGACGTTGCGGGCGCGGCAGCGTGTCGTACTTCGGCCCACCGACCGCCCCGAACAGCACTGCGTCGGCGCGACGCGCCGCCTCGAGCGTCACCTGCGGCAGCGGATCGCCGTGCGCGTCGACGGCCGCGCCGCCGACGGGCGCGTAGTCGAACTCGAACGCCAGCCCGTCGCGCGCGAGCCGCTCGAGCACCTTGACCGCCTCGGCAACGATTTCCGGGCCGACGCCGTCGCCGGCCAGCACCGCAATTCTCATAGCGAACCTCAGACGGCCGGCTGCTTCGCCAGCCATGGACAGCGTTTGAGGCGCTCCGCCTCGAACGCGCGGATCTTTTCGGCGTGACGCAGGGTCAGGGCAATGTCGTCCCAACCGTTGAGCAGGCACTCCTTGCGGAACGGGTCGACCTCGAAGCGAATCACGCGACCCGCCGGCGTCGTGACGGTCTGCGCGGCCAGATCGATCGCCAGCGTGTAACCGGGCGTGGCATTTACTTCACCGAACAGCGCATCGACCACGTCTTCGCCGAGCACGATCGGCAGCAGCCCGTTCTTGAAGCAGTTGTTGAAGAAGATGTCCGCGAAACTCGGTGCGATCAGCGCGCGGAATCCGTACTCGGCGAGCGCCCACGGGGCGTGCTCGCGGCTCGAACCGCAGCCGAAATTGCGGCGCGCGAGCAGGATCGACGCGCCGCGGTAGCGCGGCTGGTTCAGCACGAAGTCCGGATTCAGCGGGCGCCGGCTGTTGTCCGTGCCGGGCTCGCCGCGATCGAGATAGCGCCACTCGTCGAACAGGTTCTCGCCGAAGCCGGTCCGCCGGATCGACTTCAGGAATTGCTTCGGGATGATCTGGTCGGTGTCGACGTTCGCGCGATCCAGCGGCGCGACCAGCCCCGTGTGTTTGGTGAACGGCGTCATTCAGCGCTTAACCGTTGCGGGCGCGGGCGCGGTCGCCTTCTTCGGCTCCTCCTTGGCATCTTTGCTCGCGCTGCCGGAGATCTTCTCGCCGGCGGCCTTCAGGTCCTTGCCGAAACCTTCCATCGTGTTGCACGCGGCAAGCAGGGATGCGGCACCAAACAGCGCTGCAATCGTCACGGTCGTCTTCATGGCGGCGTTTCCCGAGCGGGCTTTCATCTACTGGATCGAACGGACATCGACGAAGTGGCCTGCGATCGCGGCGGCAGCGGCCATCGCGGGGCTGACCAGGTGCGTGCGTCCGCCGGCGCCCTGGCGCCCCTCGAAATTGCGGTTCGACGTCGAAGCGCAGCGCTCGCCAGGGTCGAGTCGATCGGCATTCATGCCGAGGCACATCGAACAGCCCGGCTCACGCCACTCGAAACCCGCTTCGCGGAAGACACGGTCGAGCCCTTCCGCTTCGGCCTGCCGCTTCACCAGCCCCGAGCCCGGAACGACCATCGCCAGTTTGACGTTGCCCGCGACGCGGCGACCGCGCGCCACGCTCGCCGCGGCGCGCAGGTCCTCGATGCGCGAATTCGTGCACGAGCCGATGAAGACCTTGTCGATCTTGATCTGTCCGATCGGCGTATTCGGCGCCAGGCCCATGTACTTCAGCGCGCGTTCGATGCCTTCGCGCCGCACCGGGTCCGCTTCCTGCGCGGGGTCGGGCACGCTGCCGTCGATCGAGGTCACCATTTCCGGCGAGGTGCCCCAGGTGACCTGCGGCTTCAGCGCGGTCGCGTCGATCTCGACGACCTTGTCGAAGCGCGCACCGGGGTCCGAGTGCAGCGTCTTCCAGTAGGCGACCGCGGCATCCCAGTCGGCGCCGCTCGGCGCAAATGGCCGGCCGCGCACGTAATCGATCGTCTTGTCGTCGACTGCGACCATTCCGGCGCGCGCGCCCGCCTCGATCGCCATGTTGCACAAAGTCATGCGCGCTTCGATCGACATCGCGCGAACCGTCGATCCGCCGAACTCGATCGCGTGCCCCGTGCCGCCGGCGGTGCCGATTCGGCCGATCACCGCGAGGATCACGTCCTTCGCGCAAACGCATGCGGGCAGTTCGCCTTCGACGCGTACCAGCATGTTCTTCGCTTTCTTAGCGAGCAGCGTCTGCGTAGCGAGCACGTGCTCGACTTCGGACGTGCCGATGCCGAACGCCAGCGCGCCCAACGCACCGTGCGTGCTGGTGTGCGAATCACCGCATACGACCGTCATCCCGGGAAGTGTGGCGCCCTGCTCCGGACCGATCACGTGCACGATGCCCTGGCGCCTGTCGAGGAAGGGAAAGTACGCGGCGGCGCCGTACTTTCGAATGTTGGCGTCGAGCGTGACGATCTGCTCGCGCGAGGTCGGATCGGTCATGCCGTCGAGCCCGCGCTCCCAGCCGGTCGTCGGCGTGTTGTGGTCGGCGGTGGCGACGATCGATGAGACGCGCCAGGGCGCGCGGCCGGCGATACGCAGCCCTTCGAACGCCTGCGGACTGGTGACTTCGTGGACGAGGTGCCGATCGACGTACAGGATGGTCGTGCCGTCGGCTTCGGCATGGACGACGTGTTCGTCCCAAAGTTTGTCGTAGAGCGTGCGTGCTGCGGCCATGTCCGAGGGGGCTGCGCGAGGGAGCGCAGGCGTCGGCCATTATGCCACGCACGTCCTCGCGCACCGCGTCGCGATCGTGTTCCATCGACGGTCGTGGCAGCAG
This sequence comes from uncultured Burkholderiaceae bacterium, assembly GCA_964539745.1. Taxonomy (GTDB): domain Bacteria; phylum Pseudomonadota; class Gammaproteobacteria; order Burkholderiales; family Burkholderiaceae_F; genus DSNY01. Next base: position 21,689 of record CAZIJU010000020.1, on the reverse strand, counting down.
CGGAACCGCTGCGGCATCGGCCGGTCTGAGCGATACCGAGCATCCGGGAACGCGCATGGACGATCGTCCGAACAACGCTTCGACGCTGCGACGGCGTCACGCGCTGGTCGCCCTCGCCAGCCTCCCGCTCGCGGCCGGTTTCCATGCCGCCCAGGCACAGGCCCCGCGCGAACTGCGCTCGACGCCGCGCCAGACGCTCGGCCCGTTCTATCCACGCAATGCCTCCGAGCGTCCTCGCGAAATCGACGCCGATTTGCTGACGGTCGAAGACGGCCGCGTGCTGACCCAGGGCGCCCCGCTGTATCTGACCGGGCGTGTGCTGACGGCGCGCGGCTCACCGGTCGCCGGCGCGCTGGTCGAAATCTGGCAATGCGACGCGAACGCCGTTTATCACCACCCGGCGGGCGGCGCGTCGAGCAAACGCGATCCGCACTTCCAGGGCTACGGCACCGCGACGACGGACACGGGCGGCACCTTCCACTTCCGTACGATCGAACCCGTTCCCTACCCCGGACGGACGCCGCACATCCACGTGCGCGTAGCCGCGAGCGGCATGCAAGCCCTTCCGACCCAGCTCTATCTCGACGGGCACCCGGGCAATGCACGCGACTTTCTCTATCGGCAGCTCGACGAAGCCGAACGCGCCGCGGTCACGCTGAAACTCGTGCCGACGCAGTCGACCCACCCGCTCGCGCAGGCCACACGGTGGACTGCGACCGTCGACCTCGTGCTCGCCTAACGCTTCTTCGCCTGCTCGTACAGCGGCAGCACGCGCTGCGAGTAGTTCTGCAGGTCGCGGATGCGCGTTTCGTGCGACGGATGCGTCGACAGCCATTGCGGCGGCTGCCCGCCGCCCTGCCCGGCCATTTTGTTCCACAGCGTAACGGCCGCCCGCGGATCGTAGCCTGCACGCGCCGCGAGCTCGACGCCGATGCGGTCGGCCTCCTGTTCGTTCTCCCGGCTGTTCGGCAGCACGAACATGCTTTGCGCGAGCATCTGCCCGAGATCGCCGAGGCGCACGCCGGTCAGGATCTCGATGGCCGCCAGCCCCACGCCGGCGGCCATCTGCCGCGACATGCGCTCGCGCGCGTGTTCGCGCAGCGCATGCGCGATCTCGTGGCCAATCACCGCGGCAAGCTCGTCGTCGCTGATCTTGAGCTTCTCGATCAGTCCGGTGTACACGGCGATCTTGCCGCCGGGCATGCACCACGCGTTGATCTGCTCGGAGGTGATCACGTTGACCTCCCACCGCCAGCCTGGCGCATCGTCGCGAAAAACCGCCGTGTACGGAATCAGCCGCTGCGCGATCGCACGCACCCGCTCGGTCTGCCTGGCGTCGCGGTTCAACAGCCCCTTCTTGTCGGCCTCCGCGAGAATTTGCGCGTACTGCTGGCGTGCGACCTGATCGACCTGCTGCGCCGAGATCGCCATGCGCTGAGGACGCTCGACACCGACGGCGCCGCCTCGCGTCGTCTGCACCGTCTGGCAGCCGGCGATCGCAAGCGCCAGCCCAAACGCCGCCCACGCGAGCCGGCGCCGTGTGATCCTGTCGAACATCCGCCGTCCTCCTTCGTCAGCCGAGCGACGTCGCCGCGTGCCCCTGCGCCGCGCGATCGTGCGTGCGCGTGCGCCGCACGGCCCACCAGCCGGCCAGCGCCGCCGCGCTGCTCGACAGGAACGCGGCGGCCGGTCCGAACGCCGACCACAGCCAGGCCGCGACCAGGCTGCCCGCGGTCCCGCCGACGCCGTAGCCGATGCTGACGTACAGCGCCTGGCCGCGCGCGCTGGCACGCCCGGGAAACCACTGCTGAATCGTCAGGATCGAGGCGCTGTGATGGACCGCGAAGCTCGCGGCGTGCAGCAGCTGCGCGACGAGCAGCAGCAACCACAGGTGGGCGAACTCGGCGATCAGGAAAAAGCGCAGCGCGGCCAGCAGGAAGCTCGCCGCCAGCAGCCGAAACGCACCGTAGCGCGCAAAGAACCGTCCCTGCGTGTAAAAAAAGACGATCTCGACGACCACGCCGACGACCCAGAACACGCCGATCAGCGTCTTGCTGTAGGCGAGTTGCGCCAGATACAGCGAAAAGTACGTGTAGAACGCAGCGTGCGCGAACACCATCAGCGCGGCGGACGCCAGGAACCAGCGCACTCGCGCCTCGCCGAGCCGCTTGCGCACCGAAACGCCGGGAAGCTGAGACTCGTCGTGATGCGGCTCACCGATCAGAAAAGTCGTGCCCGCCGCGAGCGCAAGCAGCGCGATCGCCACAAGCGGCTGCCAGCCGATACCGACCCAGTCGAAAAGCGGGCCGGCAGCCAGCACCAGCGCGATGAAGCCGATCGAACCCCACGCGCGCAGCCGGCCGTAGCGTGAAGCCCCCAATGCGTCCTGCCGCAGGCGCGCGGCCGTGATCGATTCGCCGACCGGGATCTGCGCGGTGATGAACAGGTTGACCGCGAGCATGACACCGAACACCCAGGCAAATCCCCCCGGCAGCAGGATCGGCGCGAAGCACGCGCAGGCCGCAACCGCGGTCCAGCGCAGGATCGCGATCCGGCGCGCGGTGCGATCAGCCAGGTAGCCCCACAGATTCGGGCCCACCACGCGCATGCCCTGCATCATCGCGACGACGATGCCGATTTGCGCGGCGGTCAGCCCCCGGTGTTCCAGATACAGCGGAAAGTACGGCGCGAAAACGCCAGCGGTCGCAAAGTACGCGGCGAAGAACGCGCCGAGTCGCCAGTCGGCTGCGCGCGCGGCGGCGGTTCGCTCGATCATGCGTCGTTCCGCGCCCGCGCGGCGATCGGCGGCACCGGCAGCTCGACGTCGGCGTTCTGCGCTCGCTGCAACAGCGCGTGGTCCATCAGCACGAGCGCCAGCATGGCCTCGGCGATCGGCGTGGCGCGGATGCCGACGCACGGATCGTGCCGGCCGTGCGTCTCGACCGTCACGGGCCGGTTGTTGCGGTCGATCGAGCGGCGCGGCAGCCGAATGCTCGATGTCGGCTTGATTGCGATCGACACCTCGATGTCCTGCCCCGTCGAAATCCCGCCGAGCACCCCGCCGGCGTGGTTCGACAGAAAACCCTCGGGCGTCAGCTCGTCGCCGTGCTCGCTGCCCTTTTGTGTAACCACGCCGAAGCCGCTGCCGATTTCGACACCTTTGACCGCGTTGATACCCATCATCGCGTAAGCGATGTCGGCGTCGAGCTTGTCGTACAGCGGCGCGCCGAGCCCGACCGGCACGTTCGTCGCGGTCACGCGCAGCCGCGCTCCGCACGAGTCGCCCTGCTTGCGCAGCGCGTCCATGTACGCCTCGAGCCGAGAAACGATCGCCTCGTTCGGCGCGAAGAACGGGTTCGTCTCGGCGAGTTCCCAGGCGACGAACGGGATTTCGATTTCGCCGAGCTGTTGCAGACAGCCGCGCACGCGCGTGCCGTAGCGCTCGCGCAGCCACTTCTTCGCGACTGCGCCGGCGGCGACCATCGGCGCGGTCAGCCGCGCCGACGAGCGTCCGCCGCCGCGGGGATCCCGAGTCCCGTACTTGCGCCAGTAGGTGTAGTCGGCGTGGCCCGGCCGAAAAGTGTCGAGCAGATTCGCGTAATCGCCGCTGCGCGCATCCTCGTTGCGGATCAGCAGCGCAATCGGCGTGCCGGTCGTGCGCCCCTCGAAGACGCCGGACAGGATCTCGACGCGGTCCGACTCGCGCCGCTGCGTCACATGGCGCGAAGTTCCCGGCTTGCGTCGATCGAGGTCAGGCTGCAGATCGTCGACCGACAAAGCCAGGCCAGGCGGGCAGCCGTCGATCACGCAGCCGATCGCCGGGCCGTGCGATTCGCCGAAGTTGGTGACCCGAAGCAGATGCCCGAACGTCGATCCCGCCATGCGCCGTCTCTTCCCGAAGACGGTCCGATTCTAGTGACTCCCGGTCCGGCGCATCGCCACGCGCGCCCTCACGGCCCGCGACGACGAGGTGCGAACAGCAAGGAACCGCCGCGCGACGCCGTCGGCCCCGTCTACGGCATCGGCGATCGAGCCGTTGTTCGAGTGCCGCGTCCGCGGCGGGAAAGCCCGCTCATCGCGGCACCGGCGTTGCGCGCGAAAAAAGCGGTTCGGCGGTGCGGCGGCACGCTCAGGGCCGCGCCCGGACCGAAATTCGCAGGGTCCGGTGCCGAGCGAGACAACGGCGATCGCGCTGTCGGACTGCCAACGGCCACCCGGAGCGTGCCAGCAGTGGACGCGACAACCGGGGTCGAGCTATCGTCGCGGCAGCCGCGGTCTGTCCGTCACGCATGTCGCAACGAATGCCCGAAAGACGGCCGGCGCGTCCCGACGCGCGCAGCGCAAGCCGCACCGCGCGATGACGACGGCGAGCGCCGCCTCCGGGTCGTGCACTGCCGGGCGTGGCTCGCCGCGGTCGCCCCGCGCGGTCCGTCCCCGACGCCGCCGGTGCAATCGATGGTGTGATGCGAGCGACGCGGCCCGCCGAATTCAGCTGCTGACCGATTCCGGCTCGGGCCAGTCGCGGATGTAGGCCTTGAGCATGCGGTTCTCGAAGCTCTGTTCTTCGAGCACCGCCTTAGCGACGTCGTACAGCGACAGCACGCCCTCGAGTACGCCTTCGCGCACGACGGGCACGTAACGCACATGCGTATCGATCATCACGCGCCGCAATTCCATCACGTCGGTGTCGGGGGAGATCGTCAGATTGACCGGCCGCATCACTTCGTCCACCCGCCGCTCGCCCAGCGAACCGCCGCCGCGGTGCAGCGCCTCGATCACCTCGCGAAAGGTCAGCATGCCAGCCAGCGTGCCGCGGTCCATGACGACGACCGAGCCGAGGTCGTTCTCCGCCATCGTCTGCACGGCGCCGCGCAGCGTCTCCTCGGGCCTGCAGGTGAACAGCGCCTTGCCCTTCACCCTCAAAATGTCGCTGACCTTCATGGCTTGTCTCCCTTGCCGTCGTGGATGACGTGCAGCGATCCTATCCCACCGCCCGCGGGACGGGAATCGCCCGCAAGGGAGGGCCGCCCGAGCCGTCAGACGCGCCGCAACCAGCCGAGACCGGCCGAGGTGCGGCCGGGCGCCGCGCCGCCGGCGGGGCGGTACTCGCAGCCGACCCACCCGGCGTAGCCGAGCCGATCGAGCAGACGGAACAGGTACGGGTAGTTGACCTCGCCCGTGTCCGGCTCGTGCCGATCGGGCACACCCGCGATCTGCACGTGCGCCACCAGCGGAAAGAACCGCTCAAGCCGACGCGCCAGATCGCCCTCCATGATCTGCAGGTGATAGAAGTCCATTTGCAGACCCAGATTGGCCTTGTGCAGGGCTGCGATGACGTCCGCGCCCTGCTGCTGGCGGGTCAGGTAGTAGCCGGGCATGTCGAGCGTGTTGATCGGCTCGATCGTGACCGTGATGCCGTGCGGCCGCAGCGTGTCGCACGCGTACGCGAGATTGCGCAGGTACACGCGCAGGCATTCGTCGGCGGCGCACTCGGCCGGCGGACGACCGGCCATCACGTGCAGCCGCGGCGCGCCGACTGTGCGCGCGTAGTCGAGCGCCCGGTCGATCGAATCCTCGAAGGCCTTCTCGCGTCCGGGCAGCGCGGCCAAGCCCCGTTCGCCGGCATCGTAATCGCCCTGCGGTGCGTTCATCAGCACGAGCTGCACCCGAGCATCGTCGAGCGCGCGCCTGAGTTCGGCCGCGTCGACCGCATACGGAGACTGCACCTCGACCGCCGCGAAACCATCGCGCGCCGCGGCGGCGGCACGCTCGACGAGCGCGTACTCCGGGTACAGCGTGCTCAGGTTCGCAGCAAAGCGCGGCATCGCGTCTACGCCAGGCGCTGCTTGAAGCGCTCGACCTCGCGCAGCACCGCAGCGCGCACCGGCGGCTCCCACACCGAGTGACCGGCGTCCGGCACGACGACGTAGCGCGCCCCCGGCCAGGCGCGGGCCAATTCGTCGGCATTGACGATCGGGCACACCATGTCGTAGCGCGCCTGCACGATCGCGGCCGGCAGATGGCGAATTCGATACAGGTTGCTGATCAACTGGTCGGGCGCGAGGAAGCAGTGATGCGCGAAGTAGTGGGCCTCGAGCCGCGCCAAGCCGAGCGCTTCGTCGGCGAAGTGCCGCACCAGTTCCGGATTCGGCAGCAGCGTCGAGCAGCTGCCTTCGTATTCGCTCCAGGCGCGCGCGAAGGGAACGTGCATGCGCGGGTCCGGATCGAACAGCCGCTTCAGGTAGCCGCGCAGCAGATCGCCGCGTTCCGCGGCGGGCAGCATCTCGGCGAACCGGCGCCACGCTTCGGGGAAGACGTTGCGCAGTCCATACAGAAACCAGTCGATCTCCGAGGCGCGGCCGAGAAAGACGCCGCGCAGCACGAAACCCAGGCAGCGTTCGGGCACCGCTTCGCCGTAGGCAAGCCCGAGCGTGCTGCCCCATGAGCCGCCGAACACGAGCCAGCGCTGCACACCGAGGTAGTTGCGTAGCTTTTCGATGTCGCGCACCAGGTGGGGGGTCGTGTTGTTCGTCACCTCGCCGACCGGTGTGGACGCGCCGGCGCCGCGCTGGTCGAACAGCACGATGCGGAAGAAGTCCGGATCGAAGAACCGCCGATGCTCGGGCGAGCTTCCTCCGCCGGGTCCGCCGTGCAGAAAGACGACCGGCACGCCGTGCGGGTTGCCGCTCGTCTCCCAGTACATCGTGTGCACGTCGTCGAGCGGCAGCATGCCGGTGTCGTACGGCTCGACCGGTGCGTACAGTTCGGGCCGCGAGTCGGTGCGTGCGTCCATGCGTGGCATTATGCCGCTTGCCCCACGGCTTTGCCGCGGGGCAAGCGGCATGGCCGCAAGGTTTGGAACGAGGGGACTCGGCTGGTCCCCTCGTGCTCCCCTAGCCATGCAGAGGATCGTGCGAAAGCCCACGGCGCGACGCCTTCGACGCCCGAACCCAGGCAATGACCCGATGAGTGGCCCCAGATATCCCGGTTTCGACACTCTAACGCTGCACGCGGGGCAGCGACCCGATCCGGCGACCGGCGCGCGCGCGGTGCCGATCTATGCGTCGACGTCGTTCTGCTTCGACGACTCGGAGCACGCGGCGTCGCTGTTCAACATGGAGCGCGCCGGACACGTGTATTCGCGGATCTCGAATCCGACGGTGGCCGTGCTCGAAGAGCGCATCGCTGCGCTGGAAAAAGGTGTGGGTGCGATCGCGACCGCGAGCGGGCAGGCGGCGCTTCACCTCGCGGTCGTCACGTTGATGGGCGCAGGCTCGCACATCGTCGCCAGCCGCGCGCTGTATGGCGGCTCGCACAACCTGCTTGCGTACACGCTCAAGCGCTTCGGCATCGAGACGACTTTCGTCGATCCACGCGATCTGGACGCATGGCGCGCGGCGATCCGGCCGAATACGCGGCTGCTGTTCGGAGAGACGCTCGGCAATCCGGGGCTCGACGTACTCGACATCCCGAACGTTGCCGCGATCGCGCACGAACACGGGCTGCCGCTGCTCGTCGACAGCACCTTCACGACGCCGTACCTGATGCAGCCGTTCGAGCTGGGCGCCGACCTCGTCTATCACTCGGCGACCAAGTTCCTCGGCGGCCACGGAGTGGCGATCGGCGGACTGCTCGTCGACGGCGGCACCTTCGACTGGGCCGCGAGCGGAAAATTCCCGACGATCACCGAGCCGTACGAAGGCTTCCACGGGATGAACTTCGCCGAGGAAAGCACGGTGGCACCGTTTCTTCTGCGAGCGCGCCGCGAAGGTCTGCGCGACTTCGGCGCGTGCATGAGCCCGCACACCGCGTTCCTGATCCTGCAGGGACTCGAGACGCTGCCGCTCAGAATGCAGCGTCACGTCGACAACACCCGCAAGGTCGTCGCCTTCCTCGCCGCGCAGCCCAGCGTCGCGCGCGTCGCCTACCCTGAGCTGCCGACGCACCCCGACCGCGCGCTCGCCGAGCGCCTGCTGCCGCGCGGCTGCGGCGCGGTATTCAGCTTCGAGCTGAAGGGCTCGCGCGCCGCAGGGCGCAAGTTCGTCGAGTCCCTGAAGGTGTTTTCGCATCTGGCCAACGTCGGCGACGCCAAGTCGCTGGTGATCCATCCGGCGACGACGACGCTCTTCCGCGTGCCCGACGAAGAACTCGCCGCCGCCGGCATCACTCAGGGCACGATCCGGTTGTCAATCGGGCTCGAGGATCCCGACGATCTGATCGAAGATCTGGCGCGCGCGCTGAAGGCCGCGGCGAAGGTGACGTGATGTTGCTCGACGGACTCTACGCTTACGAGGGCGGCAGGCGCTTCGACCCGGCGCTGCCGTGCGTGGTGTTCCTGCACGGCGCGCAGCACGACCACAGCGTGTGGATCCTGCAGAGCCGCTACCTTGCGCACCACGGCCATGCGGTGCTCGCGCTCGATCTGCCCGGGCACGGGCGCAGCCGCGGGCCGGCCGCGACGAGCGTCGAGGCGATCGCCGATCGAGTGACGCAGTCGATCGCGCCATTGGCGAATCGGCGCTTTCTGCTCGTCGGCCACAGCATGGGGTCGCTGGTCGCGCTCGAACTGGCGCGGCGGCTCGCCGATCGGGTTGCCGGCGTGGCGCTGTGCGCGACCGCGTCTCCGATGCGCGTGTCCGATGCGCTGCTCGCGGCCACGCGCGACGATCCGCCGGCGGCGATGGACATGATCAACGTCTGGTCGCACAGCGCGTCGATCGCGCCGTTCGCGGTGCGTCCCGGCAACCCGGCGCCGGGCTTCAACGTCGTCTGGCAGAACCTGCGGCTGATGCAGCGGATCGCGCGCGTCAACGGGGCGGCGGTGCTGCCGACCGACTTCGCCGCGTGCAACGCGTACGCGCGCGGGCTGGAGGCGGCGCGCGCGCTGCGCTGCCCGGCGCTCTTCGTGCTCGGCGCGGCCGACCAGATGACGCCGCCGCGCGCGGCGCAGCCGCTGCTCGAAGCGATCGCGGACAAGACCGCTGTCACGCTGGCCGACACCGGGCATTCGATGATGGCCGAGAACCCGGACGGCGTGCGGCGCGCGCTCGAATCGTTCGCCGCGCGCATCTTCGCGACAGCCGCGGCCTGAACGTCCCGCTCGACTCGATTGAACGCGGTCAACTGGGACACCTACTGGCTGTACGTGCTGACCGAGGCGGCGCTGAGCCTGTCGCCGGGGCCGGCCGTGATGCTGGTGATCGCGTACGGGCTGACGCAGGGCGCGCGCCGCTCGATCCCCGCCACGCTCGGCATCCTGTCGGCCAACGCGATCTACTTCGCGATTTCCGCCACCAGCCTCGGCGCGGTGCTCGTTTCTTCGCGCGCGTTCTTCTTCGCGGTCAAGTGGATCGGCGCGGCGTGTCTCGTCTATCTCGGGCTGCGCGCGCTGTTCGGCCAGCCTTCGCCGATCACCGCGTCGAACCCGGCCGCGCGCGGATCGACCTGGCGGTCGATCTATGCGTCGGGGCTGACGCTGCAGCTTGCCAACCCGAAGACGCTGATCTTCTTCGTGGCGATCCTGCCGCAATTCGTCGACCCGTTCCTTCCAATCGGCGCGCAGATGGCCTGGCTCGCGGCGGGTTCGGTCGTGCCCGAGTTCTTCATCCTCGCCGGTTACGGCTTCCTCGCCTCGCGCGCGGCACGCATCGCGACCGATCCGCGCTACGCGCGCTGGACCGATCGGGTCGCTGGCGCGCTGGTGCTGGCCGCCGCCGCGCTGGTGCTTTCCGTTGCGCCCGCGGATTGAGCGTTCGTCAGGGATTCGGCATCGCGAATGCTCGATCGCCCTCTTCCCGCCGCCGTTCCGCAAGCGGGCCCGCGGATTACCTGCGGCCGATGGTCCGTCGGCCGTCTGCCGGAAGCTCACCGGGCCGGCCGCGCGGCGTGCGGCCATCGGGAAAAGTCACGTCACCGTCGCTTCGCGCCCGCCCCTATACTTTCGCCAACGAATCGCGTTCGACGGTTCATTTCAAACCCACTTCGAGGAGACAGCGCACCATGCGACAGACCCGCTCGGCCCTGTTTCGCTCCCTGCTCGCCGCCGCGGCACTTTGCGCGGCCAGCGTCGGAGCAAATGCCCAGCAGAAGTTCGTCAACATCCTCACCGGCGGCCAGGCCGGCGTGTACTACCCGCTCGGCGTGGCGCTCAGCCAGATCTACAGCAAGGCGATGCCCGACGCGAAAGTGCAGGTGCAGGCGACCAAGGCGTCCGTGGAAAACCTGAACCTGCTGCAAGCCGGCCGCGGCGAAATCGCCTTCACGCTCGGCGACTCGCTGTCCGACGCCTGGAAGGGTGTGGAGGACGCGGGCTTCAAGACGCCGCTGAAGAAGCTGCGAACGGTAGCGGGCATCTATTCGAACTACATCCAGATCGTCGCCAGTGCCGACTCCGGTATCAAGACCCTCGCCGATCTGAAAGGCAAGCGCATCTCGGTCGGCGCGCCGCGCTCCGGCACGGAGCTGAACGCGCGCGCGATCCTGAAGGCCGCCGGGCTGACCTACCAGGACTTCGCGAAAGTCGAATACCTGCCCTTCGGCGAGTCGGTCGAACTGATGAAGAACCGGCAGTTGGACGTAACGCTGCAGTCGGCGGGGCTCGGCGTGGCTTCGATCCGCGACCTCGCGACCTCGATCCGGATCGTCGTCGTACCGATCCCGGCCGACGTCGTCGCGAAAGTCGGCGACCCGGCCTATCAGCCCGGAACGATTCCGGCAAATACCTACACGAACCAGACCGACGCGGTGCCGACGGCGACGATCAAGAACTTCCTCGTCACGCACGAAGGCGTGCCGGCCGATGCCGTCTACACGATGACCAAAGCGTTGTTCGACAACCTCGACCAGTTGATCGCGGCGCATGCGGCCGCGAAAGGCATCAGCAAGGCCGACGCCGCCAAGAACGTGCCAGTACCGCTGCACCCGGGCGCCGAACGGTATTACCGCGAAGCAGGCGTGTTGAAGTAGCCTGCACGCGCAGCGCGTGTGGCGATGGCACAGCACCGCTGTGCCATCGCTTTTTTCTGGGTACCACGACGCCCATTCCGTTGCAGAGGACCGAGCGATGACGGACCCCGCCGCCCCGCACACCGAGCACACCGTGCAGCCGCTTAGCCGGGCGGCGTTCGCCGTTGCCGTCGTTTTTTCGACTTTCCAGGTCGTCACGGCCGCGTTCAGCCCGCTGTCGAGCCCCGTCGTGCGGGCGATCCACGTCGGTTTTCTGCTGCTGATGACCTTCCTGCTGATGCCGCCGTTGAAGCAACGCTGGCTCGGCTGGATCGTCGGCATCGCCGGCTTCGCCGCCGGCTGCTACCACTGGATCTTCGAGGCCGACCTCGTGCAGCGCGCTGGCGATCTGACGAAGGCGGACATGGTCGTCGGCATCCTGACGATCGTGCTGGTGTTCGAAGCGGCGCGCCGCGTGATGGGAATCGCGCTGCCGATCATCTGCGCGGTGTTTCTCGCGTACGCACTGTTCGGCCAGTACCTGCCGGGAGCGCTGGCGCACCGCGGCTACGGCTTCGACCAGGTGGTCGGACAGCTCGGCTTCGGTACCGAGGGCATCTACGGCACGCCGACCTACGTGTCGTCGTCGTACATCTACCTGTTCATCCTGTTCGGTGCGTTTCTGGAACAGGCGGGGATGATCAAACTGTTCACGGACTTCGCCCTCGGGCTGTTCGGTCACGCCACGGGCGGCCCCGCGAAGGTGGCGGTCGTCTCTTCGGGTCTGATGGGAACGATCAATGGCTCCGGGGTTGCCAACGTGGTGACGACCGGGCAATTCACGATCCCGCTGATGAAGCGCTTCGGCTACAAGCCGGCCTTCGCCGGCGGAGTCGAGGCCACTTCGAGCATGGGCGGCCAGATCATGCCGCCGGTGATGGGGGCAGTCGCCTTCATCATGTCCGAGACGATCAACGTGCCGTACGTCGAGATCTGCAAGGCCGCGCTGATCCCGGCGCTGCTGTACTTCTTCACGGCGTTCGTCATGGTCCACTTCGAGGCCGGGCGCGCCAAGCTGCTTGGTCTGCCGAAAGAGGAATGCCCCGACCCCTGGCGTGCCGTGCGCGAGCGCTGGTACCTCGTGTTGCCGCTGATCATGCTGGTGTTTCTGCTTTTCTCGGGGTACACGCCGCTTTTTTCGGGGATGGTGTCGCTGGCACTGACGGTCGTGCTGATTTTCGGCTTCGCGCTCGCCGCACGGATGGGCCAGACCGCGCTGCGCGTGACGTTCTGGATCCTGATCGGCTTGGCCTGCTCGGCGTTCTTCAAGTTCGGCATCGGCGCGATCCTCGCGCTGGCCGGCGTGATGGCCGCGCTGCTCGCCTTCGTCAAGGGCGGGCGCGAGACGCTGCGGCTGGCGGTCAACGCGATGGCCGATGGCGCGCGCCATGCGCTGCCGGTCGGCGTGGCCTGCGCGCTGGTCGGCGTGATCATCGGTGTGCTGACGCTGACCGGCGCGGCGACGACCTTCGCGGGCTACATCATCCAGATGGGCGAAAAGAGCCTGTTCCTGAGCCTGCTGCTGACGATGCTGGTGTGCCTGGTGCTCGGCATGGGCATCCCGACGATTCCGAACTACATCATCACGAGTTCACTCGCCGCGCCGGCACTGCTGGAGCTCGGAGTTCCGCTGATCGTCTCGCACATGTTCGTCTTTTACTTCGGCATCATGGCCGACCTGACGCCGCCCGTTGCGCTGGCCGCATTCGCCGCCGCGCCGATCGCGAAAGAATCCGGGATGAAGATCGGCCTTCAGGCGATGCGTATCGCCATTGCCGGTTTCATCGTCCCGTACATGGCCGTCTACGCGCCGGCGCTGATGTTGCAGTCGGGCGGATGGGTCGACGTCGCGTATGTCGTGTTCAAGGCCGTCGTCGCGATCCTGCTGTGGGGCGGCGCGGCGATCGGCTACTGGCTCGCACCGCTGCGCTGGTTCGAGCGCGCTTTCGCCTTCGCCGCCGCCGCCTTCCTGATCGTCGCGCTGCCGCTGACCGACGAGATCGGGCTGGCGATGGCGGCGATGCTGGTGATCTGGCACGTCGGCCGCACGCGCGGGCGGCTGCGGCTTGCGCGCGGCCAGCCGGCCCGGTGAGCGCGCTTGCTGTCTGTCTGGTCGCCGGCGCACTGAACGTCGCGGTCCCGGCGCGGTCGTTCACCCTCGCCTGGCGACATACCGTCGAAAAGGTGCTGTGGGAAGAGGACTACGTCGTCGCCGGACCGTGGCTGTATCTTTCCGGCGCGCGCATCCGCGGCAGCGGTGCCGGCATGGAGCCGCCCGCGGGTGCGATCCTGCAGAACGGCGCGTGGCGCTATCAGCCGGCGATGCGCTGGCATCGCGAGATCCGGCTCGCGCGCTCCGAGTTCGGGGCCGATTATCTGCTTTGCGTCGACGGCCGGTGCCGCACCTTCACCGCGCTGATCGGACCGCCCGCTGGCGGGGTGAGCCTCGTCCCCTGCACGCTCCGACGCCGATAATTTCGCCATGGACGCACACAGGTGCGACCGAAGGCGGTGAGGCGACGCCTTGCAGGTCGCGTTGTTTCTCGACCGCCGGGCGACCCGGCGTCACTGCGCAGCGATTCGCGCTTCGGCAGCATTGCCCGCGCTGCGGCCCGATCGCGCCTTCCGGGCCGACCGTTCATCCGGTGCCCGCGAAAACCTGGGCGAGCGGAGTGCGCAGCCAGTCGGACTCGAGCGCGCGCCGCATCCAGGCACCGAGGATCGCCTCGTCGCGTGCAATCAGCGTGTTGCCCGGGTCGACCGCGAAACCCTTGAAAACTTCGACCAGGTCGGTGCGCTCGGGGTCGCAGACGAGCAGCCAGCGCCCGGCGTTCGCGCCCTCCAGCCGCGCGACGTAGCCCAGGCGCTCGAGCGCTTCGAGCAGCCGTTCCGCTTCCTCCGGGAACAGCCGCACCGCGCGCGCAAGCGTTTCGGTGTCGATCCGCGCCGCTTCGCCGCCGCGCCGATGGCCCTCGTACAGCGCGCGCAGCAGCGCCACCGCGGTGACGAAACGGTTGCCTGCGCGGCGCTCGTCGGCGAATCGCGTACTGCGCAGCATCGGAAGCGTCGCGGCGATCGCCGCGCCGAAGAGCACGACGAACCATGCCAAGTAGACCCAAAGCAGGAACAGCGGCACCGCGGCGAACGCGCCGTACATCGTCGCGACTGTACCGGTGCGGATGTACAGGGCGAAACCCTCGCGGATCAGTTCGCCGGCGAGCGCCGCAACGAAGCCGCCGATCAGTGCGTCGCGCCACAGCACCTTGCGGTTCGGCACCAGCACGTAAAGCGCCGCGTACGCGAACCCGCTCGCCACGAACGGCAGGAGGTCAACCGCCGCGCGCAGCGGCCCGGGAAGCTGCTGCACAAGACCGGCCGACGCCGACAGCAGGTACGAGGTGGCAGCAAGACTCGCACCAATTAGCACCGGTCCGAGCGTGATCAGCGTCCAGTAGATGACGACCCGCTGTGTCAAGGGCCGCTGCTGCCGCACGAGCCACAGCTCGTTCAGCGCGCGTTCGACCGTGTGGATCATCAGCATCGCGGTGGCCGCAAGGAATAGCAGGCCGATCGCGGTCAGCTGCGTCGCCTTCGCCGCGAAGTTGTTCAGGTAGCGCAACAGTTGCGCCGCGTACTGTTCGGGCATCAGCTCCCGAAGCAGGTTTCTTTCGAGCGCGGCGCGGAACTCGCCGAACATCGGAAACGTAGCGAAGATCGACAGCGCCACGGCCAGCAGCGGCACCAGCGCGAGCACCGTCGTGAGGGTCAGGCTGGCGGCGACCTGCGGCAGCCGCAATTCGCGCGCGCGCTGTGCGGCGAACTCGAGCGCGGCACGCGCCTGTTCGAGCAGCGGGCCGAGCCGCGCCGGCCACTCGTCGACGCGCGCGGCGGCGCGCAGCGACCGCGCGAAGTCGACACCGGTGCGCGGGCGGGTTTTCGTGCTCATCGCAGGCGCTCGGCGCCGCAGGCGCGCGTTTTCAGCATAATCGCGGTGGATACTAAACGGCCGCGCATCGACTTGGATATCCTCGTCCTCTACTACAGCCGCCACGGCGCCACGCGGCGGCTCGCGGAATGCATCGCGCAGGGCATCGACGGCGTGAACGGCGCGCACGCACGCCTTCGCACCGTGCCGCCGGTGGCTGCCACGACCGAACGCAGCGCCCCACCCGTTCCCCCGGAAGGCGCACCGTACGCGGAGCTGCGCGACCTCGAGGAGTGCGAAGGGCTCGCGCTCGGCTCGCCGACGCGGTTCGGAAACATGGCGGCGCCGCTGAAGTTCTTCCTCGATTCGACCAGCGGGCTGTGGCTCTCCGGCGCCCTCGCCGGCAAGCCCGCGTGCGTGTTCACGTCGACCAGCAGTTTGCACGGCGGGCAGGAGTCCACGCTGCTCACGATGATGCTGCCGCTGCTGCATCACGGCATGCTGCTGCTCGGGCTGCCATACACCGAGCGCGACGTCGGCACGACCGCGAGCGGCGGCGGCCCGTACGGCGCGAGCCACCACGCGCGACACGGCGGCCCGCCGCAGACGTTGACCGACGAGGAGAAGCGGCTCGCGATCGCGCTCGGCCGGCGGCTGGCGACGATCGCGTTGCGTTTGCGCGGATGAACGACAGCGCGCCCGCCGTCACGGTCACGCAGCGCAACGCGCGCCGTGTCGCGATCGGCGCGTGGTTCGCGCTCGCGGTGCTTTGCGTGCTGTGGGAGCTCGCGCTCGCGCCGCTGCGGCCGGGCGGCTCTGGGCTCGTCCTGAAGGTCGTGCCGCTGCTCGCTTGCGCGCGGGGACTGCTGCGCGGAGACGTCACCGCCTTCCAGTGGGCGACGTTGATCGTCCTGCTGTACGTGGCAGAAGCGGCGGTGCGCGCCTTCGAACCCGCGCCGCACGCCACGCTCGCGTGGATCGAGTTCGCGCTTGCGTCGACCTTTTTCGCCGCGGCGATCGTTTATCTGCGGCCGTTCAAGCTGGCGGCGCGCAGGCGACCTGCGGAGCGCATCGAATGAAACCGCGATCCTCACGCGAGCTGCGCAGAGTCCGCAAGGACGCAGCTCGATCGATGCGACGTCGGTCCTGGCGCCGTCATCCGTCCGGGGATCCGACGAGCGTGCGCGACGCCTCGTCGTTCCTCGGCGCAATTGACGTTGTTGCGGTTCGAAGGAGACCCTGGGGATGAACCTCGTCCACGAACTGCGTGCCGCGCTCGGCGCCGCGCACGTGCTGACCGAAGACGCGGACACGGCGCCGTATCTGACGGACTGGCGTAAACGGTACCGGGGCAGAGCGCTCGCCGTCGTGCGGCCGGCGACGACCGAAGAAGTGGCACGCGTCGTGAGGCTGTGCGTGGCGGCACGCGCGCCGATCGTTCCGCAGGGCGGCAACACGGGGCTCGTCGGCGGCGGCACGCCCGACGCGAGCGGCAACGCCGTCGTCGTCTGCGTGCGGCGTATGAACCGCGTGCGCGCGGTCGATACCGACAACGACACGATCACCGTGGAGGCCGGTTGCGTCCTGCAGGCGGTTCAGACCGCCGCGGCGGAGCACGACCGGCTCTTTCCGCTGTCGCTCGCGGCCGAAGGAAGCGCAACGATCGGCGGCAATCTGTCGACGAACGCCGGCGGCACCGCGGTCCTGCGTTACGGCAACGCGCGCGATCTGGCGCTCGGGCTCGAGGTCGTCCTGCCGGACGGCGAGATCTGGGACGGGCTGCGCGGGCTGCGCAAGGACAACACCGGTTATGACCTGAAGGACCTGTTCATCGGCGCCGAAGGCACGCTGGGCATCATCACCGCGGCGGTGCTGAAGCTCTTTCCGAAGCCGCGGGCACTCGCCACCGCGTTCGCCGCGGTGCCCTCTCTGGCCGCCGCAGTCGATCTCCTGCGCCGCGCGCGCAGCACCGCCGGATGCGCGCTGACCGGCTTCGAGCTGATGTCGGACGCGTGCCTGGCGACGGTCGCCGCGGAACTGCCGCACCTGTCGCAGCCGCTGCGGGGCGCCGCACCCTGGTTCGTGCTGATCGAGCTTTCCGATCACGAAAGCGAGGCGCACGCCGCCGCCACGCTCGAGTCGCTGCTCGGCGCCGCGATCGAAGCCGGCGCGGTCGTCGACGCGGTCGTCGCGCAATCGCTCGTCGAAGCGCGCGCGCTGTGGGCCCTGCGCGAAGGCATCCCGGAGGCGCACGCGCGCACGGGGGGCAACGTCAAGCACGACATCGCGCTTGCCGTGTCGGCGATCCCCGGCTTCGTCGAGCGGACCAACGCCGCACTGGCGGCGCGCTTCCCATGGATCCAGCCGTACACGTTCGGGCATCTTGGCGACGGCAACCTGCACTACAACTTCGGCACGCAGCCCGGCGTTCCGATCGCGCAGGCTTTCGCCGAAGAGGCCGCGATCCGGCGGATCGTGCACGACGCGGTTGCCGCCTGCGGCGGCTCGATCAGTGCCGAGCACGGCCTGGGGCAGCTCAAGCGCGACGAGATCGCGCGCTACAAGTCGCCGATCGAGCTGGCGCTGATGCGACGAGTCAAGCAGGCGCTCGATCCGCTCGGCCTGATGAACCCCGGCAAGGTGCTTTGAGGGCGACGCGCGCGCGCCTACACTGCCGTCCATGCGCACCCTGCCTTGCCCCGCATTCGTTTGCTGCGCACTGCTTTTGGCCGCCGGGCAGGCGCACGCGCAGGCCATCCAGCGCTGCGAGGGCGGAGGCCAGGTGACGTACTCGAACGGCCCCTGCCCGCCGGGCACGCAGTCCGCCCGCACGATCGGCCCGAGCGCGGCGCCGCAGCCGGCCGACGAGAAGGCCGCGCGCGAGCGCGCCCGGCGCGATGCGCTCGAACTCGGGCGCATCGAGCGCGAGCGCAAGGCCGAGGAAGCGCGCGCCGAGAAACAGCGGCAGGCCAACGCGAAGAAGGACGAGGCCAGGGCGCGCGAGTGCCGCAAGCTCGCGTTGCGACTCGATCAAGCGAGAGACGCGCTCGCGCGCGCAACGCTCGCCAAGCGCGCCGACGCCGAACGAAAAGTGCATCGCGCGGAAGAGCAGTATCAGCTGCAATGCCGCAAGGGCTGAACCCGCGCGACCGGACCACCGCGCTGGCCCGTCCGTCAGGCGGAGGCCGGCGGTGCAGCCGCGACCTCCGATGCGGGGCTAGACTTGCCGCACACGCAGGCCAACGCTGATGGAGATCGAGATGCCCTCCGCCATCGACCGTGTTCCGCTTTCAGGAAGACACCGCCCCGCCGTCGGCGCGCTCGTCGCGTTGTCGTGCCTGCTCGCCGCGCCGGCGGCGCATGCCAACAACGTGCAGCGCTGCGAAGATGCCGCCGGCCGTGTGACCTATTCGAATGAGGCATGCCCGCCCGGCACGAAGCGAAGCCGCGCGGTCGACACGTCGCAGCCGGTCGAGGCCGACGCCAAGGGTGCGCCGGCGGGCGGCAAGGATGCTCCGCGGACGATTCGCGTCGAGCGCACGCCGACGCCTGCGCAGGCGGCAGCGGTCAACAAGGACGCCTTGTGCCGCGAACTGGCCACGCGCGTGAACTACGCCCGGCGCGATCTGGAAACCGCCTCCCCGCAGCAGCGCGCCTCGGCCGAACTCGCGATGCGCCGTGCGCAGGCGGACTACGACCTGGAGTGCAAGACCGAGTAGCGGCGCCTCGCGAGCGCCGTCAGACGGCTTCGCGTTCCGGCGCGCAAGCGGCGAACACACGCGCCGCGGCGGCGAGCGCGCCGACGCCCTCGCGCTCGAGAAATGCCGGGTCGCTCAGCATTCGCCGCCACGCGCGCGCACCCGGCTGCCCCAGATACAGCCCCAGCATGTGGCAGACGATCGCCCGCGGCGCATCGCCCGCCGCGCCGCGCCGGGCCAGATACGCGGCCATCGATGCGACGACCGCCTCGCGCGATGGCGGTGGCGCCGCGTCCGCGAACAGTTCGGCGTCGACCCTGGCGAGCAGGTAAGGGTCGTGATAGGCGGCTCGGCCGAGCATCACGCCATCCAGATGCTGCAGCTCGGCACTTGCCTGCGCGAGCGAAACGATGCCGCCGTTGAGCACGAACGTCGCATCGGGGAAGTCGCGCTTGAGTCGGCGGACGACCGCATAGCGCAACGGTGGCACTTCGCGGTTTTCCTTCGGACTCAGCCCTTTCAGCCACGCGTTGCGCGCGTGCACGATGAAGACGCGACAACCTGTGTCGACCAGTGTGCCGACGAAATCGGCAACGAAACCGTAATCCTCGTTACGGTCCAGCCCGATGCGGTGCTTGACCGTGACCGGGATCGATACCGCGTCCTGCATCGCCTTGACGCAGTCGGCGACGAGCGCCGGCTCCGCCATCAGGCAGGCGCCGAAGGCGCCGCGCTGAACGCGTTCCGAGGGGCAGCCGCAGTTCAGGTTGATCTCGTCGTAACCCCACCTTTGCCCGAGCCGGGCGCAATGCGCGAGCTCCCGGGGGTCGCTGCCGCCCAGTTGCAGCGCAACCGGGTGCTCGGCCGCGTCGAAGTCGAGGTGCCGCGCCACGTCGCCGTGCAGCAGCGCGCCGGTCGTGATCATCTCCGTATACAGCCGCGCACGCTTCGACAGCGTGCGATGGAAGACGCGGCAGTGCCGGTCGGTCCAGTCCAGCATCGGCGCCACGCAGAAGCGCCACGGACTCAGCGCTGAAGGATCCATTGGATGACACTCTTCGCGATGAAGCCGAGGATGCCGAACGCCAGCACGAAGAAAAGCACAAAGGTCCCGAAGCGGCCGGCCTTCGAATCGCGCGCGAGCTTCCAGATGATGAACAGCATGAAGGCGATGAACCCGCCTACGCCCCAGGTCATCCCGAAGTCGGTGATCTGGCTTTCGGTCAGACCGAACAGCGTGCCGTCGGCCATCGCTCACTCGTTGCGCAGCGGAAGACTCGAAGCGTCGATCAGCGCGCGGTAGGCGTGCCAGGTCGCATGACCGATCACCGGGACGGTGATCAGGAACCCCAGCATCGCGGTCGCGAGCGACAGCGAAGTCGCAATCAGGATGACGAGCGCCCAAATGAGCATCGGCCCCGGGTTGTCGCCGACCGCCCGCACGCTCGCCAGCAGCGCGTCGAAAAGCCCGATCTTGCGGCCCAGCAGCAGCGGCGGCGAGACCGCCGTGATCGCGAAGACGACCGCCACGCCGAGCCCGCCAAGGATCGCCCATTCGATGAACAGCACGTTGCCCTGCGCGATCGCAACGTAACGCAGAAACTCGACCGGGCCGCGCAGCGGCACCTTGACGAACAACGCGAACAGGATCGCCGAACCGACGACCCAGAGCGTGCCGAGCACGGACAGCAGCAGCCCGAGCTGCACGAGCTGCCAGGTGCCGCGCCGCCATGCGGCGATCGCATGCGCGAGACCCGGCGATTCGCCGCGACCGATCAGCCGGCTCAGCTCGTACAGCCCAGTCGCCAGGATCGGGCCGACGATGACGAATCCGGAGAAGGCACCCGGCGCGAGCCACCAGTACCTGAACGACAGTGCGAGCACGACCCAGCCGCCGACCGCGACGAAAGCGCCGTGCACGAGACCCACGCCGGGGCAGTGGAGGAAGTCGCGCCAGCCGAGCGCGAGCCATTGCAGCGGCGCGCTCATCGGCACCCTGCGCACGCGGATCGCGGCCAACTCGGACATGGTGCGAGCTTAGCCGATGGGTTTCGAGCGGCCGCCGTGAGCTGCGACTTCGTTGAAGACGAGGGCGGCGAGCACGACGGCGCCGCCCGCCAAGGTGTCCGGCGCAGGCACCTCGCCCGCCCCGAGCCAGGCCCACAACGGGCCGAGCAGCACCTCGAGCATCGCGAGCAGCGCGACCTCGGCGGCCGACAGGTGCCGCGCCGCCGCGACCATCAGCATGCACGGCAGGCCGAGCTGGAAGAAGCCCAGGGCCGCGAGCAGCAGCACGTCGCGCAGCTCGGCGCGGAACGGCAGCGCGAACGGCAGCATCAGCAAGGCCGACAGCACGCCGCCGATGAACACGGCCGGGATCAGGTCGACCGACTCGCCGCGCCGTTTCAGCGTGACCACGTTGATCGCCGAGGCCAGCGGAACGCCGAAGGCGACCGCCATGCCGGCCAGATGCCGGCCCCCTTCGAGCCGCAGCCCGCCGGCGAACATCCAGCCGATGCCCAGTGTGGCAAAGGCGATCGCGGCCCACGTGCGTGCGGGCACCGGTGCGCGCAGCACGGCCCACGCGAGCAGCGTCGTGGTCAATGGCGCGACCGCCAGCACGATCAGCGTGTTGGCGACCGTCGTCAGCGTCAACGCGAGCATGAAGCAGCAGAACATCGCGCTCCACATCAGCCCCGACAGCAGCCCGGCGCCGCCGGCACGCCGCAGGCTGCCGGCGAGATCGCGCTTCACGAACGCGAGATAGCCGCCGACGAACACCGCGGCGAAGAAGCTGCGCCACAGCGTGATCTCGAAGCGGCCGTGCTGCTGCAGCTCGGGCGAAAGCTGCCGCGTCACCACGCCGGCGATGCTCCACAGCATCGGCGCGACGACCATCAAGGCCAGCGCGCGCCGATGCGCGCGCTGCGCAGCGTCACCGCTCATGCCGCTTCGCGCTCGGCGCGCCTGCGCTCGTGCTCCTTCAGGAAGCGCTTGCGCAGGCGGATGCTCTGCGGCGTGACCTCGACCAGCTCGTCGTCGGCGATGAACTCGACCGCGTA
>CAZIJU010000019.1:0-48420 GCA_964539745.1 uncultured Burkholderiaceae bacterium | reverse complement strand
GCACCGCCGGCTGCAATCTCGCCTGCAAGTTCTGCCAGAACTGGGACATCTCCAAGTCGACCGAGATGGACCGGCTGATGGACCAGGCCGCACCCGACGAGATTGCCGAGGCGGCGCTCGCCACCGGCTGCAAGAGCGTGGCCTTCACCTACAACGACCCGGTGATCTTCGCCGAGTATGCGATGGACGCGGCCGACGCGTGCCACGCGCGCGGATTGAAGACGGTCGCGGTCACCGCGGGCTACATCCACGCCGAGCCGCGCCGCGAGTTCTACGCGAAGATGGATGCGGCCAACGTCGACCTGAAAGCCTTCACCGAGGACTTCTACTTCAAGCTGACCGGCGCGCATCTGGCGCCGGTGCTGGACACGCTGAAGTATCTCGTCCACGAAACCGACGTCTGGACCGAAATCACGACGCTGCTGATCCCGACCAAGAACGACTCCGACGAAGAGCTGCGCGCGCTGAGCCGGTGGGTCTTCCGCGAACTCGGCCCGCAGGTGCCGCTGCACTTCACCGCATTCCATCCCGACTGGAAGATGACCGACCTGCCGCCGACGCCGCCCGCCACACTCGCGCGCGCGCGGCGCATCGCGCTCGAAGAGGGTCTGCACTACGTCTACACCGGCAACGTGCACGACACGGAAGGCGGAACGACGTTTTGCCCGAACTGCCACGCCGCGCTGATCGAACGCGACTGGCACCGAATCCTGCGCTACGAGCTGACCGAAGACGGGCGCTGCCCGCACTGCGCGACGGCGATCGCCGGACGCTTCGGCAAGTTCGAAGGCGCGTTCGGCCCGCGCCGCATTCCGGTGCGGCTGCATGCGCGATGAACCTGCGCGTCGTCGCGATCGCCGCCGACGGCGTCACGCTGCCGGGCGATCTCGTACTGCCCGGCAGCGGGTCCGAAGCGGCGCGCGGCCTCGTGCTGTTCGCGCACGGCAGCGGCTCGAGCCGGTTTTCGCCGCGCAACCGCTACGTCGCGGGCGTGCTCAGCGAGGTCGGCCTCGCCACGCTGCTCGTCGATCTGCTGACGCCCGACGAGGACACCGAGCGCGCGGCGCGCTTCGACATCGCGCTGCTGGCGCGGCGGCTCGTCGCCGCTTGTCGCTGGGCGCGGCGCGAGGCGCCTTTGAGCGGGCTGCCGGTCGGGCTGTTCGGCGCGAGCACGGGGGCAGCGGCGGCGCTCGTCGCCGCCGCCGAACTCGGCGACGCGGTCCGCGCTGTGGTCTCGCGCGGCGGCCGCCCCGATCTGGCGCCCGCCGACGTACTCGCGCGCGTGCGCGCGCCGACGCGGCTGATCGTCGGCGAATGGGATCGCGAAGTGCTCGCGCTGAATCGCGGCGCCGCGCGCGCGCTGCGCTGCGAGCACGATCTGGTGATCGTCCCCGGCGCCACACACCTGTTCGAGGAGCCGGGCACGCTCGAGGAGGCCGCCCGCGCCGCGCGCGACTGGTTCGTGCGTCACTTGCCGGCGAGCGCGGCAACCACCTCGTCGTCTTCGACCTGAGGAAACGCCGCGTAGAACTGGCTGACCGCCCAGAAGTCGCGGTGCGGCTCGAGGCAGACGAGCTCATCGCACAGCGGCCGGACGCGCTCGAGCGTCTCGGGCGGCGCCACGGGTACGGCGCAGACGAGCTTGTCTGGGTTCTTCGCGCGCAGCGCATGCAGCGCCGCGATCATCGTCGACCCCGTCGCCAAGCCGTCGTCGACGACGATCACGACGCGCCCGGCGGGATCGATCGGCGCGCGGTGCCCCGTGTACAGCCGGCGGCGCTCGCGAATCGTCGCGAGTTGTTCTTCCTTTTCGGCCTGCAGATATTCGCTCGACACGCCGACGAGCGATGCCTCTGGATTTAGATACGACCACCCCGACTCGTCGATCGCGCCGATCGCGAACTCGCGGTTGCCCGGTGCGCGCAGCTTGCGCACCAGAACCACATCGACTTCGCCGCCCAGCGCGTTCGCGATCTCGCGCGCCATCGGTACCGCGCCGCGCGGAATGCCGAGCACGAGCGGGTTACGACCCTTGTAGTGTTCGAGCGCGCGGGCGAGCCGCCGCGCCGCGTCGCTGCGATCCCGGAACATGGCCAGCCTCCAAGCCCATCTTCGCTCATGCTAGCCGGCGGACGGCCGGGCAGCTTGATCGTGCGCAGGTCTGTCGCGCGCGCTGCCGGCCAGCAGGCCCGTCAGTGAACGGCGGCCGCGCCGCGCGCGGCCGTGCGCTTGCGCGCCACGGCGATGATCTTTGCGGCCACCGACAGGTCGAGCTTCTTCAGCTCGCCATCCATCGCGCCACGGTCCATCAGCCGCACGCCCTTGCGGCGCGCCGCGGCCGAAGCGTCGGCGCCGCCGTCGGCCACGATCAGCAGCCGCAGCAGGCCGATCGAACGCGCCTGCTCGGCGAGCGCGTCGACGCGTTCGCCGGTCACGCGTCTGGACTCGACGACGAACGCGTACGCGCGCGCAGGGTCGCCCTTGTGACGCAGCACCAGCTCGATCGGCCGCACCGCGGGCGAAGCCGGCGAGCTGCGATAGCCGCGCGCTTCGAACCACGCGAGCGCGAGCTCGCGCAGCGAGACGTCGGCCGGTTCGCCGCGCCCCGCCGTCTGCGCCGGCGCCGGTGCGGGGCGCGGCGGCGTCGCCGCGGGCGGCGCGGCCGCCACGGCCACGGGTGCCGGCGCGGGCGGCGCCGCCGGCGGCGCGGCGGGACGCGGCGGCAGCGTATCGAGCCCGGCGTCGATGTTGGTCGGCTCCTCGAGC
The DNA here is from genome assembly GCA_964539745.1 of uncultured Burkholderiaceae bacterium. Lineage (GTDB taxonomy): Bacteria > Pseudomonadota > Gammaproteobacteria > Burkholderiales > Burkholderiaceae_F > DSNY01. The sequence continues at coordinate 45,654 of CAZIJU010000019.1, read as the reverse complement.
CGCGCGCGCGCGCGCGTCGCCACGCCGTCCGGCTCGCCGGCGAGCAGCGCCTCGAGATCGACGACTTCGTTGACCTCGATCCCCGCGCGCGGAAGCATCTGCGTGGGCATTCCGGCGAACACCGTTTCGCCCTGCCGCTCGTTGGCCGGGGCCTTGCCGGCCCGCATCTGCGCGAGCGCCTGCTCCTCGCGGATCGCGGCCTCTGCACGGATTCGGCGCGCGCGCTGCACCGTCCAGACCAGCACGATCAGGATGAGAAAGGCCAGCGAGCCGACGAACAGGGTTTCGAGCATCACGCGGGTCCCCCGTCCCGATGTAACGGACGCGATTGTGTCAGACCGTCACCGCCGACCGCAGACCGCGCTGCGCGCGGCGCTCGGTGCGGACCCGCGCACCCGAGCCGCCCGGCGATGCGAGCGCGCGGCGGGATCGAAGCAGTCTCATCGGCACGGTGGGCGTCGTTCGGACCGACAGCGTGCCCCGATTGTCGCGACCCTGGGCCGGACCCGCGATCCGCTTTACGGGCTAGCCGCAGGCGATGCGGCGGCAGGAAATGCGAGACGCGAGAAGCATTGAGTTGGCGCGCTTTCGCGCGCCAATCCGGGCGTTGCCCGCGCGGACGCGAGCCGCGCATGCGCGGTCGACGGGCGGCGCCGGGTAGGACGCGCCATGGCCGGTCGGCGGCCCGCATTTCGAGGGACTGCAGCAAGAGCGAGCACTTAACATCGCGCGCGTGTGCCCGGATACAGGGTGGGCACGCCGCATGAGCGCGCCGCCGCGCCCCGAGGAATCGCCGAACTTGCCTGCCCCGCTTCGTTGCGCACTGCTGTGCCTGCTTGCGCTGCTCTCGACTCCGATCGCAGCGGCGGGCGACGCTGCCGCCGGCTCCGATCCGGCGTTCGCGCTGTTCTACGGGCCGAACCCGCCGCTGGCGGAACTGCAGGCGTTCGACCGCGTCGTGCTCGAACCGGAGCATGCGCCCGAGCCCGCGCGCTTGCCGCGCCATCCGCGCTGGTATGCCTACGTCAGCGTCGTCGAAGCGTCGCCCGCGCGTGCATGGCTGCGCGATGTGCCCGCCGCCTGGCAGCGCGGCGACAACTCGGCCTGGGGCAGTCGGCTGATCGACCAGGCCGCGCCGGGCTGGGCCGAGTTCTTCGAGCGCCGCGTGATCGCGCCGCTTTGGCAGCAGGGCTGGCGCGGCTTCTTCCTCGACACGCTCGACTCGTACCATCTCTATGCGAAGACGCCGGACGAGCGCCGCGCGCAGGAGGACGCGCTGGTCGCGCTCGTCGAGCGGCTGCACGCGCGTTTCCCCGGCATCGAGCTGATATTCAACCGCGGGTTCGAGATCCTGCCGCGGCTGCGCGGCAAAGTCGCCGCGGTGGCCGCCGAATCGCTGTACAGACGCTGGGACCGCGCCACACGGACCTACCGCGACGTGCCGGCGGCCGACCGCGACTGGCTGCTCGCGCAACTGGCGCGCGTGCGCGACGAGCACCGCGTGCCGATCGTCGTGATCGACTATGCGCCGCCGGCGGACCGCGCCGGCGCGCGCGCCACCGCCGCGCGCATCCGCGCCGCGGGTTTCATCCCCTGGGTCGCCGTCGGCGATCACGACGCGCTGGGCGTCGGCAGCCTCGAGGTACAACCGCGCCGGGTCGCGCTGGTGACCGACCGGCCCGAAGGCGCCGACTTCATGCAAGCGCCGGCGTTTCGCTTCCTCGCCGCGCTGCTTTCCTACCTCGGCTACACGATCGAGCCGATCGACGTGCGCGGGCCGCTGCCCGAATCGCTTGCCGACGGCCGCTTTGCCGCGATCGTCACCTGGTTTTCGCAGCCGGTGAAAAGCCTGAACCCGCGCTTCGCCTCATGGTTGAAGCGGCAACTCGACGCGGGGCTGAAACTCGTGCTCATGCACCAGCCCGGGCTCGCTCCCGAGTCCCCAGCGATGCGCGAGCTGGGGTTTGCGCCGGTTGCCCGGCCGCGTGGAACGTTACGCATCGCTGCCGCCGATGCGCTGGTCGGCTTCGAGGCCGCGCCTGCGCTGGCCGCCGCCGAGGTGCTGCCGGTAGCGCACCCCGGCGGCACGCCGCTGCTGCGGCTCGCCGCGGCCGACGGCACGACGATCGACGCGGTGGGGCTGGCGCCGTGGGGCGGCTGGGCGTTCGCGCCTTACACGTTCGTCGAGGGCGCGTTCGACGCGGGCGCACGCTGGGTGATCGATCCGATCGAGTTCCTGCGGCGCGCGCTCGGCGCGCCCGACTTTCCGGTCCCCGACGTCACCACCGAGGCCGGCCGGCGGCTGCTGTTCGTACACATCGATGGCGACGGATTCGCTTCGCGTGCCGAGGTGCCCGGCGCGCCGTTCGCACCGGAGGTGCTGCTGCGCGAGGTCATCGCCCGCTACCGCATCCCGCACACGGTGTCGGTGATCCAGGGCGAGATCGCCGGCGACTGCATGTTCCGCGAGCTTGCGCCCGCGCTCGAAGACATCGCGCGCCGCATCTTCGCGCTTCCCCACGTCGAGATCGCCAGCCACTCGTACTCGCATCCGTTCTACTGGCGCGCGCTCGCCAAGGCGCAACCCGGCGCGGGTTACGAAGGCCGTGCGCTGAACCTTGTGCTGCCGGGCTACACGTTCGACCTGAACACCGAGATCGCCGGCTCGGCCGCGTACATCGATGCGCGGCTGGCGCCGCCCGGCAAGAAGACGCGCGTGTTCCTGTGGACCGGCGACACGGTGCCGACCGCCGAGGCGGTCGAGACGGCCGACCGCGCCGGGCTGCTCAACATGAACGGCGGCGACACGATCATCACGCGCAGCGCGCCGACGCTGACGCGGGTGGCCGGGCTGGGCATCCGCCGCGGCGCGGGCTTCCAGGTATTCGCGCCGATGCAGAACGAAAACGTCTACACGAATCTGTGGACCGGCCCGTACTACGGCTACCAGCGCGCGATCGAGACCTTCGAGCTGACCGAAACGCCGCGTCGCCTCAAGCCGATCAACATCTACTACCACGCCTATTCGGCGTCGAAGCAGGCGTCGCTCGCGGCGCTGCATCGCGTCTACGCCTGGGCGCTCGCGCAGCCGGTCGTGCCGGTGTACGCGTCGGACTACATCCGCAAGGTGCTCGACTTCGAGTCGCTCGCGATCGCGCGCGACCTGCGCGCCGCGCAACCCACCTGGCGCGTGCGCGGCGCGGGCGAACTGCGCACACTGCGGCTGCCGGCCGACGCTCCGGTCGCGCTGGCCGCCAGCCGCAACGTCGCTGGAGCGCGGCCCGGTCCGGGCGGCGTCTACGTGCACCTGACCGACGCCGACGCGACCGTCGTCGCCGCCCGCGAAGCCGCACCGATGGTGTACGTGCACGACGCCGCCGGCTGGATCCGCGATTTCGTCCGCGACGCGAGCGGGATCCGCTTCGCGTTGCACGCCTACGACCGCCCCGAGTTCAAGCTCGCGCACGCGCAAGGCTGTCGCGTGCGCGTCGACGAACGCGATCTGCAACCGGCCGCCGACGCGGCCGGACTTCTCCGCTATGAGCTTGCTCGTCACGACGCAGCGCACGCGCCGACTCAGTCCCTGGTGGACGTCCGCTGCCGCTAGGGACCGCCAGCGCCTGATCCCGCCGTGGATGGCGGTCGGGCTCGGCCTGCTCGTCGCAGGCGGGCTGGCGTTGACGTTTCCGTACCGCGACCTCGAAACCCGCATCGCGCGCGAGACGCGCGCGGTCGATCCGCTGCAAGTCGAGTACCTGCGGCTGTGGCTGCGCGCGCGACCCGACGAGCACGGGCTGCGCATGCTGCTGGCGCGCCAACTCGCCGAGATCGGCGACTACGCCGGCGCGCGCGCCGAGCTGCGCGCGCTGCCGCGCGGCGCCGATCCGCAGGCGGCTGCCCGCATCGCTTTGCTCGAAATCGACATCGGTCTGCGCGAGACCTACGCGCTGGCGCAGGACGATCCGCGCCGCGCGCGGCTGCTCGCCGAACTGCGCGCGCAGCTCGATGCGATGACGCGCGTGGCCTGGCCGGCGTCGATCGACGTCGAGCTGGCCGAGCGCGCGGCACAGGCCGGCGCCTTCGACGCCGCGCTGTTCTGGCACGAGCGCCTGCTCGCGCGCGATGCGCAGCTTTCGGCCAACGCGTGGGAGGCGGCCGCGCGCCGCATCGCCGCGCTCGGCGCACCCGAACTCGCCGCACGGCTGTACTTCCGCGCGCAGTCGGTCGCGACCCGGCGCGACGAGAAGCGCCGGCTGTTCGTCGCGGCGCTGCGTACGCTCGAAGGCGCGGGGTTGTACGACGCCGCGCTCGCCGCCGCCGAGGTCCAGCTCGGCGTGCTCGGCAACGACACCGCAACCCTCGAATTCCTGACGCGCTTCGCGCTCGCGGCCAACCGCCCCGACATCGCGCAGCGCTACGCGACACGCCTGCTGCGCCTGTCGCTCGCGCCCGCGGCGATCGCCGCCTGGCGGGCGCGCTTCGCCGCGCCGGTGCCGAGCGAGTGGCTCGCGCTGGTCGAGGCACCAAGGCTCGTTCGCACGCAGGCCGACGGCGCGCTGCCCGGCGAGCGGCTGCCCGAGCCAAAGCTGCCGTTCGACGACCGCGTCTACACGCTCGCCTACGAAGTCTTCCTCGCGAACCGCAACCTCAAGGACGCGCTCGCAGTCGCGCAATCGGCGGTGCGGCAGGCGCCGAAGAACGCGACGTGGCGCTTGCGGCTCGCGCGAGTGGCGGACTGGTCGGGCAAACCGGTGCTCGCCCTCGAACAATGGCACGCTGTCGCGCAGCTCACCGATGACGCGGCCGCATGGCGCGAAGTGCTCGCGCGCGCGCCGCAGGTGCTCGACTACGCGCGCTGGGCCGAAGCGCTGCAGCGCGAACTGCGCCGGCAGCCCGACGACCCTTTTACGGGCTCAGGGCAGGTGCTCGAAACGCTGCGCAAGCTGGCGCAGGCCTACGAGCTGCTCGGCGAGCCCGAACGCGCGGTCGCACTGCTGCGGCGGCACGCGGACGGGCCGCACCGGCGCGCCGTGCTCGAGCTGCTCGCGGATCTGGCCGAACGCACCGGCGACGACGCGCTGCGCCGCTCGACGCTGCGCGCGCTCGTGCGAGACGACCCCGGCAACGTCGGCCACGCGATGCGGCTCGCCGCCGCCGAAGCGCAGCACGGCGAGATCGCCGCCGCATTCGCCGCACTCGCCGCGGTCGCGGCGAACGCGGCGGCGCAGGACGGCGACTTCTGGGACGCGTATGCGGAGCTTGCGCGCCAGACCGGACGCGAGCGCGAGGCGATCCGCGCCTACCGCAAGCTCGTCGAAAGCGGCCACACCGACGAGCGCCACTACACCGCGCTGAGCGAACTGCTCGAAGGCGACGCGCCCGGCGAGGCCGCCGCGCTGGCTGCGCAAGCCTTTCTGCGCTTCGGCAATCCGTACTTGGCGCGGCGTGCGCTGCTCCTGTACCAGCGCGCCGGTGACGCGACCGGCGCGCGCGCCTTTCTCGCGGCTCTGACGGACGCGCAACGCAGCGCGCTCGCGCAGGACGCGCATTTCCTGTACCTGCGTGCGCTCCTCGAGTTCGCCGACCGGCGGCCCGCGGCCGCACTGGCCGACGCGCGCGCCGCGCTGCGGCTGGCGCCGGAAAACGTCGAGTTCCGCGCGTTGGCCGTGTGGTCGCTGATCGCGTTGCGCGACGCGACGGCGCTGCGCGCAGCGCTGCGCGACTGGGCCGGCATCGCGACGGACGAAAGCGAACTGTGGGGGCCGTTCGCCGCCGGCTGGCTCGCGCTGCAGGAACCGGTGCACGCACTGCGCTATCTGCGATCGAAGGTGAAGACGTCGAACGATCCGCTGTGGTGGCTCAACTACGCCGACGCGCTCGAGCAGACCGGAGCGGCCGACGCGGCGTGGCGCGTGCGGCGTCACGCGTGGCTCGAGCTGCAGCGTGCGGGTCATATGGCCGACGCGGCGCGCGCGCGCGAAGTGCAGGCGCGCCGCGTCGCGCTGGCAATGGCGTTCGAAGGGTCCGATGCGGCGCGCGCGCGGATGTTCGCGATGCTGAACAGCGGCGCCGGCCCCGTCGGCGCCGATGCGCGCGACGCGGCGCTCGGCTACTGGATCGGGCGCGGCGGCGCCGAGATCGCGCAGGCCTGGCTGCTCGCAACCTACGCGAATGCGCTCGAGCGCCCCGCATGGGCGCGGCTTTCGGTGGCGCTCGCCCATGACGATCGCGCCGAGCTCGCAACGCTGCTCGATACCGTGGCCGACTGGCTACCCGCGGCCGATCGCGTCGAAGCGGCGCAGCGCGTTGGCGGATCGGCGCTGGCGCAGACGCTTGCGTTCGATCGGCTCGCGCTGTACCCCGCCCACGACGATCTGCACGAGCGATTCGTCGCGCTGGCGACCGCCGCGCCGCCGTATGCAGGTCTCGGATGGACCGCGTTCCGCCAGCGCCCGCTGAGCGAGCGCGCGTGGGCCGTCGACGGCGCAGCCAACGTTTCGCCGCCGCTGCAGCTCGGGGCCGCAGTGCACGAGATCGCGCGCGAATCGACCGACGCCGCGCAGCTCGTCGGCGTGCCCGCGACCGAGCGGCTGCAGTCGCTCGCGGCGCGCTACGAGATTGCCGGCAACGGCGAACTGCGCGCGCAGGTCACCGCTCGCGACGGTTTCGGCACGGGGATCGGCTTCGTGCTGCAAGGCAGCCGCGACGTGGCGCCGCGGCTGCGGTTCGGCCTGCGGCTGGGCCTCGACGAACCGGCCACCGACAACGCGTTGCTGCGCGTCGGCGGCCGCCGCGACACCTTGGGCGCTACCGCCTATGCACGCCTGTCGTACCGCGAGTTCGCGGCTGCGAGCTTCGAGGCGAACCGCTATGCGGCGCTCGAAGGCGGCTCGGTCGGACGCGGGCGCATCGCGCGCATCGAAGTCGGGCATCTCGTGCGCACCGAATACCCGGACCTCGCGCTGCGCGCGACCGCGGCCGACCTGCGCTATTCGCCGCAGGCCGGGCTCGATGCACGGCTTGCCACGCTGCTGCCGCCGGCGGCGCGCGCCGATGCCACCAACGCAGCGCTGCTGCCGCATTCGACCACGCAGTTCGGCATCGGGCTCGCGCTCGGCGACAGCGCGCGCAGCGGCTACGCGCGTGCCTGGCGGCCATGGGCGGCGGCCACGCTGCTCGCCGACCGGACAAGCGGCGCCAACACCGAATGGCAACTCGGCATCGGCGGCAGCGTCTTCGGTACCGACCGCCTCGAATTCGCCGCTGCCGGCGGTTCGACGCGCGGGGCGGACGCTGCGCCGTACCGGCAGTTCAGCGTGCACTACCGATGGTTGTTCTGACGACAGTCTTTTCGAATGGCGCGTGTTATTGAGGGAGGTCGCGATGAACGAATCGAAACGACGAAAGCAGACCGCGATGGCCGGCATCAGGACGCTTCTGTTCGCGGGCGCGCTCGCCGCGCTCGGCGCGTGCAGCACGATCGACGTGGCGCCGCGCGCCGAACTGGACCGCAACGCGCGCTGGGCCGTGTTGCCGCTCGCCAACCACACCGAAACCCCGCAGGCCGGCGCCCGCGCGGCAGCGATCGTCGAAGGCGTGCTGCGTGCGCGCGGCATCGGCGATCTGGTCCGCGCGCCGGGCAACCTCGGCGCCGAGACGCTGTTCGAGCCGCAGGACGCGCAGGCGATCGACAAGGCGCTCGCGTGGGCGCGCAGCACCGGAATCCGCTACGCGGTGACCGGAAGCGTGTCCGAATGGCGCTACAAGGTCGGTGTGGACGGCGAGCCCGCGGTCGGACTGACGCTGCAGGTGATCGAGGTTGCGAGCGGGAAGGTCGTTTGGACGGCCACCGGCGGCCGCAGCGGCTGGAGCCGCGAGGCGCTTTCGGCGGTCGCGCAGAAGCTCGCGCGCGATCTCACGCAGCCGCTTGCGAGGTAGCCCGGGCGATGCGCATTCCCGCCGCGATCTGGCTCAAGCAGTCGGCGGCCGAGCGCGCAGCGCGGCGGCTGCTGCCGCGCACGGTCACGCTGTGGAAACCGAGCGCGGACTGGCGCATCGCGTTGGCCGAGGCGCTGCTCGTCATGGGTGTGTCGCTCGCGCTCAGCTGGATGCTGAATCCGCGCGACCCGTTCTGGGTCGAGGGCGGATTTCCGTGGCTGTGGCTGGCGCCGGCGATCCTGGCGCTGCGCTATGGCTCGGTGATCGGCGTGTTCGCGATGGCGTTCGCGCTGGCGGGCTGGTTTCTGCTGCAGACCTACGGCGGCATCGCCGGCGAGTTTCCGCGCGCGAGCTTCCTCGGCGGGCTGATCCTCGCACTGATCGCGGGCGAATTCTCGGACGTGTGGAACTCGCGGCTCGCGCAGGCACAGGCGGTCAACGCCTACATCGACGAGCGGCTGCACGCGCTGACGCACAACCACTTTCTGCTGTCGGTGTCGCACGAGCGGCTCGAGCAGGAGCTGATCGCGCGCCCTTTCACGCTGCGCGAGATGTTCGCCGCGCTGCGCGCTCGCGTGCTGCGCGAAGACGCGCGCGGCGAGGCGCTGCCGGCCGCCGCCTGGCTGCTGCAGCTGCTCGCGCAGACCTGCCGCCTGGAATGCGCTGCGCTGTTCGTGATCGAAGACGCGCAACTGAAGCCGCAGGCAGCCGCGACGATCGGCGACTTCGGCGCGCTCGACGAATCCGACCCGATGCTCGCCGCCGCGCTCGAAAGCGGGCAGCTGACACACGTGCAGAGCGAGCCGTTCGTCGAGGACGACCGGCCGAGCCGCTATATCGTCTGCGCGCCGGCGGTCACCAGCAGCGGGCGGCTGCTCGGCGTGCTGGTCGCCGAGCGCATGCCGTTCACCTCGCTGACGCTCGAGACGCTGCAGCTTGCGACCGTGCTGCTCGCGTACTACGCAGACAGCATCGACCACGCGGAAGCCACGCGACCGCTGCTCGCCGCGTATCCGGACTGCCCAGGCGACTTCGCGCTCGAGCTGGTGCGCATGCAGCGGCTGCTCGCGACCGCGGCGATCCGCTCGTCGCTGGTCGCCTTCGCCGCGCGCGACGCGCAGACCGCCGCAGACTGGTTCGCGCGCATCGACCGGCTGCGCCGAACGGTCGACGTGGCTTGGTCGCACACCGAGGGCGGTCTGCGCGTGCTGCTGGTGCTGCTGCCGTTGACAGCGCAGTCGGGGCTCGCCGGCTACCTCGAGCGGGTCGGCCGTTCGCTGCGCGAGCAGTACGGCGCGGATCTTGACTCCGCCGGGCTCACCGTACACGCGACCGAGGTCGGCGAGGTGCCGCTGCCGCAGCAGCTCGCGGCGTTTCTGGAGCGCTGCCGTGCTTAAGTTGTGGATTCCCGCGCTGACCGCGGAATCGGCCGCATTGCTGCTGGTGGCGCGCGGCGATGCCGCGTTCGAGACGCTGATCGGCTTTCTCGGGCTGCACTCGGCGGCCAGTGCGCTGATCGCGGTGGCGATCGGGGTGCTCTTCCCGCCGGCATATCGCCGCCCGCGGCGCTGGGTTTGGGCCACGCTGTTCGGGCTGAATTTTTTCGTTCCGGTGATCGGACTGATGGTGAGCTTCGTCGGCGTGATTGCCGGCACGCTGTTTCCGCAGTTGCTGAAGCCCAAGGTGTTCAATTGGGTCGCCGCGCCCGAGTACACCGCCACGCGCGACTACGACCTGACGCGGCTGCGCGGTGCGGCGGTGCGCGCGCGGTTGCGCGAGCAGCGCCTGCCCGCGACGGCGCGCGCCGAAGCGCTGCTGGCGATCGGTTCGGCCCCCACCCCCGCCAGCGGCGCAGTGCTGCGCGAAATGCTGACCGACCCGTCCGACGACATGCGGCTGCTCGCCTACGGCCTGCTCGACCGTCGCGAGAAGTCGATCTCCGAGCAGCTCGTGCGCGAGCGCAGCGTGCTCGCCGCCGCCGACGAAATCGGCGACCGCGACACCGCGCGTCGGGTCCATCACCGCATCGGACAGCTCTACTGGGAGCTGGTCTACCAGGACCTCGTGCAGGGCGACATGCGCGGTTACGCGCTCGAACAGGCGCTCGTCCACACCGAACAGTCGCTCGATGGCAGCGCTGCCGACGGCGCGCGCCGGCTGCTGATCGGGCGCATCCGGCTCAAACGCGGCGAGCTGCAGCCCGCGCGCGCGGCGCTCGAAGCCGCGCTCGAGCACGGCATGCCACGCCGCAATGTGCTGCCGTATCTGGCGGAGCTGCGCTTCCTGCAGCGGCGCTACGCCGACGTGCGCAAGCTGATGTACGAGCTGGGTGCGCAGCCGGCGTCGGAGCAGCTCAGCTCGATGCAGCAGTTCTGGGCCGCCTGACCAGCGAAGGAGGGATCACATGGGCGACGCAAGCGGCCAGGATTTCCCGAAGGCGTCGAACGTCGACGTGCTGCTGCTGCTCGAAGGCACGTTTCCGTACGTCGCCGGCGGCGTTTCGAGCTGGGTCAATCAGATCATTCGCGGATTTCCGCAAATCCGCTTCGGCGCAATCTTCCTCGGCAGCCGCCGCAGCGACTACGGCGAAATCAAGTATGCGCTGCCGGACAACCTCGTGCACCTGGAATGCCACTACCTGCACGAGCATGCGGTCGAGGACTACCAGCCGGCGCCAACCGACGGCGACGCCGAGGCGTTCGGGCGCGCCGCAATGCTGCACGACCGCTATCGCGAGGCGCGCGCGGCGCGCGGCGACGCCATCGCCGTGGGCCGCGCGATCGAACGCGAGTTCGCGGCTTTGCTTCCGCAGATGCGCGCCGGCGGCGCGCTCGACGAGCGCGCGTTTCTGCATAGCCGCGAATCGTGGCGGCAGATCACCGATAACTACCGCGCGCGCTGCACCGATCCGTCGTTCGTCGACTACTTCTGGACGGTACGCATCATGCACGCGCCCGTGTGGCGGCTGCTCGCGATCGCCGATCGCGCGCCGCGCGCGCGCGTGCTGCACACGATCTCGACCGGTTACGCGGGTTTCCTCGGCGCGCTGCTGCGGCATGTCCAAGGCGCGCCGCTCGTGTTGACCGAGCACGGCATCTACACGAAGGAACGCAAGATCGATCTGTTCCAGAGCACGTGGATCCGCGACAACCGCGGCGTGTTCGAGCGCCGCGGCGGCGAGGTCGCCTACTTCAAAGACCTGTGGATCCGCTTCTTCGAAGCGCTCGGCCGCAGTTGCTACGCGGCCTCGATGCGAATCGTCGCGCTGTACGAAGCCAACCGCCAGCGCCAGATCGCCGACGGCGCACCGGCCGAACGCACGTCGTGCATTCCGAACGGCATCGACCTGCAACGCTTCGCGATGCTGCGCGGCGAGCGGCCGGCGGACCCGCCGCCCATCCTATGCCTGATCGGCCGCGTCGTGCCGATCAAGGACGTGAAGACGTTCATCCGCGCGATGCGTAGCGTGGTCGTGCATATCCCGCACGCGCAGGCGTGGATCGCCGGCCCCGAGGACGAAGACCCGGAATACGCGCGCGAATGCCGGCTCGTCGTCGAGAGCCTGCAGCTCGAAGCACACGTGAAGTTCCTCGGCTTCCAGAAAGTGCCAGAGCTGCTGCCGAAGATCGGGATCGTGGTATTGAGCTCGATCAGCGAAGCGCTGCCGCTCGTGCTGCTCGAAGGCTTTGCGGCCGGGGTGCCCTGTGTCGCCACCGACGTCGGCGCGTGCCGCCAGCTCGTCTACGGCCACGGCCCGGAGGACGAAGCGCTCGGCGCGGCCGGCGAAGTCGTCCGGATCGCCGACCCGCAGGCGCTCGCGGACGCCGCCGTGCGTCTGCTCGCCGATCCGCATCGCTGGCGCCAGGCCGCCGCCGCCGGCATCGCGCGCGTCGAGCGTTACTACACGCAGACGCGGATGTTCGCTGCGTATCAAGCGGTATACGACGAAGCGATGGGAAGAGCAGCCGAAGCTTGCGCTGCCGAGCCCTCTTCGCGAAAGCGAGCGGACGGCGACGCCGCCGCGTCACCCGCGAAACCGGGCGCGGGTCCGTGCTCAGGATGCCCGGTGCATGCGACGCAACCGGCGCTCGTCTCGACGACCGCACCCGACTGAGCATCAAAAACCATGGCCGGCATCGGATTCGAACTCCGCCGCATCCTCAAGCGCGGCACGCTGCTCAGCCTGCTCGGCGCGTACGGCTATGCGGGCGTGATCGGGTCGGGGCCGTGGGTGCTGTCGATCGTCGGCATCCTCGCGGTCGGCCTGCTGACGATATCGACCGTGATCCCCAAGTTCGCGGTCACGCAGTTCCAGGTCTCGGTGACGTACCTGATCGCGCTGTCGCTGATCCTCACCGGCCCCTTCCAGCTTTCGTACACGCGCTTCGTCGCCGACCGCATGTTCGAGAAGCGCAACGATCTGGTGCTGCCGAACTTCCACGCGGTGCTACTGACCGTCACGTGGATCTCCGGGATCGCAGGGCTGGCGGCGGCGATCTTCCTATTCGAGATGGAATCGCCCGCCTACCGGCTGCTGATGGTTGCCGGGCTCGTGCTGATGTCGAACATCTGGATCGCGACCGTGCTGCTGTCGGGGCTGAAGCAGCACAAGGCGATCGTCGGGCTGTACGCGATCGGCTACGGCATCTCGGTGGCGGCGGCGATCGCGCTCGCGCGCTTCGGGCTCGCCGGGCTGCTCGGCGGCTTCGTGCTCGGACAGGCGGTGCTGCTGATGGGCATGCTGGGGCTGGTGATCCGCGAGTTTCCGTCCGACCGCTTCATGTCGTTCGAGTTCTTCCGGCGCGAGCTGCATTTCAAGAGCCTGATGTGGATCGGGTTCGCGTACAACCTCGCGATCTGGATCGACAAGTTCATGTTCTGGTACTGGCCGCCGACCGGCCAGAACGTCGTCGGGCCGCTGAATGCCTCGCTGATCTACGACCTGCCGATCTTCCTCGCCTACCTGTCGATCATCCCCGGCATGGCGGTGTTCCTGCTGCGGCTCGAGACCGACTTCGTCGACTACTACGACGCCTACTACGACGCGGTGCGCAGCGGCGGGTCGCTCGCGCTGATCGAGCGCTACCGCAACGGCATGGTCGAAAGCGCGCGCATCGGCATCTTCGAGATCGTCAAGATCCAGACGATCGCCGCGCTGCTGGTCATCGTCGCCGGCGGCGGGCTGCTGCGCGCGCTCGGCATCTCGGAGCTGTACGAAACGCTGCTGCACGTGATGGTGATCGGCGCCGGCATGCAGGTCGTCCTGCTCGGCATCCTGAACATCTTTTTCTACCTCGACCGGCGCCGCATCGCGCTCTATCTGGTCGGCGCATTCCTGGTGCTGAACGCGCTGTTCACCGGCGTCACGCTCGCCCTCGGCCCGGCGTGGTTCGGCTACGGCTACGCCGGCTCGCTGCTCGTCGTGTGCGTCGCCGGCCTGATCGTGATGGACCGCGTGTTCGAGCAGCTCGAGTACCACACGTTCATGCTGCAGCGAAGCGCGTGATGCGAATGAGGGTCGATAGAATGCGGCGCCTTCCGCAAAAACACGACCGATGACGCTGGCCGTCGTACGCAGCCGCGCGCTGTCCGGCATGTTCGCTCCGGAGGTGGCCGTCGAGGTTCATCTGGCGAACGGGCTGCCGTCGTTCACGCTGGTCGGGCTGCCGGACACCGAGGTCAAGGAGTCGCGCGAGCGCGTTCGCGCGGCGCTGCAGAACTGCAAGTTCGAGTTTCCGATGCGCCGGATCACGGTCAACCTGGCGCCCGCGGACCTGCCGAAGGAATCGGGCCGCTTCGACCTGCCGATCGCGCTCGGCATCCTCGCCGCGAGCGGGCAACTGACGCAGCGCGTGCTCGACCGCTACGAGTTCGTCGGCGAACTATCGCTGACCGGCGAGCTGCGGCCGGTGCGCGGAACGCTCGCGATGACCTACGCGGTATCGAAGGTGCCGCAGGCGCAGACGCCGCGCGGTTTCGTGCTGCCGGCGGAGAACGCCGACGAGGCGGCGCTGGTCAGCGGCATCGACGTGTATCCGGCGCGGAATCTGCTGCAGGTGGTTGCGCATCTCGAAGCGCACGCCGGCAACCCGCAGGCGCCGCGCATCGAGCCGCACCGCGCGGCGGTGCGACTGACCCCGCCGGCGTATCCGGACTTCTTCGACGTGAAGGGGCAAAAGCCCGCCAAGCGCGCGATCGAGATCGCCGCCGCCGGCGGGCACAGCGTGCTGATGGTCGGCCCGCCGGGCACGGGCAAGACGATGCTCGCGCAGCGCTTTGCCGGCATCCTGCCGCCGATGACGACCGACGAGGCGCTCGAATCGGCGGCGGTGCTTTCGCTGGTCGGCCAGTTCGCGACACAACGCTGGGCGACGCGCATGTTCCGCTCGCCGCATCACACGGCGAGCGCCGTCGCTCTGGTCGGCGGCGGCAGCAATCCGATGCCGGGCGAAATTTCGCTTGCGCACCACGGCGTGCTGTTCCTCGACGAGCTGCCGGAGTTCGATCGTCGCGTGCTCGAGGTGATGCGCGAGCCGCTGGAGTCCGGCCGCATCACGATCTCGCGCGCAGCGCGCCAGGTCGACTTTCCGGCGAAGTTCCAGTTGATCGCCGCGATGAACCCCTGTCCCTGCGGCTACCACGGCCACAAGACGATCGCGTGCCGCTGCACGCCGGACATGATCGCGCGCTACCAGGACCGCATCAGCGGTCCGCTGCTCGACCGCATCGACATGCGCGTCGAGGTGTCGTCGCTGACCGAAGACGAACTCGTCGAGATGCCCGACGGCGAGCCGACGCGCTACATCGCCGAGCGCGTGGCGCGCGCGCACGAGCGCGCGCTCGAGCGGCAGGGCAAGCCGAACGATGCGCTGACCGCGGCCGAGATCGAGCGCACCTGCAGGCCCGAGGGGGCCGTCAAGCAGTTGCTGCACGCGGCGAGCGTGCGCCTCGGCTGGTCGGCGCGCGCGTACCACCGCGTGCTGAAGGTCGCGCGGACGATCGCGGATCTGGAAGGTGTGGATCAGCTCGCCACCGCGCACGTCGCCGAGGCGATTCAGTATCGGCGGTCGTTGCGCGAGACGTAGGCTTCGCGGCACGGGTTGCTGCGGGTTCGGCGCTGGCGCGCCCCTTTCCTGCGTGACGACGGGCAGGCCGACCCGCGCGCCGCGTCTCCCCCGCGAAAAGCGGGTCGACGGGGACTTCGGATGAGCAGTCCGGCGCGATGCCGGCAGCGCGGCCGCGGACGACGTGCGCCGCGGCCGGCCCACGCTGCTCACTTGCTCTGCCCGTCGTGCTTTTGCCGGTAGATGCGCTTGCTCTGCACGTTCTGGCGGTGCTGGATGGCGGCCTGTTCGCGCGGGCCGACATGGCCGTCGGCACCGGCGCGCGCTTCGGCTCGGCCGACGCGCGCCTGGCCGGCTTCGAGCCGCGCGGCCTCGCGGTTGGTCAACTGGCCGGAGGCCATGCCCTGCTGGATGCGTTTTTCCTGGTTGATGTTGCGCTGGACGTCGGCCTGCATGCGGCGCGACGAGGCCGAGTTCGGATCGCCGGTCTGCGCATCGTGCTTCTGCCGGTAGATGTCGGCGCTCGCCTTGTTCTGCGCGGCGTTGATGCGCGCACGCTCCTGCGCGGTCAGTTGCCCATCGCGCAGCGCGTTGGACTCCATCTTGTCGATCCGCGCCTGCTCGGCCTGCAGCCGCGCGGCCTCGCGCGTGGTGAGTTGCCCCGACTGCAGCCCTTGCTCGATGCGCTTTTCCTGGTTGATGTCGCGCTGCGTATAGCCGGGCGCGGCGGTCTGCGCGAAAGCGGGCAACACGGCCGCGGCGGCGAGCGCGGCAAGCAATCGATGTTTCATTTCGACTCCCTGTCTCTGTCCATGGGACGACCCCATGCGCACCTTAACGGCGGCCGGCGTGCGGAGTCGACCGAAAAGCCCGTAAAAAAGTGCAACTGCGGTAAGCGACGGTTGGTCCGGCGGCACGCGCCCGTGCGCAGCGTTCGCGCGCTGCCGGGTCAACGCGGTGCCGGGGCCGCGACCCCCGCCGCGCGAGCGGATGCGAGCGCGCCCAAGTCACGGTCGATGCGCTCGGCCGTCGCGCAGCCCGACTTGATGCAATCGCCGACCGACACGCCGCCGCGCCAGTTGCCGCAGAAGTACAGACCCGGTGCGTCGGCCTCGGCGCGCTCGACGGCGGCGATGCGCTCGCGATGGCCGAGGGTGTACTGGGGAATGGCCTGTGGCCAGCGCGTGACCACGCTCCACAACGGCGAGCCCGCACCGACGTATCGCGCGAGCGCCTGTTGCACGTTCGCGGCGATGTCAACCTCCGCGGCCAGGGCCAGTTCCGGGTTGCGCCGGCCGCCGACGAAGGTCGTCAGCAGTACCGTGCCTTCCGGCGCGCGGTGCGCGAACATCGTGGCGGAGAACAGCGATCCGAGGATCGGCGGGTTTTCCTTCTTCGGCGCGAGGAAGCCGAAGCCGTCCAGCGGATGCGCCACGTCGCCGCGGCGATACGCGCTCGCAACGACCGCAACCGGGGGGTAGTCGATCGCTGCGAGCGCCCGCGCGGCGCCGGCGTCGAGCGGCGCGACGATGCGCGCCGCCGCGTACGCGGGCACCGCGAGCACGACCGCGCGCGCGCGCCGCTCGAAGCACTGTTTGCTCCCGGCGCTGCCGCGCTCGCACTCGAGCGCGAAACCCTCGGCCTCGCGCCGCACGGCGGCGACGCGCACGCCGCATTCGATCGGCAACTTGCGCGCGAGCGCGTCGGTCAGCGTCTGCATGCCGTCGCGGAAGGAGAAGCTCACTGCCATGTTCTTCGCCTTTTCGGCATTCTTCCTGCGTTCGCGGGCACCGAGGATCTGGCCGCGGATCAGGCTGCCGTACTTCTGCTCGAGCGCGGCAAGCCGCGGAAACGCGGCTGGCACGCTCAGCGTCTGCGGATCGCCCGCGTAGATGCCGGCGACGAAAGGCTCGATCGCATAGTCGAGGAACTCGGCGCCGAGCCGGCGGCGCACGAAGTCGGCGACCGTTTCCTCCGCGTCGGCCGGTGCAGGCGAGACGAAGGGCTCGCGCAGCAGTGCCAGCTTCGCGCGCCACGAGAACAGCGGCGTGCCGAAGAACGCACCCGGCGAAGTCGGCATCGCCATGAGCGCACCGCCGCGCAGGATGTAGCGCTTGGCGGCGGCGGCGCTCGCGTCGATCCGTTCGCCGCGGATCCCCGCCGCGGCGAGCAATTCGTCGATCAACGGCGTCGTGTCGAGACCGCTGTTCGGGCCCAGCTCGTACAGCACGCCTTCGCGCCGCCGCGAGCCGATCACGCCGCCCGGCCGCTCGGCGGCCTCGACGACTGCGACCTGCCAGCCCCGTCGCGCCAGGCGAAACGCCGTCGTCAGCCCGGACAGCCCGGCGCCGACGACGATCACGTCGGCATCGATGTGCGTCATGCGTCACTCCGGTACGAATCCTGTCCAAGCGCCATCAGACCGCATCGGAAGCCGCTCGGACGTGCCCTCGATCAAACCTCACGCTCGTTGGCGGCGACCCGCGCTCGACGCATGTCGACGGTACAGGCTCCGGGCGATCGCACGGGCGTCGACGGCGTGCGCAGGCAGCTCGCTTTGGCCGGGCCCCGCGTCGGCTGGACCGCTGAAGCGGTGTTTGGCGAAATCGGCGCAAAAGCGCGCGGCAGCGCCTGGATGCGGCCGACGCCATCGACGCGCCGTTGCGCGTCGGCTTCCTGCACGACGAAACCGCACCGTGCGGCGCAATCGCGTCGATTTCGGCACCGCGTACGGCTACAAGCGCGGCGGCCACACCACGTCGAGATGCGACGGACAAACGCCGACGAGAGTTTCCGTACATTTCGTCGCGAACACGATCCGCCGACGTCAGCCAGCGGGTCTTGCGCGCCGTTGACGTTTTGCCGCGGCGGTCGTCTGCCTTCGGGCACACCTGACTCGACGCTCAGGACGGCGGCAGCGAGAACCGGGCGCGCCGCTCGGCGCGCTCGATCGCGGCGGCAAGCTGCGCGTGCTCCGGCGTTCCCGGCGCGAGCTGCCCGAGCAGACGCCGCCAGTAGTCGGTCGCGGCGCGGAAGTCGCGCGCCTCGTACGCTGCGCTGCCCGCCATTTCGAGCGCGCGCGGATGCGCTGCGTCGAGCGCGAGCGCGCGGTCGATCGCCTCGCGCGGCCGCCCGGCCAGCGATCCGCCCTGCGCCATGCCGAGCGCATCGGCGTATTCGGACCACACGCCCGGGTCGGCGGCGACCTTGCGCGAGGCTTCGATCGCGCGTGCATATGCGTCGGCGGCCGACGCGAAAAGATCTGCCTGCATGCGCAGCCGCGCGAGCATCACCCACGCGCGCGCGTCCGTCGGCGCCCGCCCGACGTGCGCTTCCAGCGCGGCGAGCGTCACTGCGTCGCGCGACGAGTCCGCGCCGTCCGCCGCTGCCGGCACCGACTGCGCGGCGAACTGCGGGCTGCCGACCAACAGATAAATGCAGAGCGCGGCGACCGGCAGCGCTGCCAGTACTGCGAATGTCAGACCGCTCGCCGCGCGACCGCGCGGGCCAGTGGCCGCGGCGCCCGTGTCCTCCAGCAGCCGCCGCTGCAGATCCTCGAGCGCGCTGCGGAATTCGGCCTCGCCGAGCAGCCCGCGCGCCCGCTCGCGCTGGAGCTCGTCGCGCTGCTGGCGCAGCACCGCAACGTTGCACTCGGCGCGTGTGGCGCCTACGTCGCACGGACGCGAACGCACTCCGGCGAGAACGAACAGCAGCGCGACGAGCGTCATGCCGACGGCGATCGCAACGAACGCAGCCATGGCTCAGTCTGGCACGGTGCGCGACAAGAGGCGGGGTCTGGCCCCGCCTTGTCGAGCGGACGCGCGCGTTCGCGCGCGCGTCATTTCTTCTCGGGCGCTGCCGGCGCAGTGCCCTTGCGCCGGGCGGCCATCGCGTCGTCGAGGATCTTGATGCCCTCCTGCGACACGGTCACGGACTTCGCGAGCGACGTCGTTGCGGCCTCCGGATTGTGGAAGGCGTGTCCGTTGGAGGCCGTCCACCATTCCCAGTGCATGTGCGCGACGGTGTGCTTCTCGCGCGCCTGGTTCAGAACGGCCTCGTCGATGCCTAGATTCTTCGCCTCCTCGAACTTGTCGATCAACCGGGTCAGCCAGAACTCGGCCTTGCGCGTCTTGCCCTGGATGCGCGCGTGCAGCGACTCCATCACGTACTTGGCCTGCTTTTCGTTCCACTCCGAGTGACAGGTCAGGCACGTCTCCTTGACGTAGTGCCTGGGACTGGTTTGCCAGTGCGAAGTGTAGGTTTTGCCGGTCTTCGGATCCTTGACCTTCGGCATGTGGCACTGGTGGCACTCGACGCCCGCCTTCTGGTGCTTGGAGCCGTAGTAGTTCTCGGCGTCGGGATGCTGGCTCTTGATCAGGCCGGCGCCGGTGATGGCGTGGCGGAAGTCGCGGAAGTTGATCTTCGTGTAGTGCGCCAGCGTGTCGTCGACGTTCTTGAACGGGAAGTGGTTGGTGCGCCGGTCGTCCATGCCGATCGGCTTGCCGGTGGTCGGGTCGAAGCCCGGGTTGCAGTTGTACTCGACGTGGCACTGGCCGCACTGCAGCTTGGTGTCGTAGCGGTCGAGCTTGGCGATCTTGCGGGTGTGGCCGCGCACGCCGAGGTCGACGACCTCGATCTTCGGCGCCCGCTCGTCCTTGTGGTACAGCGTGTCCTTCTCCGGCCGCGTCAGGGCGTCGATCAGGCCGTCGCGGATCACGCGCGGCTTGGCCGAGTGCGGGTCGTGGCAGAAAAAGCAGTTCATCGCGTGGTTGACGTTCTTCACCAGTTCCACGACCTTGGAGGTCCGGCTCCACTTGGCCGTGGGCACCGGGTCGCCCATGTACGCCCAGTCGAGGATCAGGTCGGCCGACTTGCAGCTCCAGCACACCGGGTTGGCGGCGGCGGCGGTGCCGGGCTTGAAGACCTTCTGGTCGGTGTTGTCGGGGTAGTTGTCCTTGATGACGTCCCAGACCCTGAAGTTGCCGCTCTTGGTCAGGTACTGCCAGCCGTCGATGGCCTCGAAACGGCCGCCGAAGGCGCGATCGACGACGAACTGGTCGAGCACCATGAACATGTGCGAGCGCGCCTCGGCGTGCTCGCGCGTGAAGCCGTGCGGGGCCATCAGCTTTTCCCACGACGGATTCGGCGAGGGCCCGGTCGCGAGCGACTTTTCTCTGCGCGCCGGCTTCTCGTAGTTCATCGTGAACTGGCTGTCGAACTGCAGCTTGTGGCAGGCGCCGCAGGCGGCCGGGTCCATGTTGGTGGTCGGCCGCGCCTTGACGTCGGCGAGGTGCTTGTCGAGCCCGCCATGGCACGCAGTGCACGCCACGCCTTTGTGCTTGCCCTCATCCTGGAACGCCTTGATCGGCGTGTGGCAGGTCAGGCACGGCCCCTTGTCGAAGGCCGCTTTCTTCACCTCGGCTTTTTTCGTCTGCGCCCAGGCGGGGTCGGCGGCGAAGCTCAGGAAGACGAGCGCGGCCGCGGCTGCCGCGGCGCGCAGGAACGGATCGGTCCAACGGGACAATGTCATGCCCCCTCCATCGGTCGTTGCAGTGTCGTTCTCGGTGACGAATGCGCGCGAGGCGCACTTCGCGAATTTCCAAGAACCGGAAATTCACGGCTTGACCGAAGTCAACGGCGAGCGATGGCCGCCAGGCCTTATGGCGGCGTTGTTCGAACCGAGCCGCGGATTAACCCCGACCTCGTTACACGATCCGTTACGGAACGGTGCGGTCGATCGTCACCGACACGCCGCGCGTGCCGACTTTCACCGGCTTGGACAGCCCCTCGAGGTCGCCGCTGGCGGGCATCGCTTGCCCGGACTTGGACACGCGCGCCCCGACGACGACCTCGGCGAACGACGACAGCTTGAAGTCCGGCGACATCGCCATCGCGTCGTCGAGAACGAAGTGGGTCGGCAGATCCTTGACCTGCACTTTCACGATCGCCAGCGGCATGCGCGGCCCTTCAGCTGCGCGCGCGAAGATGAAGACGACGTCGTCGGGCCGCACCTTCGCCTTCAGCGCCGGCGCTAGATCGACCGATCCGGCCACACTTCCCGCGCCGGGCGTAGCGGCGGGCGATCTCGCCGGTGGCGCAGCCGTTTGCGACGGCGGCGCGGCAGCGACCGACGGCGACTCGACCCCACCGAGCTGCCGTGCCTCGGCGATGCTCGCGGCGATCGACTTGGCGATCTCCGAGTCCGCCGGCACCGAGCGGCGCAGGCGTTCCCAGTACTCGACCGCGGACTTGTAGTCCTTGCGGTCGAACGCTTCGGTACCCGCCATCGCGAGCGCCTTCCAATGGTTCGGATCCAGCGCGAGCGCCTTGTTGACCAGCGCCATCGGCTCGCCGGAAATCCTGCGGCCGCGCGCCATCGCCAGCGCATCGGCATAGTCGGCGAGCACGCTGGCGTCATCGGGCACGAGCTTGACGAGCTGCTCGTACGCCTGCACCGCTTCCGAAAAGCGCCGCATCACGTAGTAGGTGCGCGCAAGCGTGAGCCAGCCGTTAGCGTTGTCAGGCTCTTGTTTCAGTCGCTCGGCAAGTCTCTGGACAATCTGCTCGACTTCCTGCGGCGACATGTTGTGCGGCGAACCCTCGCCGATGGCCTGCTGCAGCGCCGGGTCGAACGCCGCGAAATCGCCGCGCTGCCAGTAGATCAGCGCGGCGGCGATCGGCACGACGAGCGCGATCACGAGCGCGGTCGCGCGGGCGCTGCGCGAAGCCGCCGGCGGCGCAGCCGGGATCTCCGTGGCGACGTCCTCGAGCACGCGCCGCTCCAGCTCGGCCTTGGTCTCGGCGTACTGCTCGGCCGACACCGCACCGCGCGCGCGCTCGGCCTCCAGTTCGGCGAGCTGGTCCTTGAGGATGCCGAGGTTGGCGGCTGCACGCTCGACCGTCAGCGTCGCGCGTTCACGGCGAAGCAGCGGGGGTAGCAGCCAGGCGAGTCCGACGGCGGTCAGGATCGCCGCGATGACGACGAAGGTGGTCACTTGATCTCTAAACGATGCGTTGTCGGTCGATGCACGGGCGGCGGCACGGCCATCTCACTTCTATTGAGCGGTACGACTCCCCATGACATCTACCAACCGACCGGCATTGGTAGCCCACGCCCCACTTGTCATTCCGAGCCCAAGGCAGGCAATCCCGGCCGCTCGCAACGCGGAGATCCCTCGCGTCGCTCGGGATGACAAGACCGGCGCTGGCGACGGCGAAACGGACATTCGGGGTGGCGGTGTCACGAGATTGGGTAGCGCTCAATTGCTCCGGGGTTGGCCATTGCCGGCGCCCGGGTGGCCGGCCGCGCCGAGCAGCCGTTCGGCGCGAGCGCGCTCTTCCGGAGTCAACGGCGACTCGGCGGCGCTGCGCCGGCCGCGGACGACGCGCACGAGCACGAGCACGCCGATCGCGAGCAGCACGGCCGGCCCGCCCCACAACAGCGCCGTGGTCGCCTTCAACGGCGGGCGGTACAGCACGAAGTCGCCGTAGCGCGAGGTCATGAAGTCGATGATCTCGGCATCCGATCGGCCGGCGGCGATCTGCTCGCGCACCTGACGTCGCAGATCCTGCGCGAGCTCGGCGTTGGACTCGGCGATCGACTGGTTCTGGCAGACGAGGCAGCGCAGCCTGGAGGCGAGATCGTGCTCGCGCTGGGCCGCGACCGGGTCGTTCTCGGTCGGCACCGCTGTGGCGGCCCATGCGGCGCCGGCGCCGAACGCGAGCGACAGTGCGAGCAAGGCGACGAGTCGTTTCATGATTTCTGCTGCAGTTCGCGCACCAGCGGCAGGATCTTCTGCTCCAGCGCTTCGGCGGTGATCGGGCCGATGTGCTTGTAGCGGATGACGCCCTGCTTGTCGATGACGAAGGTCTCGGGAACGCCGTAGACACCGAAGTCGATGCCGAGCCGGCCGTCGCGGTCGACGACGGTCACGGCGTACGGATCACCCAGCTCGGCGAGCCAGCGCTGCGCCGCCTCGGGCTGGTCCTTGTAGTTCATGCCGACGATCGGCACGAGCTTCTTCGCCGCGACCGCGTTCCACAGCGGATGCTCCTGCCGGCACGGCGTGCACCACGACGCCCAGACGTTGAAGATCCACACCTGCCCGGCCATGTCCCTGCTCGCGAATACGGCTTCGGGCGCGTGCAGTTTGGGCCGCTCGAACACCGGCGCCGGTTTGCCGATCAGCGGCGAAGGCACCTCGCGCGGATTCAGCCACAGCCCCCGCAGCAGGAACGCGGCGAGCACGGCGAAACCGACGAGCGGTATCAGGAACAGTGCGATTCGTTTCATCGTCGCATTTCACTAGCTGGACGTCGCGGCGGCCGCAGGCCGCGCGCCACACCGCGGTCCGGCCGAACGGGCGGCCGCATGTCCGCTCCCGCGCGTTCGGGGCGGCCCGTGTCGCGGCCGTCGAACCGATCGTCGGACCGCATCAGGCCGCCGCCGGTTTCAGTTCCGCGACCAGTTCGTCGCGTCGCGCCAGCGCGCGGTAGCGGCGGTCGGACATCGCGACGAAACCGCCGATGGCCATCAGCACGCACCCGCCCCAGATCCACGTGACGAACGGCTTGTAGTACACGCGCACGGTCCAGCTGCCGTCGCTGCCGACCGGCTCGCCGAGCGAGACGTAGACGTCGCCGGTGATGCCGGTGCGGATCGAAGCCTCGGTCATCGGCATCTGCGACTGCGCGAAGTAGATGCGTTTCTCCGGATGCAGCACGTCGATCTGCGCGCCGTTTTTCAGCAGCGTGACGTTTCCGCGCGCGGCCGTGTAGTTCGGCCCGGCGCGTTCGCCGACGCCGTCGAAACGGAACGTGTAGCCGTGCACGGCGACGGTGTCGCTCGGCGCCATTTTCACGTCGCGCTCGACCTGGAAGCTGCGCACCGAGGTCACGCCGACGATGAACACCGCCACGCCGAGGTGCGCGAGCACCATGCCCCACCAGCCGCGCGGCTGCTGCGCAAGCCGCGCGAGCACCGAGCCCGGTTGGTTGCGGATCTGGTAGCGGCCCCCCTCGATCGTCGCCAGCGCGACCCACGCGGCGAGCCAGTAGCCGAACGCCGACATCGGCGACCAGGCGAGTCCGTCCTCGACGTTGCCGAGGAACGGCAGCGCGATCCCGAGCACCAGCGAAATCATCAATGCCCAGCGCAGCCGCACCCACAGATCGGGCAGTTGCGCCTGCTTCCAGCGCGCGATCGGGCCCACGCCCATCAGGAACACGAGCGGCGCCATGATCGGCACGAAAACCGCGTCGAAATACGGCGGTCCGACCGAAATCTTGCCGAGCGCGAGCGCGTCGAGGAACAGCGGGTACAGCGTGCCGAGCAGCACCGCGCCGCAGGCGACCGCGAGCAGCACGTTGTTGGCGAGCAGCAGCGACTCGCGCGACACGGCCTCGAAGCGGCCGCCGAGCCCCACTTTCGGCGCGCGCAGCGCGAACAGCGCCAGCGACGAGCCGATCACCAGCACCAGAAAGATCAGGATGAACACGCCGCGCCGCGGATCGGTCGCGAACGCGTGCACACTGGTCAGCACGCCCGATCGCACGAGGAAGGTGCCGAGCAGCGACAGCGAGAACGCGAAGATCGCCAGCAGCACGGTCCACGCCTTGAAGGTGCCGCGCTTTTCGGTCACCGCGAGCGAATGGATCAGCGCGGTGCCGACGAGCCACGGCATGAACGAGGCGTTCTCCACCGGGTCCCAGAACCACCAGCCGCCCCAGCCCAGCTCGTAGTACGCCCACCAGGAGCCGAGCGCGATGCCCAGTGTCAGGAAGCACCACGCCACCGTGGTCCACGGCCGCGACCAGCGCGCCCACGCGGCGTCGAGCTTGCCGCCGAGCAACGCGGCGATCGCGAAGGAAAACGCGACCGAGAAGCCGACGTAGCCCATGTACAGCAGCGGCGGGTGGAACACCATGCCCGGGTCCTGCAGCAGCGGGTTCAGATCGCGGCCTTCCTGCGCGGCGGGAAACAGTCGATCGAACGGATTCGACGTCAGCAGCATGAAGAGCAGGAAGCCGGCGGCGACGAGCCCCATCACGCCGAGCACGCGCGCGGCCATCTCCTCGGCGAGATGGCGGCTGAACACGCTGACC
The DNA here is from genome assembly GCA_964539745.1 of uncultured Burkholderiaceae bacterium. Classification (GTDB taxonomy): domain Bacteria; phylum Pseudomonadota; class Gammaproteobacteria; order Burkholderiales; family Burkholderiaceae_F; genus DSNY01. The sequence continues at coordinate 20,548 of CAZIJU010000019.1, read as the reverse complement.
GCCACACCCCAGCCCGTGAGCATCAGCACCCAGAGCAGCAGCGAGCCTTCGTGCGAACCCCACGACGCGGCGATCTTGTACGGCAACGGCAGCAGCGTGTTGGAGTTCGTCGCGACGTTGAGCACCGTGAAGTCGTTGTTGACGAACGACCACGCGAGGCACAGCCACGCGGTCAGCACGAAGACGAACTGCCCGCGCGCCGCCGGCCGGGCGATCGCCACCCATTCGCGCACGCCCGTGTGCGCGCCGACGAGCGGCAGCGTCCCCTGCACCAGCGCCAGCAGCAGCGCGAGGATCAATGCGAAGTGTCCGATCTCGGGAATCATCTGTGGGGTCCGATCGTTCGTCCGTTTCGACGGCAGTCAGCGCGGGCAACGCAATGCGAACATGTCCGACTGTGCTCTTTGTATGTCTCGCGGGCCGGATGACAATCTTCGCAGTCCGGCGTGTTCGCCGCAGGCGGCACAGGTCGCGGAAGACGGACGCGCTTTTTCGCGGCCGCACGCAGGGGCTCCACACCTCGACCCGCGCTGTTCTGCCCCGCGCAGCCCCCGCACGGCATGCACGGCCCGCATCGATGGATGCCGCCCGGCTGTCACGGGTTCGCCCGCACCGACTTCTGCGCCTTCTGCGCCCGTTCCAGCGCGTGCCCGGCTTCCGGCGGCATGTCATTTTGGCTCCGGCCGCTCGCGTCCGCTCGCTTGACGTTCGCTTCGCTCACGTCAGCCTTCTCCGAAACGACATCCCGTTTTGGCTCCGGCCGCTCGCGTCCGCTCGCTTGACGTTCGCTTCGCTCACGTCAGCCTTCTCCGAAATTACATGCCGCATGCGTCTCATTGGTTGACTCGCACCGATTTCTGCGCTTTTTGTGCCTGCTCAAGCGCGTGTCCAGCTTCCGGCGGCATGTAATTTTCATCGTGCTTGGCGAGGACCTCCGAGGCCTGGAAGACGCCGTCGGGGCCGAGCCTGCCTTGCGCGACCACGCCTTTCCCCTCCTTGAACAGGTCCGGCAGGATGCCCTTGTAGACGACCGGAATCGCGTGCGCGGTGTCGGTAACGCGGAAACTCACCATGACGCCATCGCGCTTGACGCTGCCTTGCTCGACCAGCCCGCCGATGCGGAAGGGCTTCGCCTGCGGCGCCTTGTGCGCGACGACGTCCGACGGCGAGAAGAAGAACACCAGGTTCTGCTGGAACGCCGATAGGATCAGCGCGACGGCCACGCCGAGCACGGCCACGCCGCCGGCGATCAATGCCATTCTCTTGTGGCGCGGTTTCACGACGGACTTCCTTTCGCAGCGCGCGCAGCGCGCGCCGCCTCCTCGATGGCGCGGCGCCTGCGCGCGCGCAATGAAACGATCTCGGCGATCAGCACGACCGCCGTCAGGCCATACGAACCCCACACGTACCAGGCGTAACCGCCCATGTGGAAAAAGCTTTCGACGCTGCCCCACTGCATGTGCCGCTCCCCCGCCTAGCCGCGCACCAGTTCCTGCACCCACGCCGCGCGCCGCTCGCGCTCGAGCAGGATCGCGCGCACACGCACCAGCACTGCCGCGATCGCGTACATCCAGAACGCGAACACCATCAGCAGCATGCCGGCGAGCATCGGCGCGGCCATCGTCGTGCCGCCGGGCTTGATCGAAGCGCCCTGATGCAGCGTGTTCCACCATTGCACGGAGAAGTAGATGATCGGCACGTTGACCACGCCGACCAGCGCCAGCACCGCGGCGGCCTTGTCCGCGCGACGCGGATCGTCGATCGCCGCATGTAGCGCGATGAAGCCCAGGTACAGGAACAACAGGATCAGCGTCGAAGTCAGCCGCGCGTCCCAGACCCAGTACGCGCCCCAGGTCGGCCGGCCCCACAGCGCGCCGGTCCACAGCGCGATGAAGGCCATCAGCGCGCCGGTCGGCGCGATCGCGCTCGCCATCATCGCCGACAGCCGCGTGTTGAACGCGAGCCCCACGCCGGCCCAGAACGCCATCACGACGTACAGGAACATCGCCATCCAGGCCGACGGCACGTGGATGAAGATGATGCGGTAGCTCTCGCCCTGCTGGAAGTCGGTCGGCGCGACGAAGAATCCGACGTACAGCCCCGCAACTGCCAGCAGCGCGGCCAGCCCGGCGAACCACGGCACCATCCGCCCGGCGAGCGGATAGAACACGTGCGGCGCCGCGAAGCGAAACAGGCTGAAACCGGAACTGGCGGTAGCGGTGGATGACATGATCGGAGCGCAGTCTACGGGCCGGAGCCGTGTGGAACTTGTCCTGCCGCAAACCGGCGCCCGCTTTCGTAACCGAGCTTGTGACAATACCGGAGTGCGGAGATTCCCCGCGACGGGGAGTTAGGCCGAAAAGCTTCCCGGCCGGCGACGCGCGTAGCGTTTGCGGCGTGCCGGGTGCCGCGCCGCGAATTATTCCAGAGAAATCCGCAGTGCCGCCGCGATTGCCCACGGCGCGAGTACGGTCGCGCCCAGAGACATCGCGCCGAGCAGCAGCAGATGGCCCTGCGGCGACAGTCCGCCCGCGGCCGTCTCGACCGCGCCGGCGCCGAAGATCAGCACCGGGACGTACAGCGGCAGCACCAGCAGCGTGATCAGCACGCCGCCGCCGCGCAGGCCGAGCGTCAGCGCCGCGCCGACCGCGCCGATCAGCGACAGCGCGGGCGTGCCGAGCGCGAGCGACGCGACAAGGATCACGGTCGAAGCCGCGTCGAGGTCGAACATCACCGCCAGCAGCACCGCCATGCCCGTGATCGGCAGCCCGGTGACGAGCCAGTGCGCGGCGGCCTTGGCCAGCACGATCACCGGCAGCGGCTCGCCGGCGAGCAACATCTGCTCCAGCGTGCCGTCGGCATAGTCGTTGGCGAACAGCCGGTTCAGCGACAGGATCGCCGCCAGCAGCGCGGCGACCCAGACAATGCCCGGCGCGATCGTTCGCAGCGTGTTCAGCTCGGGGCCGACGCCGAGCGGCACCATCGTGACGACGACGACGAAGAACAGCAGCGTATTGGCGACGTCGGCGCGCTGGCGGAACGCCAGCAGCAGGTCGCGCCGCACGACGGTGGCGATCGTTCGCATCATGCGACGGGCTCCGCCACACGCAGGTCGAGCCGCAGCACGTGGCCCGGCAGCGGGACCTCCTGGTGCGTGGTCAGCACCACGCAACCGCCGCGCTCGAGTTGCGCGGCGACGAGCCGGGTCAGCACCGCCACGCCGCGCGCGTCGAGCGCGGTGAACGGCTCGTCGAGGATCCACAGCGGGGCCGCGTCGGCGAGGACGAGCCGCGCCAGCGCGACGCGCCGCCTCTGCCCTTGCGACAGCGAGCGCGCGAGCGAGTCCTCGAAGCCGGCGAGCCCCAGCGCCGCCAGCGCCTCGCGCGCGCGCGCCAGCGATCCGCTGCGGCCGGCGATCGCGGCGGCGAAGTGCACGTTCTCCACCGCCGACAGATCGTCTTTGACGCCGTTGACGTGACCGACGTAGGCGAGCGACTGCCAGTATTCCTCGCGCAGCCTGCGCACGTTCTCGCCGCGCCAGCGGACCTCGCCGTGCGCGGGCGTCATCAGGCCGCACAAAATGCGCAGCAGGCTGGTCTTGCCGGCGCCGTTTTCGCCGGCGATGTGCATGCACGTGCCGGCGTCGACGCGGAACGAAAGCTGCCGGAACAGCAGCCGTTCGCCGCGCACGCATTCGAGGTCGATCGCTTCGAGCATCGGGCCGGGTCAGGATCGCAGCGCACACCGCGCGTGGCGGCGGCCAAAGGCGCGAAGGGTAAGCGACCGCTGCCGCGCCCACAAGCCCGCCGCGGCGACAGCGGATCGCCCGGACGACGCGAGCGGTGCGCGTCGGGCCGATGTAGACGACAAGGGCCGCGCCGGCGGCGCGGCCCGGTCCGACCCGAATGGACGCTCAGAACTTGTATTTGGCGAACAGATAAACGATGTTCGCCTTGTACCCGGGGTTCGCGTACCAGCCCGACAGGTAGCTCGTGCTCGTGTTGATCGGCGCAAGCGGAACGACGTAGGTGTAGCCGTCGAACTGCACGTCGTTGAACTTCAGCTCCTCGTACGAGTAGCCGCCGGCGAGCTCCCAGTTGCGGTTGACGCGCCAGATGCCCTTGAGGTTGAACGCCCACTTCTCGTTGTTGCCGTAGTTCGTGATCGGCACCAGCGTGGCCGCGGGCGCACCGCCCGGCAGCGTCTGCGCGGTGACCGCGACGTCGCCCTCGCTGCGGCCCCACAGCACCGAGCCCTTGACCGTCAGCCGCTCGCGCACCGGCCAGTCGAAACCCAGCCCGAAGGACGAGTTCGTGTCCTTGTTGCGCGCCGACCAGTTGTAGGCCACGGTCGTCGCCGGCTGGAACGGATCGAAGCAGTTCGGAGAGGTTCCCGGGCAGGCGCCCGCGTTGATCGTGCGGTGGACCGAGTCGTACTTGATGACCTCGTAGTCGGCGAAGGCCAGCACGCGGAACACGTCACGGTCGCCGAAAGCCGCCGTCAGGTACAGCTCCTGGCGGTCGTCCTTCGTTCGGCCGAGGACCGTGTCCTTGTACTTGTTCTTCTTTAGGTTCAGCTCGACGCCGAAGTCCACGGTCGGCGACGGTGCGAAATCCAGCGCGAGCTTGACCAGATCCTGGTCGAGGTTCGACACGTCGTAGCGCGCGACGAAGCGCTGCAGGTACAGCGGGTCGTTGGCGTCGACGCCGAGACTGCCGGCGACGAAGTTCGAACGGCGCTCGGTGAACTGGTACTTGACGCGCGCGGTGAGCAGGTCGAGCGAGCTGTTCTTCCACTCGATCGAGTACTTCTTCTCCTCGGTTTCGGTCGAATCCTTGCGCTCACGCTCCAGATCGGCGTAGTCGAAGCCCGCGTTGAACTTGTTCTGCGGGTTGAGCCGGAAGCCCGCCTCGACGCCGTAGTTCTTCTTCTTGTAGCTGAACAGCTCGGTGTCGCAGTCGGACACCGCCGGCGGACCCGCCTGCGGGTTGTCGCCGCAGCCGAATCCGGCGGGCAGCGCGAGGAAGTCGATCTTGCTCGATTCGTTCTTCTTCTCGAAGTGGTTCAGGTACAGCCGCGTGTCGATCTGCCGCGTCGGGTTCGAGGTGAGCGAGATCGAATACGTGTCGTACTTGATGTCGCCGCGGAACACCGGGCTGGTCGCGTTGCTCGCCGGGGTGGTGCCGCCGGTCGACAACATCGACGGCAGAATCGGCACGTCGTTTTCGGCCCGGCTCGTCGTGTAACGGACCGCCAGCGCCGAGCCGAGCGGAAGCTGCTTGAGGATCGCGTTCGCGCTCCAGCGCTTGTAGTCGTTGTCGGGCGCAAGCGGCGTGGCGTCCAAGCCCACGAAGAAGTTGTTGCTCCAGCGCAGGACCGGGTTGTCGTTCTCGAACTTGCTCGACAGGAAGTTCAGCGAAACCTGCAGCCGCTTGCTCGCGTAACCACCTTCGAGCGACAGGTTCCGCGTCGTGTAGTCCACCGGGATCGCGAAGTCGACGAAGCCGTTAATGGGGCTCGTTCCCTTGGCGTAGGACTGCAGCTTGTTGCCGTCGAAGACGATCTGGTTGGCGTCGAGCCGTACGTACCACGGCGAGTTGAACGAGAGCTCGAGCGCGCCGCCGTCCTTGCGGCGCTTGTACTCGAGGTCATAGCTCGACCACAGCGCGGGGTTGCCGACCGTGGCGACCGCGCCGGCGGACGTGTCGATCGTCTGCAGCGCGGTGCCGATGCCGCTGTAGGGCGACTTGGCGCCGAACGTGAAGTTGTGGCGCAGGCTGTCGCTGTAGAGCTGGTACTTGAACTGGCCGTAACGGCCGCCGCGCACGTCGACGAACATGTCGTCGCGCGCGAGGTTCTCGCCGTAGATGTCGAGGTAGTAGTTACGGCTGCGGCCTTTCAGTTCGATCGCCGACAGCACGCCGTTGGACAGGTCGCGGTACTCGTTGAGTTTGGCCGCGTCGATCGCGTCGTCGTCGACGTACAGTCCGCCGATACCGACAGAGCCGCCGAGCTGGAAATCCTGCGCGAACGCGGGCGCGGCAACGAACAGGTTCGCGATCAGGACCGAAATCAGTTTGCGCGTCATGTCCGTCTCCTTATCGCGTGAAGAACTTGCCGCGGTTGCCCGGCGCGTTGCTGCCGTGGATCGCCTGGTGGCAGTTCACGCACGAGCGGGCGAGGAAGCGGGTGTTCTGCGTTCCCGGCGCGAAGCTCGCGTTGCCGCCGTAGAACGTGCCTGGATGCCGCGACCAGTCGTGGCAGTCCTGGCACAGGTTCGGCACCTTCTCGTTCAGCAGCTTCGCGTGGTTCGAGCCGTGCGCGTTGTGGCAGGACAGGCAGTTTTCCTCAACCGGCGCGTGCTCCCAGACGAACGGGCCGCGCTTGTCGCCGTGGCAGTCGATGCAGAGCTGGTTGACCGACTCGTTCTTCACCATCGCGTGGCTCAATGCGCCGTGCGGGTTGTGGCAGTCCGAGCAGGCGACCTTGCCCTCGACGATCGGGTGGTGCGAAGTCTTGTTGATCTGCGCCCGGATGTTCTTGTGGCAGGTGTTGCAGGTCTCGTACTGCAGCCTGCGCTGCGTCGTTACGAAGGGGCTGACCGACGGGTTGCCCGGCTTGCCGTGGATGTTGTGGCAGTCGTTGCAGGCCACGTCGTTTTTGCGGTGCTTGCCGGAGTCCCAGAACGCAAGCTGGCGATGGCCGTCGTGGCAGGCCAGGCAGATCCGGCTCTTGTCGTCGCCGGGCAGCTTCTTGGCGAAGCGGTTCGGCATCCCGACCTTGGTGGGATCCTTCAGATGCTCGGTCGCATCGCCGTGGCAGGCTTGGCACAGCCGGCCGCTGACGTCGTTGCGCGCCCCGTGCGCGGTCAGCGCGATCGACGTGTGCGATTCCTCGTGGCACTTCGCACAGACCGGCGTTTCCGCCGACCTCGCTTGCGCAAGCGCGGCACCGGCAAACACGAGCGCGAGCGCCATGGCGCCCGCACTCATCAACGCTACGGCTAGACGACGTTTCATCGGAAGACTCCCTTGTGGTCCCGGGCGGCACAACCCTTCGCTTGGCGTCCCTTTCCGGCGCGCGTAGTCTCGCCGCCGCCATCGGTCCGCGAGTTGACCTGGATCACAACCTGCGAGCAGCGACGCGAAACTTGTGCGTTGCCCACGACACGTGTAACGCCGCCGGTGACACACTCGGCGCTGCCCGTGACGCATGCATCGCCCCCGCTTCGCCGCACGGAACGGAAAGCGCGGACCGCGCCGTGCGTTCCGCGGGCGGACTGTTGACAGCGGTCAACCGCCGCACCGGCTCGAGGCGCAACATTGCATCGGTCCGATCGACCGCGATCCCGAGCGGCGTGTGCGATCCCAGCCGCGCGAGCCGTTGGCCCGGAGCGACGACGGGTGTCGGCGACGAACATCGGTCGGTTGGCAGGCGTCATGCGGATTCGTAACGTTCGATGGACTCGGGACGACCAGCGATGCCGACGAGCACAACCGCCGATGCGCACCGGTCGGATGCGGCCGACGTGGAAGCCGCGATCACCGGCGTGCTCGAAGCCGAACGCGCGGCGGGCGCGGCCGTCGAGTCCTGCGCGAGGCAGGCGCAGGCCCGCGTGCAGCAGGCGCGCGACCGTGCGCGCGCGATCGCCGAGCGCGCGGCACAGCGCACCGCGCACGTGCGGCGGATCGCCGCCGAGCGGCTCGCCGAGCGGCTCGCGGCGATCGAGCGCGAGCGCCTTGCGCTCGGCGAACGCACCGACCCCGACACCGGCGACTTGCAGCGCCTGCAAGCGGCGATCGACCGACTCGCCGCGACGCTGACCGCAGACGAGCGCGGAGGCTCGCGTTGATCGGGGGCCTGCCGATCGAATACGCATACGTGCGCGCGAGCGCGCGGCTGGCGCAGCGCCCCGACGAGCGGCTGTGGGCGCAGCTTCACAGCGCGCGCAGCGTCGGTGCAGCGCTCGATGCGGTGCGCGCCTCGGCCGCGGCGACTTATGTCAGCGGCGTGACCTGGCCGGCACCGCTCGCGGACCTCGAGCTTGCCTTCCGCCAGCAATGGCGCACGCGCGTCGACGAGCTCGCGCGCTGGGCGCCGGACGCGTGGCGCGCCGCGCTGCGCTGGACAGCACACCTCGTCGATCTTCCGGCGCTGGTGCATCTGGCGGGCGACGAGCCGCCTGCGCCGTGGATCGCCGCCGATCCTGTGCTCGCGGCGTACGCGCACCCCGACCGCGGCCAGCGGCGCGCCGCCCTGGCCGCCGGGCCGCTCGCCACGCTCGCGGTCGCGGTCGAAACCGCCGAGCCGCCGTCGCGCCGGCTCGACGCCGCGGCGCGCCTGCGCGCACCGCTGCACGCGGCGCTGCGCGCGTGGCAACGCCAGTGGCGCGCGCGCTGGCCTGCGTGCGACGACGAAGAACGGGCCGGCCTGGAGAGGCTCGTCGCGCGCATCTCGTCGCACGCGGCGCGCTTCGGCACGGCTGCGGTCGAAGAAGCCCCGGCGGCGCGGCAGCGGCTGGCCGACGAGCTTGGTGCTGTGCTGCGACGCTGCCCGGCGCAGCCGGCCGCGCTGCACGCCTATCTGGCGCTCGTCGCGCTCGATCTGGAGCGGCTGCGCGGCGAGATCGTCGTGCGCGCGGCATTTCGCACGTCGGCGGAGCGCGCGCCGTGATCCGCCCCGAGCCCGCGCGCTGGTTCGAGATCGTCGTCGCGCGCGAGGACGCCTTCATCGCGCTCGAGGCGCTGGCCGCGGCCGGTTGCGTGGAAATCGAATGGCACGCCGCGCAGGACGCGCAGACGGCCACCGCGATCGGCGAGCTGCTGAAGGACTTCAGCGCGCTGGCACAGCGCTACCGCCCGTACTGGCCGCCTGCCGCCACGCAGCTTGCCGCCGACCGCCGCGCGCCGGCCGACGTGATCGCCGCCGCGCTGGCCACGCTGCGCGCGTGGGCGGCCGCGGCCGAAGAGCCGATCGCAGCGCTGCAGCGCTGCGAAGCACGACTGGCCGAACTCGCGCTCGCCGAAGCCGCGCTGCGCGAACTCGCAAACAGCCGCATCGACTTCGCCGCGCTCGCTCAGGCGAAAAACGGCGTGGTCGCCAGCCTGTTCGCGTTGCCGGCGGGTGTCGAGGTCGAGATACCCGACGACGTGCTGGTACGCGCCGCCGACGTGCCGCCCCTTCGACAGGGCGCGGCGCAGGCCGAACGGCTGCTGCTCGCGGTCGGTCCGCCGGAGTCGATCGAGGCGATGGCGCGGGCGGTCGCCGAAGCGAACGGCCGGCGCGCGCGCTTTCCCGACTGGCTGCAGCCCACGGCGGAAGCGAACCTCGCGCAGGTCGAGCAGCTTCGCGCGCAGGAAGCGGCCGCCGCCGCCCGCCTGCGCGAACGCATCGAATCGCTCTCGGCGCAGCACGACGTGGCGCGCGCGCTCGGCGACATCGCGCGCGCGAGCTGGTGCTTCGAGCACGGCGGCGCGATCGCGCTCGGCGACCCGGCGCGCGGCAGGATCTTCGCGCGCATCACCGGCTGGACCGTCGATCACGCGCGACTGATCGCCGCGATCGAAGCGAGCGGCGCGCGCGCGATCGTGAGTTTTCCGCCGCCGCCGCGCGGCGCGCGCCCGCCGCTGGTGCTGCGCAATCCGTGGTGGGCGCGGCCGTTCGAGGTGTTCACCCGGCTCGTCGGCATGCCGTCGGCCACCGGCACCGATCCGAGCGTGCTGCTCGCGTTCGTCGTGCCGCTGATGTTCGGCTACATGTTCGGCGACGTCGGCCAGGGCCTGGTGCTCGTCGCCGTCGGCTACGCGTTGCGGGATCGGCTGCCGGTGCTGCGCCTGCTGATCCCGGGCGGGGTGGCCGCGACCGCGTTCGGTTTCGTGTTCGGCTCGGTGTTCTGTCTGGAGCACGTGATCGAGCCGCTGTGGTTGCTGCCGCTCGAAGCGCCGCTGCGGGTGCTTCTGGTGCCGGTCGCCGGCGGCGCGGTGCTGCTCGCCCTCGGAATGCTGCTCGGGCTCGTCGAGTCGGTCTGGCAAAGGCAGCTCACGCAATGGATGCGTGAGGATCTGCCGGTGCTCATCGTCTACGCCGGCGTGCTCGCCGGCATCCTGCACCCGGCCGGCTGGGCGCTCGCGGCGTTGGGCGCGACGTGGTCGATGGTCGCGGCCGCGGCGCACGGCCGGCGCATCAGGGCGGCTTTCGCCGCGCTCGGCGAACTCGCCGAACGCACGCTGCAGATCCTGATCAACACGCTGTCGTTCGCACGCGTCGGCGCGTTCGCCCTCGCGCACGCGGGGCTGGCATCGGCGGTCGTCGCGCTCGCCGAGGCCGCTGGCAACGTCGTCGCGCAGGCGATCGTGCTCGTGCTCGGCAACGCGCTGATCCTCGCGATCGAGGGGCTCGTGGTTTCGATCCAGACCACGCGCCTCGTGCTGTTCGAATTCTTCACGCGCTTCTTCCGCGCGCAGGGGCGCGAGTTCCGCCCGCTCGCGCCGCCGCCCGTCACCATCGCCACGCACTAGGAGAACTGCCCATGCCCGACCCGCGCAATCCGTCGAAGCTCGCATTCGTGCTCACCGCTGTGGCCGCGCTCGCGGCCGCCGCGGGCACGGCGCTGCTCGCGCTCGCCCCGCCCGCCTTCGCGCAGACGCCGGCCGCTGCGCTGCCGCCCGATGCGTGGACTTGGGGGCTGCTCGCCGCCGCGCTGGCCACCGGCATGTCCTCGCTCGGCGCCGGCTACGCGGTGGCGAAGCTCGGCACCGCAGCCGTCGGCGCGCTCGCCGAAAAACCCGATCTGTTCGGCCGCCTGCTGATCTTCGTGGGGCTGGCCGAAGGCATCGCGATCTACGGCGTGATCGTCTCGATCCTGATCCTGAACCGGCTCGCCTGATCGCCCGGGTGCGCATGGACGCCTCGATCGACACCGTTGCGCTCGCGTTCGTCGGCGACGCGCTGGCGGCCGCCGGATTCCGGCTTGCCGGCGTTCGTGCGTTCGCGCCGCAGCCGGGCGAGGAGCGCGTCGCGTTCGCGCAAGCGCTCGCCACCGCGGCGGCGGTGTTCGTCACGCCCGCGGTCGCGGCGAAGCTGGATCCCGCCGATCTCGAACGCGCGCTCGCGGCGGGAGCGCCGCTGGTGGCGATCGTGCCGGACGAGACGCCGCTCGCCAGCGACCCCGCCGAACGCGTGCGCCGGCAGCTCGGCATCGAACGATGAACCTTCAAGAGCGCACGCAGGCCCTGCTCGCGGTGGTCGACGAATACCGTCGCCGCCGCTGCGCCGAGCTGCTCGAACCGGCCGACGCGCAAGCGCGCGCCATCGTGCGCGACGCGCTGGCCGAAGCGCGCCGGCGCGTTCGCACCGCGATCGTCGAGGAACGACAACGCGTCGCCGCCGAGGTCGCCGCAGCCGAAGCGCGGCTGGCGACCGAACGGCGGCTGGCGGCGCAGCGGCGCGCGACCCGCATGCTCGCGCTGGCGTGGGATCGGCTGCGCGACGAACTGCTGCGGCGCTGGCGCGATCCGGATTCGCGCGCGCGCTGGGTCCGGTCGCATCTGGCGCGCGCAGGGCAGGCGCTGCCCGCGACCGCCTGGACGATCCGCTGCGCACCGGACTGGCCCGAGTCCGAGCGTGACCTCGCGCTGAATGAACTCGCCGCCTGCGGTCTGCGCAACGTGCGCATCGAACCCGACGCGGCGATCGCGGCGGGCTTTCGCGTGCACGCGGGGCACAACGTGCTCGACGCCACGCTCGACGGCCTGCTCGCCGATCGCGCGGCGATCGAGGGGCAATTGCTCGAATGGATGGAGGCATCGTGAGCAAGGCAACGCTCACCTGGATCAGCGGGCCGGTGCTGCGCGCGCTCGCGCACGGGCCCTTCCGTCTGCGCGAGGCGATCCGCGTCGGCCCGCGCGCGCTGCTCGGCGAGGTGATCCGGCTCGGCACGACCGCCGACGGCGCGCCGGAGATCGTCGCGCAGGTCTACGAGGACACGACCGGACTGCGCCCCGGCGTCGAACTCGAAGGCACCGGCGAGCTGCTCGGCGTGGTCGTCGGCCCGCACCTGCTCGGCCGCATCTTCGACGGGCTGCTGCGTCCGCTCGCCGACGCGGGGGGCCAAGGCGCGCGCCACGTCTTGCCCGGCGCGAATAGCGCGCTGCAGGCGGTGCTGCGCTTCGAACCGATCCTGCGCGCGGGCGACCGGCTCGACGCCGGCGCACCGTTCGGCCGCGTGATCCCTCGCAGCGGCCGCGCGCTGCACGCGATCGCCGCGCCGGACGTCGCAGGCACGATCGAGCGCATCGCGGCCGCGGGCGATTACGCGCACGACGCGCCGCTCGCGACGGTGCGGCTCGACGGGGGCACGACGCGCACAATCGCGATGAGCCACTTCTGGCCGGTGCGGACGCCGCGGCCGGTGCGCGCGCGGCTGCCGTCGGACGAGCCGCTGGTGACGGGCCAGCGCATCCTCGACTCGCTGTTTCCGGTCGCGCTCGGCGGCAAGGCCGCGATCCCCGGCGGTTTCGGCACCGGCAAGACGATCCTGCTTGAGGCGCTCGCCAAGGGTTGCGGCGCCGACGTGATCGTGTATCTGGGCTGCGGCGAGCGCGGCAACGAGATGGCCGGCGTGCTCGAGGAGTTTCCGCAGCTCGACGATCCGCGCACCGGGCGGCCACTGATGGAACGCACGGTGATCATCGCCAACACGAGCAACATGCCGGTGGCTGCGCGCGAAGCGAGCATCTATTCGGCCGTGACGGTGGCCGAGTACTTCCGCGACCAGGGCCTGCACGTCGCACTGATGGCCGATTCGACCTCGCGCTGGGCCGAGGCGCTGCGCGAAGTGTCGGGCCGTTTCGGCGAGTTGCCCGGCGAAGGCGGCTACCCGACGTACCTGTCGAGCCGGCTGGCGGACTTCTACGAGCGCGCGGCGAAGGTCACGACGCTTGCGGGCGAAACCGGTTCGGTGACGCTGCTCGGCTCGATTTCGCCGCCGTCGGGCGACTTCTCGGAACCGGTCACGAGCCACACCAAGCGCTACGTGCGCAGCTTTTGGGCGCTCGACGCAAAGCGCGCGCAGGCGCGCTTTTATCCGGCGGTCAATCCGCTGCAGTCGTATTCGGAAGACTCGCTCGACATGGCGGTGTGGTGGCAGTCGGTGTACTCGCGCATCGCCACCGCGCGCGCGCGGGCAGCGAGCGGCGAGAACGAATGGCTCGAGCTGCGCCGCACGCTGCTGACGTTACTCGACGAGCAGGCGCGGCTCGAACGCATGGCGCGCATCATCGGCAAGGACGCGCTGCCTGCGCGGCAGCGCCTGCTGCTTGCGTGCGCCGAGCTGGCGAACGAAGCCTTTCTGCGGCAGTCGGCGTTTTCCGAGATCGACCGTTACTGCAGCCCGCAGCGGCAGGCCTGCATGCTGCGGCTGATCGCGCGCTTCATCGAACTCGCGGAGCGCGCGCTCGCCGCGGGCCACACGCCCGAGGCGATCTTCGCGGCGCCGGTGCTGCGGCCGTTGCAGCGGATGGGCGAGGAGATCGCCGAAGACGCGCTCGAGCGGTTCGCCGCGCTCGAGCAGCAGGTCGTACAGGCGTTCGCCGCGCTGGGCGCCGGCGAAGGAGTCGGCCGTGCAGCCTAGAGTCACCGTCCACGACGCCGCCGTCAGGCTCGACGGCCCTTTGCTGTTCGTCCGCCGAACGCTCGACGTGGGACTCGCCGAGGCGGTCGAGGTGATCGGCCGCGACGGCGCGCCGCGCCTCGGTCGCGTCGCCGCGCTCGACGAGCAGTTCGTCACGATCGAAATGCTGGAGCCGAGCGCGGGACTCGCGCTCGCCGACACGGTCGTGCGTTTCCTCGGCGAGCCGATCGAATTCGGCGTCGGCCCGGGCCTGCTCGGTCGCGTATTCAATGGCGTGGGCAAGGTGATCGACGGCGGCCCGCCGATCGCGGTTCGCAAGCGGCTGCGCGTCGACGGACTGCCGCTGAATCCGGTGGCGCGCGCCACGCCGCGCGCGTTCATCGAAACGGGCATCACCGCGATCGACCTGATGAACTCGCTGGTGCGCGGGCAGAAGCTACCGATCTTCTCCGGCGGCGGGCTGCCGCACGATCGCATCGCCGTGGAAATCGCCGGCCATGCGCGGCTGCCGGGCGCCGAGCAGCAGGACTTCGCGATCGTGTTCTGCGGCATCGGCGTGCCGTACACGACGGCCGAATACTTCCGCAGATCGCTCGAGCAGTCCGGCGCGCTCGAACGCAGCGCGCTGTTCCTGAATCTCGCGAGCGACTCGTCCACGCAGCGGCTGCTCGCGCCGCGGTTCGCGCTGACCGCCGCCGAATACCTCGCGTTCGAGGAAGACAAGCACGTGCTGGTGATCGTCACCGACCTGACCAATTACTGCGAGGCGCTGCGCGAGGTCGCTGGCGCCAAGGGCGAAGTGCCGGGGCGCAAGGGCTTCCCCGGCTACATGTACTCGGATCTCGCGACTCTGTACGAACGCGCCGGCTGCGTGCACGGCGCCAAAGGCACGCTGACGCAGTTGCCGATCCTGACGATGCCGAGCGACGACATCGGCCACCCGATCCCCGATCTGTCGGGCTACATCACCGAAGGACAGATCGTGCTGTCGCGCGAGCTGGACCGCGCGGGCGTGTATCCGCCGGTCGCCGTGCTGCCGAGCCTGTCGCGGCTGATGAAGGACGGCACCGGCCGCGGCTACACGCACGCCGACCATCCGGCGCTGGCGAGCCAGCTCTACGCGGCGTACGCGCATGCCACGCAGGCGCGGCTGCTCGCCAGCGTCGTGGGCGAAGAAGGGCTCGCCGAGACCGACCGGCGCTATCTCGCCTTCGGGACCGACTTCGAGCGCAAGCTCGTGCACCAGTCCGCCGCGCGCACGCTCGCGCAGAGCATGGAGGTCGGCTGGGAGCTGCTGCGTGCACTGCCCAGAAGCGAGCTCACGCGGTTGTCGGATGCGCAGATCGAAGCGCATCTGGCGGGCGGATTCATCGGGGTGTGAGGCGATGCCCGACGTCACCCCCACCCGCAGCCTCGCGATCCAGCTTCAGGACGAGCGGCGCACGATGCGCGAGGGCTATGCATTCCTCGACGAGAAGTGCCTGCTGCTCGCCGGCGAGATGCTGCGCGAGCTGCGCGCGTACCAGGCGCTCGTGCGCGAACTGGCACCGTTGCAGGCGGCAGCGCGTGCGGCACTGCGCGGCGCGGTCGCGCGCCACGGGCTCGACGGGCTGCAGGTCTATCCGGCGGCGCCTGGCCGCTATGCGCTGCGCATCGAACGGCGCGCGCTGCTCGGCGTGGCGACGCTCGATGCATCGCTCGAAGGCGAGCCGGGCGCCGCGCCGCCGGCGGTGTGGCCCTCGCCAGAAGCAGAAGCGTGCGGCGCGGCGCACGCGCGCGTCGCCGCGCAGCTCGTTCGCATCGCCGCGCATTCGACCAACCTCGCGCGCTTGTACGCGGAGTACCGCAAGACCGTGCGCCGCGTGCGCGCGCTACAGGACGTTCTGCTGCCGGAGATCGACCGCACGCTTGCCGAGATCGAAACGAGCCTCGAAGAATTGGAGCAGGACGAGTTCGGCTTTCTGCGGCGCGCGGCGCGGGCGGCGCAATCGGCGGGTTGAGCCGCGAGCGCGCCGCGCACTGTCACGGGGACCGTTACAAGACGCTGTGCGCGGCGCGCGAAGCGCCCGTGCCGCGCTTGCCCTGGATCAAAGCGCCCCGCCTCGGAAGGACTAGGCTGAGTTTCAAGTGCCATTTCGGTTCCGAGGAAGGGAGGTTCCATGCGTTATCGATCGATCGTCGCCGCGGCGGCGGCCTCGGCAGCGACGCTGCTGGCCGGCTGCACGATTGGCATGGCGGGCGGCTCCGACCGGCAGTTCGTCGGCTCCGAGAAATGCTCGGCCTGTCACAAGACCGAATACCAGAGCTGGAAAGCGAGCTGGCACGCGAAGATGGTGCGCCCGGCGAAGGAGGCGCTGCTGAAGGATGCCGGCGAGAACTGGGCGAAGGACAGCAAGGGCAACGCCGGGCCGACGAAGGCCAACATCACCGGCACGCCGGCCAAGATGGAGGACGTCGTCTACGTGATCGGCTCGCACTGGAAGCAGCGTTTCCTGGTGCCGAACCCCGCGACCGGCGGCCACCAGTTCCTCGACAAGCAGTGGAATGCGATCCACAAGCAGTGGGAGCCGTACGGGCAGAAGAACACGTGGGAGACGCAGTGCGCGACCTGCCACGCGACCGGCTATCGCGTGCTGGCGATCGACGAGAAGACACGCGCGGTCAAGAAATGGGCGATGACCGAGGAAAACGTCGGCTGCGAAGCCTGCCACGGCCCGGGCAGCAAACACGCGTCCACTGGCGACAAGCGTGAGATCTTCAATCCCGGCAAGGCGTCGCATGCCGAAAGCTCGAAGGTCTGCGGCTACTGCCACATCCGCATCGAAAACGACTACTACCGAACCGCCGAAGGCAATCACGCCGAGTTTCTGCCGCACCCGGTGATCGGGCAGAGCTACAAGGCGGGTATCGACGACTGGACGACGTGGTATCCGGACAAGGTGCTGATGGTCGGTATCCAGCCCGAGGACCCGATCTCGCGGAATTATCCCGGCACGGACCTGAACAACGCGTTCTTCATCGACGAGGCGGCGCAGAAGTCGGGCTACTTCGAAGCACGCAAGCATCACCAGCAGTACCAGGAGCACCTGCAATCGGCGCACTTCAAGAAGAACGTCGCCGGCTGCGTGACGTGCCACTCGCCGCACGCGTCGAGCAGCAATCCGAAGCCGCTGAAGGCGGCGGACACGTGCAAGGCCTGCCATCTCGCGCCGGTCGACATCGAGCGCGTGATGCCGGGCACGGCGAGCACCGCGGGCAATTTGTTCGTGCGCACGCACACCTTCAACCCCGCGAGCACGCGCAAAGGCGGCCCGACGGCGACCGGCGTGCCCGAACCGGCGTACTTCTACAAGAAGTAGGCGCGGCGAACGGAGGTTACGGGGCGGCGCAAGCCGCCCCGTTTGTTTGGGGTGCCGCAGTCATCGCGGGCGCTCCGCGCCCATGCTTGGCGCACCCAAGAAAAAAGCCGGCTTGCGCCGGCTTCCTCGTCGAAGCGGAAGGATCCTCTACAGCGACAGGATCCACTTGGCGATCGCCGCCAGATCCGCGTCGCTTGCCTTGATTTCCGGGTGCTCCTTGTTCGACTTCACCGAAGCGACGAGCGCGGCTTCGGCATCCTTCTGCCCCTTGAATTTGGCCGCCGCCGTCTTCAGCGCGGGGCCCATTTTTTTCTTGTCGACCGCGTGGCACTTCAGGCAGTCGGCCTTCTTGGCAAGCGCCTCGTCCGCGTTCGCCGCGCCGGCGAGCAGGATGCCAGCGGCCGTGAGCGCAGCCATCGTGAGCTTTTTCATCGCATTGTCCTCGAGAGTTGAACGAAACGGCGGCCGGATCGCGTGCGGCCGGCACGGGCGCCAGAGCCGACGAAACCGGCCGCGCGCCACGATTCGGACAACGCGCAGCTTACCGATGCGCCGACCACCGCGGTCGCGATCACGCGGCGCCTTGACGCCGATCAAGCGGGGCGCGATCGGCTGCATCGACTTGACGCCGCGCAAGCGAGCGGCGGTCCGGGCCGGTACACTGCCCGCGTCATTTTGCTTTCGAGGTCGCCATGGGCCCGCTGCGCCGATTCTTCCGCTGGCTGTTCTCCCCGTCACCCTCGATGTCGGTGTTCTGGCTGATGCTGATCGGGCTGGCGATCGGCGCGTTCGTCGTGATCGGCGGGCAGGTCGCCGTTGCCGTCACCGGAACGAACGAGTTCTGCGGCACCGCGTGCCATTCGCATGCGCAGTTCGTCTATCCCGAATACAAGCAGAGCGTGCACTACACGAACCGCACCGGCGTGCGCGCCGGCTGCTCGGACTGCCATGTGCCGCACGACTACCCGGCCAAGCTGTTCTACAAGGCCCGCGCCGGTCTGCGCGACGGGATCGCCGAGATGCGCGGCGTGATCTCGACGAAGGAGAAGTTCGAAAAGGAACGCTGGCGCATGGCCAACCAGGTGTGGGACGAGATGCGCGCCGACGGCGGCGCGGCCTGCCAGCGCTGCCACGATCCCGCGGCGATGGCGGCGGACAAGCAGAACGAGCTCGCGCGCAAGATGCACGAGCGCGTGCGGCAGGGGAAGGCAACCTGCATCGACTGCCACAAGGGTGTGGCACACCAGGAGCCGGAAGAACCCGAGCTACCCGCCAAGACGTCGTCGGCGAACTGATTCGGCGCCGCAGCCCCGCGGCATCCGTCGGACTCGACGCGCGCCGCACGCGCGGCTGCGGGCCATCGGCAGATTGAACCTATCGAGATTACGAATCTTCGCGACACGACCGACCGCCTGGCGCTCGCATCCGTCGCCATTCGTCATTCCGAGCCGCAACCCCCAACTGTCATTCCGAGCCGCAACCCCCAATTGTCATTCCGAGCCGCAGGCGAGGAATCTGCGCGGCTCGCAACGCCGGGATCCCTCGCGTTGCTCGGGATGACGGAAGCGGTGTCCACACGGGCGGCACGAACTTGCGGGGTCGCGGTGTCAGGAGCTTGCGTAAGTCTCAACGAATCCGGCAGTTGACCGCTCTTGGCTTCGCGAAAGTGCTCGTCGCATTCGAGGGTTGCGGATTCGAAGTCGTTCACCCGTCGGGTGAGTCCGCTACGTACGGCATCGCACGGCGAGCGCGCCGCCTGGCATCGTTGCTCTTCCTCGCAGGGGGCTACCCCGGGGCTCGTCGTCGCCCCGGAATTGATCCGGGGCAGCCGGCACGCTCGCCGCACTCTGCCGCGCGTGCAACTGCCGGATTGAGGTTGAACAGATCGAGCGTTCGGTCGGCGTTCGACCTCGCGGACGCTCGATGGCCTTCCTCGCCGTCGCTGCCGACGTGATCGCGTAAACGTGCCAAGGGCGTTCGCGCAGGCAGATAATGCCGGCTTCAACGGCCGCCGAAGCGATCATGCCCGCCGCCCGCACGCAACCCCTGACCGACGACGAAGTCGCCGAACTCGACGCGGCGCTCTCCGCATTGCCCGAGGAAAACGATCACCTCGACGTCGTGATGCTCGACGGCTTCCTGACCGGCGTGCTGCTGCAACCGGACCCCGTGCTGCCAAGCCAGTGGCTGCCGCACGTGCTCGGCACGCAAGGGGGTGCCGTGCTACCCATCGGTGCCGACGAGGCACAGCGCCTGGTCGAACTGATCATGCGCCGCTACAACGAACTGGCAGCCTGCATCGCGGCGCGCGAGCCGTTCGAGCCGATCGTGTACGAGCTGGAGGATTCGCACAGCGGCACGCCGCTCGCGGGCCCGGACGCACTGAAGGCGCTGTGGCCGTGGGCCGCGGGTTTCGCCAACGCGATCAACGCGTTTCGTTCGCTGCGCGAGCAGCTCGCCGACGACGAGGACCTGGCGGCCGCGCTGGTCGGCATCCTGCGCCACATGCCCGTCGACCCGGCCGACGACAGCAACTACGCGCGGTGGTTGCGCGAACTGAAGGCCGGCGCCGACGCGGAGGTGCCGCTCGAATCGCTCGACGAGGCGATCGCCGATCTGCTCGACTGCGTACTGGACATCGCCGAGATCGCGCGGCCGCGCCGCCCCTTCGAACGAGCGGCACCGAAGGTCGGCCGCAACGATCCGTGCCCGTGCGGCAGCGGGCGCAAGTTCAAGCACTGCCACGGCCGCTCGCCCGACTGACGAAGTCGTTACGGCGTGTTGCGGGCGCGCCCGCTCGCAACGCGCCGTTACACGCCCGCGCGCCGCCGCGCGTCGATCCTTCTACAGTGTTGCCGTGGACGGAGTTTTTTCAAGGGAGCACACGATGAAAGCACGCAACACGCTTCTGACGATTGCCGTGGCCGGCGCAATGGGCGCGATCGCGACGGCAGCGCTCGCGCACGGCCCCGGCTGGGGCAACATGGGTGCGAACTGCCCCGCGGGCGCGAACTGCATGATGGCGGGCGCCGGTCCGATGGCGGGCATGGGCGGCATGGGCATGCGCGGCGGACCGAATCCCGAGTTCGCGCAGGCGCGGCTCGACCAGCTCAAGGCGGCGCTGAAGCTGCAACCGAACCAGCTCGACGCATGGAACGCGTTCGAGGCGCGCGCCAAGGCGCAGATCGAAGAACGCGCGAAGATGCACGAAGCGATGCGCAACTTCCAGGGTGATTCGCAGGCGCTTGCCGATCAGCGCGTCGAGTGGATGAAGCGCCGCGCGCAGGCCGCCGAGGAGCTGAACGCGCTGCGCAAGAACCTGTACGCAACGCTCACGCCCGAGCAGAAGGCCACCTTCGACCAGTTCCGTCCGGGACCCGGCGGAATGGCCGGCTACGGCCCGGGCCGCGGGCGCGGCTGCCGCGCATAGACGATCTCCTCCGGCGCCGCCCGCCCGCTGGCCGGCGCCACCTCGAAGGGCCGCGTTTGCGGCCCTTTTTTGCGAGGTAACCGGTAACTACGCGGCGCTCTTGACCGGAGTGGCGCGCTTGTCTATCGG
>CAZIJU010000018.1:0-49320 GCA_964539745.1 uncultured Burkholderiaceae bacterium | reverse complement strand
GTCGGTGCTGCTGCACAAGCAGGCCGACAACGTCTGGCGCATCGACTTCCAGCTCGGCTGGCAGGCCGATCCCGAGGAGGAGAAAAAGCCGGAGCGCGTGATCCCGCGCATCCGCGCGATGCTCGGCGGCGAACGCGAATTCGAGCTCGAGTGGGTGAGCGTGTACACGTTCCAGTGCCGGCGCATGCAGCGCTTCCGTCACGGCCGCGTGCTGTTCGTCGGCGACGCCGCGCACCAAGTCTCGCCGTTCGGCGCGCGCGGCGCCAACTCCGGCATCCAGGACGCCGACAACCTGGCGTGGAAACTGAAGCTCGTGCTCGACGGCCGCGCGCCCGACAGGCTGCTCGACACCTACAGCGACGAGCGCGTCGCAGCCGCCGACGAGAACCTGCTGAACTCCACGCGCTCGACCGACTTCATCACGCCGAAGAACCGCGCCTCGCACACCTTCCGCAACGCGGTGCTGGGTCTGGCGCGCAATCATGCGTTCGCGCGCGCGCTGGTCAACTCGGGGCGGCTGTCGGTTCCGGCGATCCTTGCGAACTCCCCGCTGAACACGCCGGACGTCGACACCTTCGCCGGACCGCTGGTGCCCGGCGCGCCGCTGGAGGACGCGCCGCTCGCGCGCGCCGGCCGCGGGCAGTGGCTGCTCGACGCACTGCGCACGGACCGGCACGACGACTTCGCCGCGCTGGTCTACTCCGACGACGCATCGCGCGTCGACGCGGCGCTGCTGGAGGCGATCTCGCGCAGCGGAGTCAACGGCGTGCGCATCGCGCCGCACGTCATCGCGCGCACGCCCGGCGGCGCGGTCGCGGGCTGCGCGCCGCTGCACGACGTCGAGGGGCTGTTCGCGCGCCGCTACGACGCCCGCGACGGCACCGTCTATCTGGTGCGGCCGGATCAGCACGTCGCCGCACGCTGGCGCGTGGTGGACACCGACCGCCTGCGCGCAGCGCTGGCACGCGCCACCTGCAACGACTGAACCGGAGGGCCACCGATGCCGCTCGTGACCACCCCCAACTTCGGCGAACCCGGCAAGCAGTACTTCCGCGCGTTCTCGCCGGGCGACGACTTCTACGAGGCGCTGATCGAACTGCACCGCGACCTCGACGACGAGCGCAGCGCGCTCGTCAACGCGCGGCTCGTGCTGCTGCTGGCCAACCACATCGGCGACCTCGCCGTGCTGCGCGAGGCGATGCGCCTGGCGCGCGCAGGCGTCTGACCTGCGGCCGCGGGATGCCGGCCCTGTCGCCCGGACGCAACCCGGGCGCGACCGCCCGTCGAGCGCGCGGTCGCGGCGGCACCACCGCCAGCCAGGTCGTGCTGGGCGGCCAGCGCATCGCGGCGCGACGCCCAAGAGTACGCTCGACGACCGAGGGCGAGCTGGCGCTGCGCAGCTTTGCGTGGGCCGCTGGCAGCGACCCGCTGGACGCCGCCACGATGGCCGCCATCGCCGCGGGGGTGTCCACGCGGCGCTATGCCAGCACCCAGGAGCCAGTGCCGGCGGCACACCGGCCGCGCGCGGCGTCCAAGAGCGCCGTCTCGCGCCGCTTCGTGCAGCTCAGCCAGGAGCAGCTGGCGCAGTGGCTGGCACGGCCCCTGGGTGATCTGGACCTGCCGGTGGTGATGATCGACGGCATCCACTTCCGAGACCGCGTGATCCTGCTGGCCCTTGGCGTCGACGCCCAGGGCCACAAGCACGTCCTGGGGCTGCGCGAGGGCTCCACGGAGGCCACGCGCGTTGTGGCCTCGCTGCTGGCCGATCTCATCGAGCGCGGGCTGGATGCCGAGCGCATGCGGCTGTGGGTGATCGACGGTGGCAAGGCGCTGCGCCGGGCCATCGTCCAGACCTTCGGCGCGTGCGCGCTCGTGCAGCGCTGCCAGGAGCACAAGCGCCGCAACGTCCTGGAGCACCTGCCCGAGGACATGCACGCCAGCGTCAAGCGCGCCTTGAAGGACGCCTGGTCGGCCTCGGACGCCGATCTGGCGCGCAAGCAGCTCGGCCGCCTCGCGTCGTCGCTGCAGGCCAGGCACCCGGGGGCCGCGGCCAGCCTGCGCGAAGGCCTGGAGGAGACGCTGACGGCGCAGGCGCTGGGCATCAGCGGGGCGCTGTACCGCACGCTGCGCACGACCAACCCGATCGAGAACCTCAACGGCTCGGTGGCCCACTACTGCCGCAACGTCAAGCGCTGGGGCGATGGCCAGATGGTGCTGCGCTGGGTGGCCAGCGCGCTCAGCGACGCGGCCACGCGCATGCGCAAGCTGCGCGGCTGCGGCCAGATGCGCGCGCTCATCAAGGCCTTGGATGCATGGCGGCCCGTCACCGACAGCGGAGCCGTCCTGAAAGCCGCGTAGCATGTTCACCATGGAGCCGTCACCGGTCACGGTTCAACAGCGAGCGGGACATCGCCCAAAAGACCAAGAACGCAATTACAGAAACGACGTAGCATTATCTGGCAGCGTTCTGCTGGCTGAGTAAAAATCTCAACATACTTGGATCTTTTGCCGCATTTCCGCTGAACTGCCTCATTAAACGGGGAATGCGCCTACCCGCCTAAGTAGCAACTCGAGGGCTTGTTGAGCGCGACCGGCACAGGTAGCGTGCGCCCGTCGGCTAAGCGCCTTCGTGCTTTGGAGGAGGGAACATGGCGCCACATGTTCGTTGCGGCCCACGAAAAGAAACAATCCTCATTTCCCCGCCAGTCTCGTCCGAAAGATCCGAAAGACGAACACTGGCCCGACGGCTGGTCGGCGTGCTTGCTGCCGGAGCGTTGCTGTACGGCGTCGGAGTGTCCGCGCAGGAAATCGATTCATCGATCGCGCGCGGCGGGCGCCTGTACGACAAGTGGTGGAAGGTCGCGGGAGCTCAGCAGCCGAAAAATCCGAACCCAGCCTACCCGGCCGAGCGCAAGTACAAAGGCAAGGGCGGAGCCGACTGGCGCTGCAAGGAATGCCACGGCTGGGACTACTTGGGCAAGGACGGCGCCTACGGCACGGGCAGTCACTTTACTGGCATCAGGGGCATTCAAGGTGCCGCCGGCGGTGATCCGGCGAAGATCATCACCACGCTCAAGGACAAAACGCACGCGCTGGGCGGCGTGCTACGCGATGAGGATCTACGCGATCTCGCCAACTTCGTCGCCAAGGGCCAAGTCAATATGGATCAGTACATCGACCGCGCGACCAAGAAAGTCAAGGTCGGCGACAGGGCGAGGGGCGAGGCGATCTACAACACGATCTGCGCGAACTGCCACGGCCGCGACGGCACGCTGAACGAAGACGGCAAGCCGTTGAAGGACGATGCGGAGCCGCTCGGACTCGTGGCCAACGACAACCCGTGGGAGACACTGCACAAGATCCGCAACGGCCAGCCGGGCGAACGAATGCCGGCGTTGCGCGCGTTCGACATCGGCACGGCGATGGACGTCTTGGCACACTTGCAGACACTGCCGACAAAGCTCCCGGGGCAAAAGAAGTAGCGCCCGCTCGGCCGCTTCGGGACCAGGCGGAGCCATCGTGAGTTCGGCCAGTCAGCCGACGCCGAGCAAGTCCGGCGCGCGAGACCGTATGCACGGCAACGCCCTGCTGACGGTCGGTCTGTCCAGCGCGCTTGTCGGCGCCGTGACGTGGAACGGATTCGACTGGATCGTCGACGCCACCAGTACGACGCAGTTCTGCCTGTCGTGTCACGAAATGAGGATCATGCAGGAGGAACTGTCGCAGACCATCCACGCCAAGAACCGCGCCGGCGTTCCGGTTCAGTGCGCCGATTGCCATGTGCCGAAGGGCACAGTGGAAAAACTCGTCGCGAAGATTCAAGCGCTCGACGACATTTACGGGCATCTGGTGGGCGTCATCGACACGCCGGAAAAATTCGAGGCGCGCCGCGAAGACATGGCGCACGCCGCACGCGCGGCCATGAGGTCCAACCGGTCGCAGGCCTGCCGCCGTTGCCACAACTTCGAGGCGATGGACTTCTCCAAACAAGGCGATCGCGCCAGACGCAATCACAACGAAGCGATGAACAGCGGTGAAAGCTGCGTCGACTGCCACAAGGGAGTTGCCCACAAGCTGCCACCCGGATTCGACTAGGAGGGGGAACCTGCGAATGCGTACTGGGCTGCTGGGCGGACTTTTGCTGCTGTGGACCGGCGTCGCCGTCGCGGGGCGCCCGTTGGTCACCGAAGATGCCGGCGTTCTCGGCAAGGGTGAATGCGAACTCGAGACTTTCGCGGCGCGCGAACGCGGCGACGACGCACCCACGGTACGAGGCTGGTCTGCGCAGTTCGGCTGCGGCGTCGGTCTCGGCACCCAACTAGCGCTGAACGCGACGCGGTTCAGAACCGCTGACGAGCGGGTCGACGGGCTCGCGCTCGTCGGTAAAACCCGACTACGCGAACTGAAAGAAGACCAGGCCGGGGTCGTGATTGCGTACCTTCTGGGCGCCGAAAGACCCCGCGATGGCAGCTTCAGGCGCGAGGCCACCGCGGTCAACGCCGTCGTGACCCTGCCGGCCAACAAGTGGCTGTTCCACGCCAACCTCGGTTGGGCGAATTCGCGCTCGGCCGACATCAATTACACGACGTGGGCGATCGCTGCCGAGCGGACCGAAATCGGGTCCATGGACCTCGCGGTCGAGTCTTTCGGCGACGATCGGAATCCGGCCTGGGTCCAGGTCGCTGCGCGTTGGACCGTGGCCCCGGAGAAAGTCTTTCTCGACGCTTCCTACGGCGTGCAACTGTCGGGCGCACGGCCGATGCTGCTGACCGTCGGTGTAAAAGTCGCCTTCTGAATCAGCGCAACAAGATCGTCGGCGCGACGCCCCGGGGTGCTCCGGCCGCTATTGCACCGGCGCGGACACGGACCCTTCGACGCCGGTAACCGTCACGCTGGCGGGCTTGCTACCAACACCGGTGACGCTGAGCGACCACTTGCCGGCGAGTGGCTTCCATTTCATGGCGCCGTAGCCCTGCAGCTGGAGCTTGGCACCGGAGCCAAGCGCGCTGGTTGCCTCCACCGTCAGCTTGCGCTCCTTCGCGTTGTATCTGGCCTTGGTGATGTTGATTGTCAAATCGTAACCGTTGCAGTCCTGGTCGATACCGTCGTGTTTGATTTCGGGCGCGCCGGGATGAATCGTGGCGTCGTTGTCGTTGCAGTCGAGGCCGGCCGCATAACCATCGCCGTCCTGGTCGCTGCTTTGCGGATCGTTTTCGACGATCGACAGCACCGCCGCATTCGGGCTTGCCAGCGTGGCGCCGCCGGTCGGATTGCCGAGCTTAAGGTTCACCGTCTCGTTGCCCTCGTAGGCGGCATCGTCGATGATCGCGACATCGAAGCGGCGGCTCGTCACGCCCGGACCGAACGCCAAGGTTCCGGAGGTGGCCGTGTAATCGGCCCCCGCCACCGCCGAACCGTTGCCGGTCTCATAGTCGACCGTCACAGTGCCGTCTGCGCCGCCGGTGCGAACGACCTCGATGCTAGCGACCACGCCGTTTTCCGCGACGCTGTAGGTCGCCGCGCTGAAGCGCAACTGACCCGGCTGCGGTTGCGGATCGTTGTCGCTGATCGTCACCAGCGCGCTCGACCGGCTGCCCAGCGTTGCGCCGCCCCCGGGCCCGCTCAGCCTTACATCGAAGCTCTCGTTTCCTTCGTAGATTGTGTCTTCCAGAATCGTAATCGTGAATGTCTTGCTCGCCTCGCCGTCGAGCAACGTCAGCGTGCCGGCAGCGGCGGCGTAATCGGCACCAGCCGTGGCGCTGCCATCGGCCGTCGTGTAGTCGACCGTCACGTCGCCGGCGCTTCCGCCCGCGCGCGTGACGGTCACGGTCACGCTGCCGCCGCCCTCCGAGGCGCTGTAGCCGGCCGCGCTGAACTGCAACTCGCCCGGCTGCGGCGTACCCGCATTCGCCAGCAACCAGTCGTAGGCATCCATCACGTCAAGCAATCCGGCGCCGTAGCTGTTGTCCGGTCCCGCGCCGCCGAGGTCGACCGCACCCTGCACGAGCGCCGATTCGAGCAACGACACCGTCACCGGAATCCCCTGCGCCTTCATCGCGCCTTGCAGCAACGAGAGCCCGCCGGCGACATGCGGCGCGGCGAACGAGGTGCCGGTCACGCTCCGGTACGAGTTCGGGAAAACGCCGCCGAAGGTCAGATCTGCCGTGCGCACCGCCGAGCCCGGGGCAACGATGCCCGGATAGATCCCGCCGTCGCACGCGGAGACGCCGCGGCTGCTGAAATCACCGACGACCGACGCGGCATCCACCGCGCCGACCGCCAGCGCCTGCGGGTCGTTCGACGGGCTCACGCTGGTGTTTGCGTCCGGTCCGCTGTTGCCGCCGGCGAACACGACGGCGATGCCGGCGGTCTTCAGCGCCGCGATGTCGGCGGCAAACTCCGCGTTGCACGCGTTGACCGTCCCTTGCAGGTACCAGGAGTTATTGACCACGTCCGGCACGTCGTCGGTGGCCGGGTTGTCGTCGGGATCAAGAACCCATTGGAACCCCTGGTGGATTCGGCTCAACATCGACTGGCCGCTGTCGTCGAAGATCTTCACCGCGATCCACTGCGCGCCCGGCGCCATGCCGATCGCAGTGCCGCCCGCCGCGCCGCCGACCAGCAGTCCCATCGCCCAGGTGCCATGGCCGTCGGCGTCATACGGTGTGGCGTGCTGGCCGTTGGGGTCGAACCAGCTGTTGGTACCGCCGCGCCACTTCGGACCGATATCCGGGTGATACGGATCGACGCCCGTGTCGAGTGTTGCGATCACCGTGCCCGAGCCATCGTAACCCAGCGCCCACAGCTCCGGCGCGCGCACCGCCTGCAGGTTCCATTCGGACGCCGTCGCAATCGTCGCGCTCGTCGCCGCCGGCTTCACCACCTTGGCATCCAGCGCCACACTTTCGACGCCGGGCAACTGCGCCAGCCGGTCGACGAGCGCCGCGGGCACCTTCGCCGCGACGCCGTTGATCGTCCACAGCACGGTGGGCCGCACGCCGCCGTTACGCAGCGTCGGCTGCAGAAGGCGTTCGCAGAAGCTCGCTTTGGCCTTTAGCGCAGAGGTCATTCGTTCGCGCCGCAGCTTCTTGTCGCGGTCGGCAAACTGGCGCAGATCGACTGCGTCGCTGCAGCGAACGATGACGTCGACGAATTCGCCGGCGCGCATGGTCTTGATCTTCTCCCGCAGGTCGGGCTTCACGCCGGCGTTGACCGCAAGCGCAAAGCCCAGCAGGACCACGCCGGCCAGGTAGGAACGAAGGACAGTCGCCGTCATCGCTGTCACTGCACGGTCAGGTGTTCGGCGCGGAAGCGGCCGAAAGCGACAGTGACCTTGTCGCCTGGCTTCGCGTGTTTGCCGGGATTGGCAAACAGCGCGCTGTAGTTGCGCCCGCGCTTGATTTGCTCGGCAGTGGTCACCGACGAGCGCAGCGAGCCGGCCTTCTGCGTAAACGGCACGCCGAGCTTGGCGCCCGAGCGCTCGACGAGCACGTACGGCACCGGGCTGAACTTGCGTTGCACGATCGGCGCGGCCTTCTGCGGATCGAGCACCTTGTAGCGGAAGTCAAGCGCATATCCGCCTGCCGTCACTTGGATGCCGAGCAGCTTGATACCCCACTCGCGCTCCAGCGGCGTCAGTTCCTCCTCCAGCGCGCGGAGCCGCTGCTCTTCGTTTTGTACGACGGCGCGTTCGATGGCCGCCCGGCGTTCGACCTGCGTCGCATGCGCTGGCATGTCGGTCTTCGGCGTCTGGACACAGGCGCCGAGCGCGACACCTGCGAGCGCAAAGGTGATGGATACAAGGAACCTTGGCACCACCACGGACCTCCTTTGGGTTCGGTCGGGCGCGTTTCCTTTCGGAAGGCGCCCGACTTCACGCACGACTCAGTTGCATTGCTTGCAGACGATCGGCACGGCGTTTACCGCGCCGCCCGGCGTGCTCAGAATGTCGACGCTGATCACCGCGCCCGGCGTTCCCGGGGTCGGGTGGTTCGACTGCTGGAACGACCAGTTGGTGTTCGCGCCGACGACCGCCGTCCCGAGCAGGGTTCCGCCCGTGGTCGGCCCCAGATAGATGCTCACCGTGGCGCCGATCGCCGAGCTGCGACCCTCGACGCGCCAGCGCTTGTTGCCATTGCCGGTGTACTCCGCCTTGGTGACGCGAATCTCGCGTGTCACGTTCACGGTGGCCAGGTTGCTCGTGTTCTGACCGTCGAACGCGCGATACGTGACGGGGAACGTGCCCACTTTCTCCATCGGACCGAAGCTGAACGAACCATCGCCGTTCAACACGAAGTTCTTCAGGTCCTGGTGCACCGACACGAGCTGCGCGGTCAGCGGATTCGGGCCGTCGCTGTCGGTGTCGTTGCCCAGCACGCCCGGCGCCGCCACCGTGTAGACGGTGTTAGTCGCGTTCGGGTTGAACGCATCGTTATTGGCTACCGGCGCGTTGTTGGTACCGCTTCCGGTGATCGTCACCGTGGTCGTTGCCGGCGCCGAGTTCACGTACCCGTCGTTGACCACGAGGGTCACCGTGAATGTCGTGCCGCTGCCCTGCGCGTAGGTGTGCGTCGGCGTCGGACCGGTGCCCGTCGCTCCGTCGCCGAAGTTCCATGCGTAGGTCAACGGATCCCCGTTCGCGTCGGACGAGCCGGTGCCGTTGAAGGTCACCGTGGTCGACGTCGAGTTGTAGGGACCGCCCGGGTTGGCCACCGGCGCGACGTTGTCGATCACCGTCGCCGTGGTGCTGGCCGGCGCGGAGTTCTGGAACCCGTCGTTGACCGTCAGCGTCACGGTGTAGCTGCCCGGTGCCGCGTACGCGCGGCTCGGCGTCGCACCGGTGCCGGTGTTGCCGTCGCCGAAGTTCCAGCTATATGTGAGCGGCTGACCCTCCGGATCGGACGAGCCGGTGCCGTTGAAGGTGATCGGGAAGCCGGTCCGACCGCTGTACGGCCCGTTCGGATTGGCCGTCGGGACCTGATTGGCTGCAACCGTCGCTGTGGTCACCGGCGATGTGACCGGCGGATTGACGCCGTCGTTGACGGTGACGGTAACGTTGTAAGCGCCGGCTGCGGCGTAGGTATGCGAGGGCGTTACCCCGCTGCCGGACGTCGAGTCGCCGAAGTTCCACGTGTAGCTCAGACTGTCGCCTTCCGGCGTACACGGTGTCGGCGAGCAATCGGTCGAAGCGCCGGCGTTGAAGGCGATCGGCAAACCGGCGACGCCGCTGTACGGGCCGCCCGCGTTGGCCGTCGGCGGCGAGTTGCCGCCTGCAGCAGCGACCGTGAAACAGGTTTGCATGCCGCCGTTCATCCGGGCGTTGTCGGTGAGATTCAGACGGCGCTCGATCAAAGGGAAAGTGCCGTCATAGCCCGGCGTAAATAGCAGATCGCGCGTCGACCCCGGCATAAGCAGCACCTGGTACTGGCGATGCGCGAACGGCGCTTTCTTGCCGCCTTCGGCAACGACGTCGAAGTGCGATCCGATCATCATCGGCGCCAGTTCGCGCAAGCCGGCGTTGTAAAGCCGCAGCAGGATGCGGTTGCCGACGGACAGCCCGCCACCGATGCAGGATTGATTGGCTGGATCGATCGACACGTCGGTCGGCAGGCCACCGGCGTCGTAGCCACGCAGAAGGAAATACTTCGGCTGATAGTTCAGCGTGCTGGTTGGGCCGGACGGCGTTCCGTACGTGCCGCCGGCAACGGCCTGGTGCAGGGCCGGATCGACTTCGCTATAAAACAGATCGCGCGCGGTGTCGTAGCCGACGCCCGCGTACGCCTGGCCGACGGCTGCGTCACGTGTAACCGCGCCATACAGACCCATCTGCACCTGCACCTGTGGGTGCGTGCCGCTGTGATAGGTGTAGGTGCCGGGCTGGAACGGGTTTTCGCGCGTGTTGTTCCAGATGTATTGCTGCCGCCCGCCGTTGGGTGCGGCCTCGCGCCCGAACGATCGAACCCGTGCGCTGACGCTCGGCCGTGCGCCGAGGGAGCCGTCCTGCCACGTCGGTCCGTTGCCGGTCGTTGCGTTCGAGAAGGGCATCTCCTGGCCGGGAACCACGATCGAGGTCGGCGCGCTCAGTCCGTTGCTCAGGAAGACGCGCAGCGCGCTGTCCGTCGGCGGGACTGTCAGACGCGGCCCCGGCACGGTCGGCGCAGGCAGCGCGTTGACGCAGGCCAGCCGCGCCGACGTGGACGTCGCGTTGTAGCAAGTGCCGCCCGGGTCGAGGACGTAACCCCACATCGGCACGGCCGTGCCGTCGGGCATCGTCATCGTGAACTGCTTGGCGGCGAGGTAGTAGTCCACCGCCGCCGCCGGCAGCGCGGCCAGGGCGAGCGCGCCGAACAGCAGACCGGCGAACAGGCGTTCTCTGATCTTCCGTCCCGATAACATGGTCTGTCCTCCCGGCCTCAGGGAATCGGCGTACCCGGCGGTTCGATGATCACGAACGTCAGCATTCCGCCCGGAAAGATGTCGAAGTTGGTCAGCTCCTTCTCCTGGTGGGAGTGCCACATGAAGAAGAGGCCGCCGTTCAGGTTCAGACCGCCTTCGCCCGGCGGCAACTGACCGAAGTGGCCGAGGAACGGACTGCCGCTATACCAGCCTCCGAAACTCAGATCCTGCAGACCGGGCAGCACGACCTTGCTGTCGAGGCGCACGCCGTGGTAGTTGCAGTCTTCGCCGGTTGCAGGATCGATCGCGTTCGACGGCGCACTCAACCCGTTGCAGGTGTGTGCGAAGCCGGGTTCATTCGGATCGCCGTAGATGTCCCAACCGAGCCCCTTACTCGTCCAGTTGAAGATCGCGTCGATCGTGCCGCCCGGCATCGGTGTGAACGTGAAGTCCGCGGTTGCCAGATCGGGGCCCGCCCCCGGCGCGCTTTCCAGCATGCGGCCGTCGCGCGCGACCATGATCGAGTGGTTGCCGTGCGGGTGGAACGAGTGCGGGTTGCGGCCGACGTTGACGATTCGCAACAGCACCTTCTCGCCCGGTCTCGTTCGCGCCAGTGCGCCGTACGGCTGGTTCGGATGCGACGGCGTGCCGTCGCCAAACAGCGTATCCACACCGTTGCGGCCGTTGATGAACCAGAACACCGGGTTCGCCGTCGTGTTGTCGATGAACTCGGGGAAGCCGAAATCCACCAGGTCGTGGATGAACGGATCCATCTCGGACAGCAGGAACAGATATTCGTGGTCGTACGCCGTGCCCGGATGACCGTACGCGGTGCGGTTCGTGTTCTGGTCGAATCCGGCCGGGCGTACGATGATCGCGCCGTACAGGCCCATCTCGACCTGCAGCTCGGTGTTGGTGCCGCTGTGATAGACGTAGGTGCCCGGCTGCGACGCGACAAACGAGTAGCTCACGGTATTCGTGCCACCGCACGGCGCGGTGTCCGACGGCGAACAGGCCTCGCGGGTCAGCAAGCCCGGCTTGCCGCCGGTCGCGGTGACTTTGCCCTGCCCCGGGAATACGATCGACACCGGCTGCGCGAGCGTGTTGGTCAGATTGACGGTGACCGTCTGACCTTGTTCGACGATCAGCGTCGGCCCCGGCAACTGGACCGGATTGACACCGTCGCCGTAGACCCAGACCAGCAGGCTGTCGCCGTCGGGCGTCGAGATCGTGGCGGTGCCGGTGACGAGATTGAAGTTCGGGCCGCTGATGCCGGGCACGACCGCGTTGGCCCAGGCAAGCGTGCAGCCCAACGCCAGCGCGCAGCCGACCAGCAGGCGCCGAATCCGCGTCAGACCATCGCCGATGTCCGTTCTCATGGCTTTCTCCCGTCCGGCTGCGCGACTCAGTTGATGACGATCTCGGTCATGTAGCCGCCGAAGTCTTCCTCGTTGTTGCTCAGAAAGTTCAGATTGGTTGCGTAGAGGAAATAGCGGCCCGGCGCGACGTTCGCCGTATCGAGGATCACCTCGGTCGATTCGCCGCCGCCGAGGTTGACGACGTTCGTCTCGTAAAAGACGTTCTGGTTGATCCCCTGCCCTTGGCCACGCAGCAATCGCGCGCCGCGGCCGACGACTTTCATCGGGATGCCAAGTACGGTGATCGTGCTGACGTTCACCACACCGAGATTCGAGATCCGCAGCAAGATGCGCTGGCCCTGGTTGGCGGTGATCAGCGCGCTCACGGGCTGCGGCGAGACCTGGTTGTTGTTGTCCGCGCCTTGCGGGTGATTCTCGGGGCAAGGCGGCAGATCCGGATTCGAGTTCGGCGTCACGCAGTCGTGTAAGGGGCCCGCGATCGTCGTATGCGGGTAGCCGCGCCCGTTGATCGTCGGATACGTGTCTCTCATCTGCGCAAACGGCAGCGGCTGCACGTCGCGGCTGGCATCGTGAAACGTGTGATAGAAGGCCTGCAACTGGATCACGTATTCGACGTCGAACGCGGTCGAACCGTCGCCGTCGTTGTAGACGTAGCCGAGCGGCCCGGGGCCGCCTTCCTTCTGCGCAATGGTGGCCGGGTTGCCGCCGTAGCCGGTCTGGTTCTGCTTCGGATCGACGTACAGGTTGCCCAGCATCCCCATCTGCATGTGCTCGGTGGCCTCCACGTGGCAGTGCCACATGTACGTGCCGGGCTCGACGTTGTTGTAGTAGTAGGTGAGGCTCGCTTGCTGGTTGATCGCGATCGCCGATTCCGGCAGTCCGTCGAAGATCGCCGACGCGTTCGGAAAGCCGTGGTAATGCACCGTGTGCGGGTCGAACAGATCGGGCCGGTTGAAGGTGCCGACGTTGGTGAGCGTCAGATAGAACTCGTCGCCCTCGCGCACTCGGATCGTCGGCGCAGGTGAATTTGTGCGGAACACACCCTGATCGAGCACGGTCGACTGCGGCAGCCTCGACACGTCCGAGAATCCGAACACGTACATCTCACGGCCGTCGCCCATCGTGACCCAGCCGTCGCCGCCGGTCAGATGCATGCACTTGACCGAAGCGATGTCGGTGTCCGCGGGATCGAGCACGTTGCCAAACAGATCGCGCGGCGGAATGCCGTTGCCGTTCGTATCGTCGGGGCACTGCACGAATGCCACCGCGCCGGCGAGCTGCGGTACCGACAGCAGCGAGACCAGAACCAGCGCCGGTAGAAAAGTGCGTTGCGTGCGGTTCATGTTTTGCCTCCGTTACCCGTTCTGAGCTGCCGACCGCGTTTTCCGAGCCGAACCGAGGTGGGGCCACCGGCCCGCCTCGGTCACCCTCGCTAATACCGCTCGTCCGCGCCGGTATCCGGACCCCCACCGGGTGCCGGCCGCGTCTGGCCGTCGATGTCCTGCGACAAGCGTCCGCCGGTCGCCGAACCCGACGGCGGCGCATCGATCGCGGGCGAACCCGCGCCGAGGTGGTAGTTGCCGGTCAAGCCAAGCGGCGTGTAGTAGACCTGAACGAAGTTGCCGCCTTCGTCCGCCGCCGCAGCCGTGGTCAGCACGTTCAGATACGGACTGATGAACAGCGGATCGGCGAACTGATTGTTGAAGCCGGTGTACGTGCAGCCGTGCTGCGTTGCCAGACTCAGAATCGATTGGCTCGGGCTCAGACACGCGCTACCCGCGCCGACCACACCGAGGTCCCAGTACAGGCCGTTCGTATTCGGCTGCAACGCCGGCGCCGTGTTGTCGTCCCAGAAGAACGAGCGGTTGTGCCAGAAGATGTTCCGGCGCAGTGCTTCCGGTCGCGAATAGGCCGGCCCGCCCGGAAGTGCGGCGTTCAGCCCGTTGCTGTTGGCGCGTGCGATCAGCCCCGCCGCGGTCGGTGTCGTCGGATCGCCCAGCCCGCCCTGGAACGCGAACGTCGACGTGGCGGTGCTGTCGTTGTGCGCGATCGTGTTGTGGATGATCCGCACTCGCAAGGCATCCTGCAGCGCGATGCCCGCACCACCGAGGCCCGAGACGTTGTTCACGATGAAGTTGTTGAACACGTCGATCCGGTGCCACGCGAGCGGGTTGACCGGGTTGGCCGCGACGTCGGCGCCGTTGACGTTGGTCAGCGCGATGCCGCCCCCATCGGAAGCGCCGCCCAGGTTGCCCTGGATCAGGTTCTTGTCGATCACGACGCCGCCGGTGCCTTCGGTCAGTCCGCCGCCCAGCACGTCGGGATCGCCGGCGACTTCGATACCGCCGCCGCCGCCACCGATGCCCAGCCCTGCCCCTGGTTGATCGCCCTGGAATACTTCGTTGAAGTGGATCTTGTTATTGGCGATCAGGCCGTTGTCGCTGAAGCCGCGATGCGCGATGCCGCCGCCGCCGCTGCGCGCGAAGTTGCCGCAGATGTCGTTGCTTTCGACGCGGTAGCTGTCGGCACCCTTGTAGATCGCGATGCCGCCGCCGGCTTTGAAGCTGCCGTTCTCGCGAATCTGATTGAAGCGCACGTCGACCTGTAGGTTCGGGCTCGTTTCGACCGCAATGCCGCCGCGCGCGAATGCCACGACCGTCGGGTTGCCGATGCGGATGCCGCCGCCCAGGTTGCCGGCGTTGCTTCGGATCACGTTGTTGCTGATCAGCAGCCGGTCGGCGTAGGCGTTGACGTAGATCGCGCCGCCAAGATCGGCGAGCTGCAGGCTGAAACCGTCGATGCGTGCGCGCAGATTGAGTCCGCCGTTATCGCGAGGCCCGACGTACGCGAAGGCGCCGGCGGGGGGTGCGACCAGAATGCCCGGCCCTTCGCCGTCCTTCAGGAAGTAGTCGGCCGGGGCGTCGACCTGCTCGGGCAGCAAGCCGATCAGACTGTCGCTGCGGTTGCTGTCACCGTTCGGGTCCGACAGCGCCGCGAGCTTCTCGCGCCACTGGGTAAGCGGATTGACGAAGCCAGGCCCAGCGCTGAAATGGCTGCCCCACAGAATCGTGCTGCCCGCGCCGGCACCCTGCAGCCGCACACGCTTGTAGACAATCGGTAGCTCGCGATAGATGCCCGGATCCACGAGGATCAGATCGCCCGGAATGGCCGCGTCGATCGCCGCTTGGATCGTCGCGTAAGTCCGCGTCGGACCCACGCGTTTGACACTGGCGGGCAGCGGACCGGTCGGACCGACCGTCACGGTCAGACCGACCTGCGTGCTTTGGCCATTGGCGCGCGTCACCCGCAGTTGTCCGGTCGCCAAGCCGGCGGGCAAGGGCGTGGGCACCTGCACCCGGATGACGGTCGGACTCCACTGTTGAATCGCGCTCGGCGCGAAGCAGTAGGCGCCGATGCAAACCGTTCCCTGCGCGTTGCCAAAGCCGTAATCGCGCGTGATGAACTCGGGCTCGCTCGGAGGATCGTCGGGTATGCCGTCATTGTTCGCGTCGCCCGGGAAAGCCGGGTTGCGGATCCGCTGATTGCCCATCGAGCGAATGCGCAGCGTGTCGCCCGGGCGGACGTAGCCGGGCGCGTTCTGCAGCGACAGGTTGACGACGTCACGGATCGCAGGTTCGCCGGCAGGCTTGTCGCAGCTAAGTGTCTGCTGCAGCGCGCCCACGAAGGCGGCTTGGCGGATCACCGGCGTATCGAGATACGTGGTGCGGCCGGCTTCGAAGTTGAACGTGTAGCAGGTCGTGCTGTACTGCGGACGGAAGCGCGGGTCGATGATGAAATTGCCCGAGCCCGGCGGGCTTTCGATTGGCCCCGGATGGTTCAGGCAGAAGTGATGCATCTTCGGCCCGATGCCGCTCGGCACCGGCAGGTTGATCGCGTACGTTGACGGTGCCAGGAAGTTATAGGCGCCGAACTCGTCGCCGTACGTGCGCAGGATTTCTCGACCGGTGTAGTCGAACACCGCGATCGAGATCCAAGGCGGAGAGAACTTTTCGGTGAACTGCGGTTTGCCGGGCGCCAATTCGTTAGCGAAGTCGTCGGTGATCAGACCGACTGCTCGTGCTGCTTTCGGCACGTCCGTGAACAGGAAGAAGTCGGTCGCCGCGTTCTGACCACTGCCCAGATCGACCTTCTTGCGATTGCACAGCGGTCGTGTCTGGCCGGCGAACGGTGCTCCGTTGGCCGGATCGAGCGGGTCGACGCCGGGCAACGCCGCTGCGGCATTGCCGCTGCCGTCGGTGGTCAGGAAGCTGAAGAGCGGCGGCACGGTGTGCGCCGCACCCACGCATTTCGCCGGCAGGATCGCCGGAACCGGCGTCGGACCGAAGTCGACGTTGCGGTCTTCTTCCTTGACGAGCTTGTAGCCGGGCGGAGTGGCGACCTCGACGATATAGGTGCCGGCCGCCAGCTCGGGGCTGCCGTCGCCGGTCACGTTCGGTCCGAACGCATACCCGCCGTCGAACACGCCGGGCACGGCCTGGTTCCACGTGCGCAAACCTTCGGCGCACTGGCTC
The DNA here is from genome assembly GCA_964539745.1 of uncultured Burkholderiaceae bacterium. Taxonomy (GTDB): domain Bacteria; phylum Pseudomonadota; class Gammaproteobacteria; order Burkholderiales; family Burkholderiaceae_F; genus DSNY01. The sequence goes on along the minus strand of CAZIJU010000018.1, from coordinate 33,014 downwards.
AGTGCTACCGGCGCGCCGTGAATGTTGAGCGGCGTAACGCTGCCGGTGCAACCCTGCGGCAGGCTGTCGTCCCAGCTGTCGGTCCAGGTCACGCGTAATGCGTCGCCCTTGTTAAACACGCAATTGCCCAAGGCCACGCATGGGTCGGCCATGCCCCCGCCGGTGTTCTTGACGTCCTCCGGACCCATCAGACCGCCGTCGGCCCATCCGAGCGGATGGTTGTCGACGTCGGATGCAACCGGCGTGTAGGGATAGGCGATCGGGGGCAGACCTGTCCGATCCGGATTCGGATCGGGGATGCCGTCGCCGACTTCGCCCGGCGTCGCCTGCGGGCACAGCGGATAGATCGCCGGACCGCCGTTTGAATTGCACACCGTGTCCTTGTACAGATTGACCTGTACGCGCGGGATACCCGGCTCCCAGGGATCGCCGACCGCGAAGCGCGGATCGTCCTCGGCGCGCGTCGTCGCGTAAAACACGATGCCCGAGATGCCGCCGTTTTCGCCCGGCCCATACGGCTTCTTGCCCCACTCGTAGCGCTGGTTCTGACCGGCGAAGGTCTGGAAAGCGCGCGTCAGCACAGGCCCTGTTTCGGTGGTCTTGATCGGATTGCGCTTGCCCTCGCCGTCGCCATCGTCGGTTACCGGGCCCCCGTCGTCGTTGGTCACCGTCACGCCGGTCGCCTTGAAACGCAGGAAGTCGACTTCGGCCACCTGCCAGTGGAAGAACGGGAAAATGGCCTGAAAGGGCACGAAGCCCTGGGAGTCGGTCGGGAACGACTGATAAATCGTGCCGTCGCGGAAACGAAGGTTGACGTTCTGCTCCGGAATGCCCGGTTCGCCCGGGTCGCGGATGCCGTTTTCGTTCAGATCGGCAAAGACGTAGTGCTCGTGCTGTGCGAACCACATCGGCGTGCTGATCGCACCCAGATTGCAGCTCGCGCCGGCGTTACAGGTGCCGTCGGCGTTGACGATCACCGTGTTGAACGAAATGATGTGCAGCAGTTGCACGTCCCAGATGACGAGCTGATACGTTCCGGGCGGAACGTTCGGGATCGTGAAGTTGCCGGTGCCGTCTTCGCACAGACCCGCCCACACCGATTCGGCGAAGCCCGCTTCGAGCCGATTCAGGCCAACGAGGCAGCGTTCGCCGACGCCCTCGCCCTCGGGCGGCGGGCCGTCGTAGAAGGTGATCGCCGGCGGTCGAGACAGGTGGCCCTTGCGCACCTGACCCGTGATCGTCGACACCGGCCCTCCCGGCGGTGCGACCGTGCCCAGACGATCGAACGCTTTTGTGAAGCCGTAGAACGCGTGCCAGAACGGGGGGCCGAACTCGACCAGGAACGGCGGCTCGTTCGGTCGCACCCACGCGTCGATCGTCTTGGTGCCTTCGATCGTGGTGGTCTGGTACCAAGTGACCGGATTCCCGTTCCTGTCGACTGTCGGCGGCTCGACCTGAACGCCGTATTTGCCCGGCGCCAGGTACTTGATGATCACTTCGCCGTTCGGCGGCGTGACGAAGTCGCCGATGCCGACCTGGTCAACGATCGGCGCGCAGGTCACAGGATCGAGCACGAAGGGTTCACCGGCGTCGTGTCGGCCGTTGCCGTTGGTGTCGGTGAACTGATAAGTCGTGCCAAGCTTGTTGCCGAAGGCGTCCTGCACGATATCGCCCGCCTGCTCGGTCAGCGTGATCGTGAATCCCTCCATCGTCTCGAGGGCTGGGTGCGTCGAGTTGACCGGATCGATTTCGGCCACGTCCGGCGCGTTGTTCAGCGGCAGGATGTCGTGGAACACCTTGACCGAGATCTGCGCGGTTTCGATCGGGTTGCTGCGCACGTACACCGTGACCGTCGGATCCGGATTGGCCGCGGTGATCTCGACCGGGGCGCCGCCCATGTCGAACGTACCGGAGCAGGTCGAACGGTCGCCGTGCGGCAACACCGAAATGAAATAGCGGCCCAGCGCCAGCGGCACGTTGCCGCCCGGAAGGCTGATCGAATTGATCGTGGCCGAGCTGACGGGCGATACGCCGGCGGCCACCACGGGCGCGTGGCTGCGATGAATGCTGATCGCCAGCGTGTTGTTGTTGACGTCCGAATCGACCGGCTTATGGACGCCGGGGTCGGGCGGATGCGTGTTGTCCTGCTCCAGCAGCCATTTGAAGCCGCCCGAAATCGGCACGCCGTTCTGGTCGACCACGTTGACGGTGAAGGCCTGCGCGATCGGAGTTGCCAACACGCACGCGAGCAGGATCGACCCGAGTCCTACACGCCGGATTCTTGTCATGGCGATGCTCCCGTATCAGTCCCAACGTTTGCGTGGCAGGCTAAGGTCGCGCGGCCAACAAAGCTGGTAGGCCGGGACTGCAAAGTGCCGGGGGGAATACCCCCCCTTCGGTGGAGGGAACCGCCGACGCGCGAAAACGCGCGTTTTGCGGCCATCATGCGCAGGCGGACAGTTCCCGAACCGAATCGCGAACGGCCAGGTACTACGGTGACCTCCAGGCACAGGCGCCGACGCTTCGCGGCGCTTCTCGCATTGAGCTTCGTGTGCAGCGCGCCGGTGCTCGCTGCGAACTATCGACTTGGTTATGGCGGCGACTTCACTTTGACCGACCAGCACGGCCGGCGCTTTTCGCTGCGCGATGCGCGCGGCAAGGTGGTTCTGTTGCATTTCGGCTTCGTCGGCTGCGGCGAGACGTGCCCCACCACAATGGCGAAAGTCAGCGCGGCGCTGGATCGGCTGGGGGCGCGTGCCGCTCGGGTGCAGCCGGTGCTGATTTCGATCGACACGCTGCGCGACACCCCTGACGTGTTACGCGCCTATGTGAGCAACTTCCATCCAAGTTACATCGGACTGACCGGCACGCAGCGCGAAGTCGAATCCGTGGCGCGCCGCTATCGCGCGCCGGTGTTCGTCCACCCGCCCGACCGCGACGGCAACTATGTGGCCGATCACGGCTCGGCGCTGTATCTGATCGACACCGATGGCGTGCTGGCCGATCTGCTTTTTTACTCGACGCCGGTCGAAACGATCGCGCGGCGGATCGAGCAGCTGTTGAACCGCCAGGTCAATTGAGTCGGGACTCGATATGGAGATCGCAAAGCCGCAGCAATCCCGGTCGAGGCGCGCGTACCTGATCGCCGCCGCATTCGCCGGCGTGCTGGCGCCGTTCGGCGCTGCACGCCCTGCCGGCGCGCAGCGCTACGCCGTCGCACATGCGCAGGAACCGCCCGCAGCCGGCGCGAGCGCACCGCCGGGAATCCCGTCGTACCAGCGATTCGTGCGCCGTTACACGGTGCCCAACGTGACCTTGATCGACCTGAACGGCGCCAAGGTGCCAATCGCCGCCGTCCTCGGCAGCGAAACGACGCTGTTCCTGAACTTCATCTTCACCAGCTGCTCCTCGATCTGCCCGGTGATGAGCGCGGTATTCGCGGAAGTGCAGCGGCAGCTCGCGCACGAACGCGCGCGGGTACACATGCTGTCGATCTCGATCGATCCGTTGAACGACGATCCGGAAGCCTTGCGCGCTTACGCGCGCAAGCACGGCGCGGGGCCGAACTGGCGCTTTCTCACCGGCGATGTGTCCTCGATCGACGCCGTTCAGAAGGCGTTCGAAGCGTATCGCGGCAACAAGATGAGCCATGCGCCATTGACGCTGCTGCGCGCCTCGCCGCGCCGACCTTGGGTGCGGATCGAAGGGCTGGTCAGCGCGGCCGATCTGATCGCCGAATACCGGCGCGCGCTCTCGGAACGAGACTAAGGTCGCTCGCATGCCCCCTTTTGTGCGGTGGCTCGCGTTCGTCGCGGCCGCGCTCGCCGTCGCGGTGCGCGCGGCGGCCGACGACCCTGCGCTCGAAGCCGGCAAACGCATCTACGCGAGCGGTCAACTGCCGTCCGGGCAGCCCCTGACGGCGCGCGTGCAGGGCGATACCGCTGCGACCGGCATGCAGCTGGTGTGTGCCGGCTGTCATGGCCGCAGCGGCCTGGGCGCTGGCGAAGGACAGGTCTTCACGCCGGCGATCACTGGCAACGTGCTCTATAAGCCGGTCGAAATCCGGCGTGCACAGCTTTACGGAATACGCACGCTACGCCCCGCGTATACCGATGCAACCTTGGCGCGCGCGATCCGTGCCGGCATCGATGCGGCCGGACGGCCGCTAGACCCGATGATGCCGCGCTATGCGCTCGACGACGGGGATATGCAGGCACTGATCGCTTACTTGAAATCGCTGTCGACCGAGCCTTCGCCAGGCGTCAGCGACACCGACATTCACTTCGCGACCATCGTGACCGACGGCGTCGATCCGCGAAGGCGCAAGGCGGTGCTCGACGTGCTGCACGCGTTCGTCGACGACAAGAACGCGCAGACCCGGCACGAAACCAGCCGCGCCGCGCGCGGGCCGTTCCATATGGCCCGCCACAATCAGGCGTATCGCCGCTGGGACCTGCACGTCTGGGACCTGAGCGGCGCGCCCGACACCTGGACGGCGCAGATCGAGGCGCTGTACGCGCGCCAGCCGGTCTTTGCCGTCATCGGGGGCGTCGGCGATGGAAGCTGGCGGCCGATCCACGACTTCTGCGCGCGCCGGCGGGTACCCTGCCTGCTGCCGAACACCGCGTTGCCCGTCGTCGCGGCGTCCGACACGCAGGCCGATTACTACTCGCTGTACTTCTCCAAAGGCCTGACACTCGAAGCGCAGATTGTCGCCCGCCATCTGCGCGACGCAGAGGCGCCCGTGATCCAGGTGTACCGTCCGGATGAGGGCGGCATGACCGCGGCCTCGGCGCTGCGGCAAGCGCTGGCGCCGGGATACCCACTCCGAGACAAGCCGCTCGCTACCGGCGAGAGAGTGACCGCGGCGTCCTTGCGCGCGCTGGCGCGGGCGAACCCGGGGGCGCGGTTCGTGCTCTGGCTCGACGCGCGAGATATGCCGGCGCTGGAGGGCATGGCGGACGAAGCGGATCACGTGGCGCACATCTATCTGTCGGCCGCACTGGTGGGGCAACGACCGCCGTCGGTTCCACCGGCGTTGCGCGACAAGGTGTATCTCGTGGACTTTTTCGATGCGCCAATGGATGCGGCGCGCCGGTTGCACGCGGTTCGACGCTGGCTACGCACCAAGCGCATCGAGGCGGCCGACGAGCATTTGCAGGCCAACACCCTGTTTGCGCTCACGCTCGTGGCGCAGGCGCTCAAGCATGTCGGCACCAACTTCCAGCGCGACTACTTTCTTGAGCGGGTCGAGCACATTTTCGACAGCATGGTGACGCCGGCTGCCTACCCGAAGCTCGCCCTTGGCCCAAATCAGCGCTTCGCCGCCAAGGGGGCGTACCTCGTACGACTGAGAGGGTCCGGCGACGCGCCGGACAGGGGCGTGTGGATCGTACCCTGACGGCCCCGCTGGCGTCGCTCGAAAGGCCTCTCGCAGATCCCCGGCACCGACGCGTGTCCCCGCCCCGATTCCCGGCCGCTGCGGGGAAGATTCCGAGGCGTCTTGCGGGGGTTTGTCCGTCCAGAATCGCCCACGGTGCTCCGGCCCTCTCGACACCTCGCGACGCCTCGCGTGTCGGACGTATTGACGACGCGCGGGCGCCGATGTCAACTGTACGCAACTCAATCTGGACAATCACCGCGGGGAGGTGGCGTGCGCATTTTGCTCGTCGAAGACGACGCCATGCTGGGCGCATCGGTTCAGGTCGGCCTCGAACAGGACGGCTTTGCGGCCGACTGGGTCACCGACGGTATCGCGGCCGACAGCGCGGTCAAAGCGCATCGTTACGACGCCATCGTGCTCGACCTCGGTCTGCCCGGCGTCGAAGGCGAGACGCTGCTGCGCGGCTGGCGCGCGCGCGCCGACCGCACCCCGATCGTCGTGCTGACGGCGCGCGGCTTCGTGCTCGACCGCGTACGTATGCTGAACCTTGGCGCCGACGACTACCTGGTGAAGCCATTTGATCTGCTCGAACTGTGCGCGCGCATCCGCGCGGTGGTGCGGCGTGCCGCGGGCGAATGCCGCGAAGTGCTCGAGTTCGGGCCGCTGCAGCTGTACCCGGAATCGCATGCCGTGCTGTGGCACGGGCAGCGCGTGGAAGTAACCAACAAGGAGTTCTGGCTGCTCGAAGCGCTGCTGCGCAACCGCAGCCGCATCCTCACGCGTCGCCAGCTCGAGGACGCCTTGTACGGCTGGGGTGACGCGGTCGAGAGCAACGCGATCGAAGTCCACATCCATCATCTGCGGCGCAAGCTGTCGCGCAAGCTGATTCTGACCGTCCGCGGCTCAGGCTACAGCCTCACGCATGATCTCGGTTCCCTCTAAGTTACCGGCGCCGCTGGCCGCGGCTTCGGCGCCGGCGCCGCGGCGCATCAAAGGCTGGTCGTTGCGGGCGCGCCTGATGTGGCTTGCCGCCTTCGCCACGCTGTCTGCGTGGGTTGCGGGGGGTATTGCGGTCTACGTGGCGTCGGCCGATGAAAGTACGTTGCTATTCGACCAGCGGCTGCACGACATCGGCCGCGTTGTCCTGTCGTTCGCAGACCACGAGATCGACGAGATACGCCAAGAGGGCCGCAAGCTGGTGCACGTCGAAACCGCCAGCACGCTCGGGTCGCGCTACAAGTATCAGATCTTCTCGCCGGCGGGCGAGCTTCTGCTGCTCAGTCACGACGCGCCACACACGCCGTTTGCGCCGCTCGGCCAGCAGGGATATGTGACGCGTATGGTCGACGGCGTCGAGATGCGTACACACGTGCTGCCGAACGAGGCGCAGGACAAAATCGTGCTGGTCGCTGAGCCGATGAGCGCCCGCGCCACCTTCGTCGGCACCGCTTACTGGCACTTGGCGCTGTTTGCGGCAGTTTCGCTGGCGGCTTTGCTGGTGCTGAACTGGTGGCTGTTCCATCGGGCCACGGCGGCGCTGCAATCGTCCGCCGATCAGATGGTCAACCGTTCGCCGACGGATCTGAGGCCGATCGAGGTCGACTCGCCGCCGCGCGAACTGGAGCCGCTGATTCGTTCGATGAACCGGCTTTTCGAACGCTTCGACAATGCGCTCGCCGCCGAACGCCGTCTGACTAGCGCTGCCGCCCACGAGCTGCGCACGCCGCTGGCGGCGATCAAGGTGCAGGCCCAGGTCGCCATGCGCGGACGCACGCCGGCGGAGTCATTGACCGCGCTATCGAATCTCGTGGTGTGCGTCGATCGCGCTGCCCGTATGGTCGACCAATTGCTGACGTTGGCGCGGCTCGATCGATTGGCGGCGACGAAGGCTGTGCACGAAACCGTCTGCCTCGCGCGCGTCGCGTCGATCGTGATCGACGAGTTGGCCCCGCTCGTGGCCGAGCGCAAGGCGCGCCTGACGACGTCGATTGCACCGGCCGGCATCATCGGCATGGAGTTCGGCGTCGCGGTACTGCTGCGCAATCTGATCGAAAACGCGCTGCGCTACAGCCCGATGGGTTCCGAACTGCGCGTCATTACGGGCTGCAATGGCGCGCAAGCCTTCGCGGTCGTCGAGGACGCCGGACCGGGCATCCCGGCGGAAGAACGGCAACATGTGTTCGACCTTTTCTATCGGCTGCCCGACACGTCCGCAGACGGCTGCGGCATTGGCCTGTCGATCGTCCGCACCGTCGCGCAAGTGCACTCCGCCCAGATTGAGTTGGGCGAGTCCTCCCTCGGCGGCCTGTCCGTGACGGTGCGCTTCCCGAACGCCGTTCGCGCCCCGGAAGAACTGTCCCGCACCGCGAAGTAGGACATCTACCCAGACGAACGGCGCCAGAGTTAAGACGGCATTAATTCTGAAGGAGGATAAATACCCAGCCGGCGGGAGAGGACTCACCTGCACAGGGGAGGGCAGAGTCTCCTCTGTCCTTCACACGCCGCGGATACCGGCGTGGCCAGACTCGGCCTCGAAGGCAACGAGCTTCCGACTGCGTCGGCCGACAGCCTCATGGTCCGGTGGATGTACGCCTTGTCTCCACCGTAGAGCGAAGGAGGATGCGATGGGTACGTTCGCTCAAGGCAGGCGCAGCGATAGGCCGCACAACGCGGAGCGTGGCTTCACGCTGCTCGAGCTGCTGGTGGTGGTCGTGATCATCGGCCTGCTCGCCGGATTGGTCGCACCGCGCTATTTCGATCAAGTTGGCAAGTCCAACACGAAGATTGCCAAGGCGCAGATCGACGCGCTGGAGAAGGCGCTCGACCAGTACCGGCTCGACGTGGGCAGCTACCCGAGCACCGAAATGGGTCTGCAAGCACTGTTCGTGAAACCGAACAACGTGGAAAGGTGGCAAGGGCCCTACCTGAAGAAACCGGCGCCACCGGATCCCTGGGGCAGACCCTACCGTTACAAATCGCCGGGGGAGCACGCCGAATACGACATCGTCTCGTACGGCGCCGACGGCCAGCCGGGCGGCACTCAGGAAAACGCCGACGTTACATCGTGGGGCGCGCCACCCGTAATGGGAGCAACGCAATGACGCAGGCGTTCGACGTCGTCGCGATCGCCGCCGACGGCGCATTGCAGTCGACGCGTGTGGCCGCCGCCGACGAACGGCAGGCCGCGCATCAACTGCAGCTCGATGGCTGGCGCGTGCTGTCGTGCCGGCCGGTAGCGGCGGACGGCTGGCGGCAGGGCGCGCTCGCGGCCTGGGTGCCGCGCCGGCGCGCACGCCTCGACATCGGCTTGTTCACCGAAGAACTGGCAGCGCTGCTCGATGCCGGGCTTGGCATGGTCGATGCGATTCGCACCCTTACCCTGAAGGAGCGCGACGAAGCTGCGCGCAGCGCGATCGAACGGGTCGGCGCCGATCTGAGTGCCGGCCTGCCCCTGTCACAGGCACTGAGTAATCAGTCGGGCACGTTCTCGGCTCTGCTGATTGCTGCGGTCGCGGCGAGCGAACAAACCGGCGATTTGGTGCCGGCGTTGCGGCGCTATTCGGCTCACCTGGAAACCTTGTACGCACTACGCAGCAAGGTGCTGGCGGCGGCGATTTATCCGACGCTGCTTCTGACCGTCGGCAGCTTGGTCGTGCTGTTCCTGCTCGGCGTCGTCGTGCCGCGATTCGCTCAATTGCTGGAAGGCGCGCAGCGCGACTTGCCGGCGGCGTCGAGCCTGCTGCTCAGTTGGGGCAAGGCGGTGTCGGCGCGGCCGTGGCTCTTCGTTATGGTGCTGGCCACCGCGGGTGCGTCGATCGCGACACTGGTCGTGCGTGCGATGCGCAGCGGCTGGCAGGTTCGTGGCCTGCAGCAGCTGCCGGTCGTCGGCCCGCTGGTGCGCATGTTCCGGCACGCGCAGTTTTATCGCACCAGCGCGATGCTGGTACAGGGCGGCATTCCGGTGCTGCGTGCATTCTGGATGTGCCGTCCGCTTCTGACGCCCGAGGATCAGCGCGGGCTGGATCACGCGACCAAAGCGATCTCCGAAGGGCAACGAATCGGCCCGGCGCTGGCCGCTGCCCAGATCGCCGATGCGGTGGCGCTGCGCATGCTCGAAGTCGCGCAGCGCACCGGACGGCTGGCGGAAGTGCTCGCAAGAATCGCGCAGTTTCAGGAAGCGCAGCTAGCGCGCGCGGTGACCGTCGCGTCCCGGCTGATCGAGCCCGCGCTGATGATCTTCATCGGGCTGGTGATCGGCGCGATCGTCGTGCTGATGTATCTGCCGATTTTCGATCTCGCCTCAAGCCTTCAATGATGAGCCCGGACAACGAAGGCCGCTCGATCCCCGGCTGGCGAGCACGAGGCGCGGTGGCGGAATTTCGCGCAGCACCGCCGCGCGCCGCAGCAGTCAGCCGCGCCCGTCAACGCGGCCGTGGAACCTGCCGGGCTGGCCGTGGCTCGGCCTCCGGGTTTTTCGAACGACACACGGCGGCGGCCGTCGAAGCGGCGGTTGCAATGCCCTGCAAAGTCGGTTGACGATGAACGCTCCCGCCGTCGACACCGTGCTCAGTGAAGAAATCGTGCGCGCCGCGCGCGCGCAGGCGCAGGGGCGGCGTCCGGTCGAAGCGCTGGCGAGCCTGCTCGGCCTGCCGCCCGATCGGTTCGTCGACGCGGCGGCGCGCTACTTCAGCCTCGAGCCGCTGTCGATGGAGGCGCTGCGCGGCTGCGTGGCGGACTTCGGCGCGATCAGCTTTGTCGAAGCCACGCAGCGGCTGGTCGTTGCTGTCACCGATACGCGCCGGCGCCGCCTGCTGGTCACGGCCGACCCGCTCGACGAACGCACCCGCGCGTGGGCCACCTATCGCGTACGGCGCTGCCAGCAGCACGGCTTCGTCTGGGCGCTGGCATCGATCGACGATTTGCGCGCGTTTCTGACCCTCGCGGAAAAATCGGTTCGCGCGATGGATGCGGTCGGGCTGATGTCGACCGCCGCCGGGACGCGCGACAGCTTGGCGTTGTCGTTGTCGATCGCGGACATCAGCGCATCCGAAAGCCCGATCGTGCGACTGGTCGATTCGACCATCCACGACGCGCTGAAAAGCGAGGCGAGCGATATCCACCTGGAGACGCAGCGCAGTGGCCTGGTGATCAAGTACCGCATCGACGGCGTGCTCGAAGTGGTCAAGCGCGTCGACGGTCTGGAAGCCGCCCACCAGGTATTGTCGCGCGTGAAAGTGATCGCCGAGCTGGACATCGCGGAGCGACGCGTGCCGCAGGACGGCCGCTTCAAGGTGGCGGTCGAAGGTCGCGAGATCGATCTGCGCGTTTCGATCATGCCGAACCTGTTCGGCGAAGACGCTGTGCTGCGCATCCTCGATCGCCAGCATCTGGCCGGCGAAGCGCGCCAGATCCGGCTCGACAACCTGGGCTTTGAGCCCGAGGTGCTCGCCTTCATCCGGCAAATGTCGGCAATGCCGTACGGCCTGCTGCTCGTCACCGGGCCGACCGGCAGCGGCAAAACGACCACGCTGTACGCGGCGCTATCCGAGATCAACACCGGCCTCGACAAGATCGTCACGATCGAAGACCCGGTCGAGTATCAGGTCCCGAACGTCCTGCAGATTCCGGTCAACGAGAAGAAAGGGCTGACCTTCGCGCGCGGCCTGCGTTCGATCTTGCGCCACGATCCGGACAAGATCATGGTCGGCGAGATCCGCGATGCGGAAACCGCGCAGATCGCGGTGCAGGCGGCGCTGACCGGGCATCAGGTGTTTACGACGGTGCACGCGAACAACGTATTCGACGTGATCGGCCGGTTCGCGAACATGGGCGTCGACACCTACAGCTTCGTGTCCGCGCTGAACGGCATCCTGGCGCAGCGGCTGGTGCGCCTGACCTGCCGCCACTGCGTCAAGCCGTATTTCCCGCCGTACGCAGAGCTGGCGCGTTCATGCATCAGCGTGCCGAAACCCACCAAGTTCAAACGCGGGCTGGGTTGCGCGCACTGCCGCGGCACCGGCTACAAGGGCCGCAAGGCGATCGCCGAAACGCTGGTGTTGACCGACAACCTGCGCGATCTGCTGGCGGAACGTGCGCCGCTGTCGCGCATCAAGGCGGCCGCGCACGAAGCGGGCTATCGGTCGCTGCGCGACGCGGCCATCGCCGCCGCGATGGCTGGTGCCACCACGCTCGAGGAGATCAACCGTGTTACGCCAGTGGCGTAGTCGCGTTCGCGCGCGCCTGGGCGACGACGGCGCGCGCGTGCGCCTTTTGCGGGGGCCCGCGAACGGGCGACAGACCGTCGCGTGCGCGCGTACGGTAACGCTCGATCCACCACCCGCTCAGATCGATGCCGTGCTCGAGGCACTGGACCGTGCGCTGCGCGAAACCGCCGAAAGCGGCCACGCGATCGCCGGGCTGCGCTGCGACGTCGTGGTGGCCGACGCGTGGATGCTGTACGAGGTGATTGATGGCGATCTCGGCGACAGCGGTCGGCTCGCCGCCGACGAGATCGTGCGTGCCGCGCTGGCCGATACCGCCGGCGTCAAACCGGACGAGCTGGTCGCACGCTGGCAGCGCCAGGGCGCGTCGCGCAATTTTGCATGCGCGCTGCCGGCGAGCGTGTTGCAGTCGTTGCAAGCCGTGCTGGCGCGGCATCGGCTGCGGCTCGGCTCGGTGAACGGCGAGCTGGTGCGCGTGTTCAACGCCAATCGGCACGCCTTGTCGGCGCCGCGTTCGGTGCTGGCGGTGGCGCGTCCCACCGGTACGCAACTGGGGCTGGTCGTCGACGGCGCCTTTGCAGCCGTCCGTTACGAGCCGGGAATCAACCTGCCGCAACCGCTGCTTGAGCGCAGCCACGCGCTGATGCGCTGCGCCGGCTTCGAGCCCGACGGTGTCACGCGCTACTACGCGGACGAAGCGTTGCCCGCCGGCGCAGGTTCGCCGTGGCTGGGACGGTTGCCGCCGCGGCGCTGGCCGTACCGATTCGCATCGGCTGGCGGGCCGCCGCGCCTGGACGTCGATCTGTCGCCGGCACAGAAGCACACGCCGCGCACCGGCTGGCTGCTGCTCGGCGCCGGTGCCGCCGCCGTCGCGTTGGCGGCATCGCACTTCCAAAGCGTGCAGGCGGAGCGGATGCGCGCCGAGCGCGCGCTGCAATCGCTGGCCGCGGCGCTCGACAAGGCGCGCTCCGGCAACGCCGTCGCCTCGACGCCGGCGGACGCACGAAGCGCACGCGCAACCGCCGCGGTGGTTCGCGAGTTGCAGGTACCGTGGGCAACGCTGCTTGCGGCGCTCGAGTCGGTCGCCGGGCGCAATGTCGCGCTGCTGGCGGTCGAGCCGTCGGCGCTGCGCCGTGAGGTGCGCATTGTGGCCGAAGCCAGGTCGAGCGATGCGATGCTCGATTACCTGGATGCGTTGCGCGCGCAATCGCTTCGCGACGTCGTGCTAGTGTCGCATCAGACGCAACCGCAGACGCCGGGCACGCCGATCCGCTTTCAGGCGCGCGCCTCCTGGGGAGCCGACGAACGTGACGCCGCGAAGGGGACACCATGAACGCGCCGCTGCCGTCGATCTTCGCCGATTCGCGCGCTCCCGCGCTGCGCGCACCGCCCGCCCGCGCCGCGTGGGTCAGACGCGGGCTGCGCTGGACGCGCCGGCTGCGCGAGCGACTCGGCACCCTAGGGCACATCGGCGTCGCCTTGCTGCTGTCCGCAGCCGCACTGGTCGCCTATGTGCCGAAGCTCGCACGCCAGACTGAAGCGTTGCACGAGCAAGCCCAACGCACGCGCGCGCAGCTCGACGACGTGCGGAAACGGCTCGCGCAACGGCCGAATTCGCCGTCGCAGGCGGCGCAGTTGCGTGCCTGGTTCCCGACGATCGACCGCGCCACCGCCGACCTGCGTGTGCTATTTGCCGCCGCCGGGAGAAACCGCGTCGGCCTCGGCAAGGGCGAATACACGCTGGTCCGCGCTGAAGACGCGAACGGACTGCAGCGCTTCGAGGTCGTGCTGCCGGTCAAGGAGCGTTACGGCGCGATCAAGGGCTTCGTTGCCGACGTGATGAACGACATCCCGCACGCAAGCCTGGCCGAACTGCGCATCGAGCGCGGCGCCGCCAATGTCGACGTGCTTGACGCGCGCGTTCACTTCACACTCTTTTATCGCGAGCCCTGAGATGGCAACGCCGCCGAGGCTTACGCACTGGATGGCACTCTTCGCGGCTGGCAGCGCGGCGTACTTCGCCGCGGCACGGCTCGCAGCGCCGGATCCCGACGGCGATGTGGCGCTGCCGGTAGCGCGTGCCGATGCGCCGCGCGGTGCTGCGCGTGCTGCGCCGACCGTGGCGGCCGACTCCGAAGGCGAGCGTCTTGTGCGCGACCGGCGCACGGTGCCGCCGATCGCGGTTCCACCGCAACGCGCGGCGATCGACGTGCGCGGCGCCGACGCATTCGTGGGCATGTCGTGGAACCCGCCCGCGCCACCGCCCGCGCCGCGACCGCCTGCCGTGATCGTGGCGCCGCCGCCGGCGCCGAGCGCGCCGCCGCTGCCGTTCCGCTTCGTCGGTCTGCTCGAACAGAAGACCGACCGGCCGACCGCGTTTCTCGCCAAAGGCGAAGCGCTGCTGGTGGTGCGGGCCGGCGACGTGATCGACAACACATATCGCGTCGAATCGCTGTCGCCTGCTCAGGTCGTGGTCACTTATCTGCCGCTGGCTCAGCGCCAAACGCTCGGGGTTGCCGGAGGACAACAATGACACTTGCACTGCGGCTCACGACAGCGCTCGTCGCCCTGCTGCTCGCCGGCTGCGCTGCCCAGAAACTGAACACCGAAGGCATGCGACTGATTGAGTCCGGCCAGCGCGAACAAGGTCTGGCGATGCTGGCGCGCGCCAGCGAAATGGAGCCGACCAACTCGCGCTACCGGATCGACTACCTGAAGCACCAAGCGATGGCGGTGCGCGAGCTGCTTGCGCGCGCCGACGAAGCCCGCGCCGCCGGCCAGGGCGCAACGGCGCGCCAGCTGTATCAAGCAACGCTGCGCATTGATGCCAGCAACGATCGCGCGCGCCGCGGGCTGGCCGCGCTCGATCTGGACGACCGCCACCGCGCGCTCGTCGCCGAAGCCGACGACCTGATGGCCGCCGACGACCTCGCCCTCGCGCAAGCCAAGCTGCGCCAGGTGCTGCTGGAAAACCCGTCGCACACCGCCGCGCAACGGCTGCTGGCCCAAGTCAACGACCGGCTCGAACGCGCTGCCGAAGCGGCGCGCCAGAAGATTGCCGCGGCGTCGGTGCTGAAGAAGCCGGTCACGCTGCAGTTTCGCGATGCCAGCGTGCGCATGGTGTTCGAAGCGCTGTCGCGCACGACGGGGCTGAACGTGATCTTCGACCGCGACGTGCGTGCCGACCTGAAGACGACGATTTTCGTGCGCGACGCTTCGGTCGAAGACACGGTCGACTTGATCCTGCTGCAGAACCAGCTCGAAAAGAAGGTGCTGAATGCCAACACGATGTTCATCTACCCGGCCACCGCCGCCAAACAGAAGGAGTACAAAGACCTGAAGGTGCGCACGTTCCAGATTTCCAACGCCGATGCGAAGCATTTGCAGAACGTGCTGAAGACCGTGCTGAAGGTTAAGGATATCGCGCTCGACGAGCGCACCAACACGCTCGTGATCCGCGACACCGCCGACGCGGTGGCTGTGGCCGAGAAAGTGGTCGCCGCGCACGACCTGCCCGATCCGGAGGTGATGCTCGAAGTCGAGGTGCTGGAAGTCTCGCGCGACCGCTTGTCGAACCTCGGCATCCAGTGGCCCGACGGCGTGACGATCTCCACGCCGCCTGCGGCCGACACCGTGGGCGAGGTGCGCAGCCTGAAGCGCGACGACCTCCTGATTACGCCGCTCGCGCTCGGGTTGAACCTGAAGCTGCGGGACACCGACGCCAACCTGCTCGCCAGCCCACGCATCCGCGCGCGCCACAAGGAGAAGGCGCGCATCCTGATCGGCGACAAGGTGCCGGTGATCATCAACACCTCGACGCCGCTCGGCACCGGCGGCTCGGTGGTGACCGGCTCGGTGCAGTACCTGGACGTCGGCATCAAGCTCGAAGTCGAGCCGCACGTCTACGTCGAAGGCGACGTCGGCATCAAGCTGAATCTCGAGGTAAGCAACATCGTGCGCGAGATCGCCGGCCCGCAGGGCTCGCTCGCTTACCAGATCGGCACGCGCAGCGCGCAGACCAATTTGCGTCTGCGTGACGGTGAAACCCAGATCCTCGGCGGACTGATCAGCGATCAGGACCGCAATACCGCGGCCAAAGTGCCAGGCCTCGGGCAGCTGCCCGTGCTCGGCCGCTTGTTCTCGAGCCACAACGCCACCGACACGAAGAGCGAGATCATCCTGTCGATCACGCCGCGCATCGTGCGCAGCGCCGCGACCGCCGAAGCCGGCCTGCGCGACGTGTATTCCGGCACCGAGTCGGCGGTGCGCCAGCTGCCACTGCGGCTCGACCCAATCGGTGCGGCCGGCGGTGCGCCGAGCCTCGGGCCGCCTGCGCCGGCAGCGCCAGCGCAGCGACCTGCGCCGCCCGCTCCGTCGGCGCCGAAGAGCGCCGCGCCGCCCGAAGACGCACCGCCCACCGACAAGCCCTCCACCGAAGCACCTCAGGCGCCAGCGCCCACGTCCGCAGTGCGCGGCGTGCCGGCCGAACTGAGTTTCAACGGCCCCGCCGGCGTGCGCGTCGGCGAAACCTTCGAGGTCACGCTGGAAGCGACGCTGCATGAAGCGATGCGGTCTTTGCCGCTGGTGATTCGGTTCGATCCCCAAGTGCTGGCTTTCCTCGATGCGCAGCCCGAGGAAGTGGCGCGCGCCGGCGGCATCGACAGCATGGCACCGCAGCTGGATGCGCAGGTCGGCCGCGTCGACGTCGATCTGCAGCCGGCAGGGGACAAGACCTTGTCCGGCCAGGGCAGGCTGCTCAGTATGCGCTTCACCGCCAAGGCGGCGCGCGCGCAAACCCGTATCGCGCTCGGTCAGATCAGCATCGCCGGCGACGACGGCGTGCGCATGATCCCGCGTCCACGCACGTTACTCGTACGGGTGACGCAATGACGCCAGCGCGCGGTTTTACGCTGATCGAACTCACCGTCACGCTCGTGCTGGTCGGTCTGCTCGCCTATCTGAGCGTGCCGCTGTACGAGGTGACGAGCACTCGGCTTCGCGAAGCCGAGTTACGAGCGGCGCTGCGTCAGATTCGCACCGCGATCGACGCCTACAAAACCGCCGCCGACAGCGGGCTGATCGCGAAGAGCGCTGCCGAGTCCGGTTATCCGCCGTCGCTCGATGTGCTGGTGCAAGGCGTGGACGCGCAACGTGACGCTGCCGGCCGCCGCCTCGTGTTTCTGCGCGCTCTGCCGCGCGATCCGTTTCATCCCGATCCCAGCGTGCCGCCGGCACGGCAATGGGCCACGCGCAGCTACAGCAGCCCGCCCGATGCGCCGCAGCCCGGCGACGACGTCTTCGACGTCGCGTCGCGTTCGCCGCGCGTCGGGTTGAACGGCGTGCCATATCGGGAGTGGTGAATGAGGCGGTCGCGGGGATTCACGCTGCTGGAGCTCGCGATCGTGATGGCGACGATCGCGCTGCTGCTGACGTTGGCGCTGCCGCGTTATTTCCAGACGATCGACCACGGCAAGGTCAACGTGCAGCGGCAGAACATCGCGACGATTCGCGACGCGATCGACAAGTTCTACGGCGACCACGCGCGCTATCCGGCGACGCTCGACGAGCTGGTTCGGCTCAGGTATCTGCGCGCGGTGCCGGTCGATCCGCTGACCGATGCGCCCAACTGGATCGTCGTCGCGCCGCAGGACCCGGCGCTCGGCGGCGTGTACGACGTGCGCAGCGCAGCGCGTCCGAAGGCGGAGGCCGACGATGCGTCGTAGCATACCGGTTCGCGTCGACGGCCTGGTTCTGATCGGCGTGCTGCTGCTGCTCGTACTCGCCGGACTGACCGCGATGGTCGGCGCGGAGGTGTGGGTTACCGCGCTGAAGCGCGAGCGCGAGGAGCAGCTGCTGTTCGTCGGCGAGCAGTACCGGCGCGCGATCGAAGGCTACTGGCGCGCTTCGCCGGGACCGGTCAAGACGTTGCCGCGCCGCTTAGACGATCTGCTGTTGGATGATCGTTTCCCGATGCCGGTTCGCCATCTGCGCCGGTTGTACCGCGATCCGCTGAATGAAAGCGCCGATTGGGGCGTGGTGAAGATCGGCAGCGGTATCACCGGCGTGCATTCGACGTCGACCGAGACGCCGCTGAAGCGCAGCGGGTTTCCGGAGCGTTACGCGCATTTCGAGGGCGCCGACGGCTACAACCACTGGCGCTTTGTATTCCAAGTACCGCGGTCGCCCGGCGTACCGGCGCAACCGCGCCAGCCGGCCGATCGGGCCGGACGCTGAACCGCCGTGCACGGGGGAGGGCCTCGCTATGAAGCATCGCGTTCTGATCGTCGAAGACCATCATCTGCTGCGCCAGGGGCTGCGCGCCATGGTCAGCGCGCTGTCCGACTTCGACGTGGTCGGCGAAGCGAAAGACGGCAAGGAGGCGGTCCGGCAAGCGGTCGTGCTGCAACCGGATCTGATCCTGATGGATCTGTCGCTGCCGAACATGAGCGGTATCGAGGCCACAGCGCACATCAAGCGCCGACTGCCACAGATCCGCGTCGTCGCGCTGACCGCTTTCAAAACCGACGAATACGTGCGCGAAGCGCTGCGCGCCGGTGCCGACGGTTATCTGCTGAAGGACGCCAACTTTGACGAGCTTGTGATCGCGCTGCGCAGCGTGATGGTAGGCAAGAAGTTTCTGAGTCCCGATGTGTCAGGGCAGTTGGTCAGCACGTTCCTGCATCGCGGCGAGTCGCCGCGGCCGGTCACGCCGTGGGACAAGCTCACTGTGCGCGAGCGGGGCATTCTGAAGTTGATCGCCGAGGGCCGGACCAACCGCAGCGCCGCTGAGTTTCTGAACGTCAGCCCGAAAACGGTGGAAAAACATCGGGCCAGCCTGATGCGCAAGCTGGGCTTGCGCAACGTGGCCGAGTTGACGTTGGTGGCGCTGGAAAGCGGCATGATCGAACGGCCCGGCACGGTAACGCGGCTGTTCGGAAAAAGCAGCCGCAGCGGGTACGGCACCGACGGCGTCGACGCGGGCGGCGCCAGCGGCGCACCGTCAAGCGAGGATGCGGTTAGTCCGGCGTTCGACGCTCCGGCGGTGACCGCAGTGTTACGCTGAGCTGCCGCCGCACTGTTACCCCGGTGCGCGCAGCGGCATCGCCCAAATGGCGCCGATCAGCGTTTCGCCGTTGGGCCTCGACTCGAACACGACTTGACCGGCGGTCGCCTCGACCCGCCGGCGAATGCTCGGCAAACCAACGCCTGCCGTGAAACCTTCACCGCTGAAATACGGCGCGGGGTCGAAACCCACACCATCGTCTTCCACGTACAACTTGAGCTCGCCAGCGTCGCGCGCCAGCGCCACCCGCACATGCGATGCATGCGCGTGCTGGGCGACGTTGGTCAAAAGCTCCTGCACGATGCGAAAGATATCGAGCTTCAACTGGTCCGGCACGTCAGCTTCCGTGACGGCGAGCAGGCGCTCGACGCAAATCGAGCTGTAGGTTTCCTCGAATGTGCGACAGAACCACTCGATCGTTGGCAGCAAGCCGAGATCGTCGAGCATGCTCGGCCGCAGGTCGGTCGAGATGCGGCGCACCTCATGCAACACGTCGCGTAGCCGATCGACCACCGCGCTCAAGAGTGCGACGCTCTGCGCATACGCCCCAAGGTGCACGCGCCCCATGGCGTCTTCCACCATGAACTTCGCCATCACGACGAGCGGCGCGACGCCGCTGTGCAGATCGGCGGCCACGCGCGAGCGCTCCTTTTCTTGCGTGCGCAACAGCCCGTAAGCCAAGCGTCGCAAGCCCGGTGCATCGTGCCGGTTCGGCTCCGTGGCGGTCCGCTGGATCTGTTCGGACCACGCAAGCACATAGGTCGTTTCGCCTTCGTGCACCACGCGGCGCGAAACCATCTGCACGAGCGTGCGGCGGCCGCTCTTACCACGCAACAGCAGTTGGAACGGTTTGCTGTCGCCCAACAACACGCGCGCCGTGGCGCCATCGGCGAGCATGCGCCACTGTTCGGCGGCCAGATCCCCGAGCGACAGTCCGCGCAGCGCGTCCGGCGCGAAGCCAATCATGGAAGCTGCTTCTTCGGTGATATCGACGATGCGGCCTTCGGTATCGAGTTGAACCGCGGCGATCGTTTCGCCGAGACCACTGCTCGATGGCAATACCTGCATCTTCTTCTCACTGGCTGGCGAGTCGCGCATAGGCTGTGAATCTTTCTACGGCGTGGCCCGCTGGCGTCGTTGCCCGGCGTTGGCTTCGGCCGCCCGCCTGCGACCGGCTCAACGTGCGCTGCGCGCACGCTCGCCTGCGCCAAGAGGAAGCGCCTTTTCGGGCCTCGCTTCTGCAGTTGACTCGGCCCTGCGGCTGCGCGCTCCGGGACTTGAGCCGGGGCATCGGGCCGCTCGCGACGAAATTTTCACAGCTTCTCTGACTTCCCACAGAGCAAACCTACTGAAACAAGTTGCGGCACGCTGACGGGCCGCAGTGCGACGGGCGCTGACCAGATCCTGTCAGGGGCGCGCCCGCTTTGTCTGACAAGATTCGCTTGGCACGAAGCGAACAGCAATCGCGCGTTCTGGCCTCCTTAGAACTAAAACGCGTCAAACCGGGGCGACTTCTCGCGCCGGTTGTGAGCACCCGTTAAGTCGGCGTAAGAATCGCCCGGTCCGTGAAACATTCTTGCCTGCGGCAGCGCTGCGCTCACCGTCGGACACACTCAGCCGCGCACCGCCCGCTGCAGGCGCGCCAGTACACGCGGCACATAGCGCAGCGTCTCCGGATATGGCGGGATACGGTAGCCGGCACGGATCACCGCGTTTTCGCCAGCGTTGTAAGCAGCGAGTGCAAGCTGCACATCGCCGCCGAAGAGCTGGAGCAGCCACTTAAGATAAGTTGCGCCGCCGCGCACGTTCTCGCCGGGGTCGAAAGGATTAGTGACGCCGAAGCGCTCCGCGGTCGCGGGCATCAGTTGCATCAACCCGCGCGCACCCTTGCGGGACACCGCGAGCGTGTCGTAGCCCGACTCGACATCGATCACTGCGTGCAGCAACTGCGCCGGCAGATCCAGTTCGAGTGCGATCTCGCGCACGATCGATTCGATCGAACGGCTCGCCGTCGGGGTGACCGGCCCATCGGTGCGGTCAGCGCGCGCCGGATCGGCCGCAGCCGGGCGCAGCGGTGGCGCCACGATCAGCGTGGGCGTTTGGTCGCTAGGGAAGTTCGACAGCACGAGCGTGCCGCCTGCATCGCGCCCGGCGTACACCTGCGCAGACGCACATTGCGCCAGAAACGCGAGAAGAGCCGTAAGGCAGGCGCGATAGAAGAGCATATGTCGTCGAGCGCAGCAGACAGCGCGAGCCAAGTTCGCGCCGTTCATAGCAAGCGCCGCACCGCTCGCCTACGGGGAAGGTTCCCCATCAAAGGCGGGGATGCGCCGTGTGACTTGCGCTAGAAACGCCGGTAGATACCGACCTGATAGAACTGCGCCTTGAACGGGTCCAGGCCCGGGCTGCCGCTGCCGCCGAGCCTCCAGTCGCCGCGCTGCTCGTAGTAGTCGAACTTCGCGTCGATCGTCCAGTCCTTGTTGATCGCCCACGCGAGCTTGACGCCCGCGGTGATCGCGCCGAACGCCGACAGACGATGGTCCGCCGAGTAGTACGGTGGCCGCAGCGACACGACCGGCGGAAACGCGCTGCCCGGGATCGGATCGACGTAGAAGCTCGCGGAGCTTTGCGTGTGGTAGCGCACGCTCGGGGTGACGGTCAGCGCCCGCACGGGCTGCACCCACTCGAAGCCGAGGGTGTGTGCCTTGACCTCGAACGTGTCCGAGTAGTAGCGGTAGCTCGAGCGCAGCGTGGCACCGGGACCTGCGAAAAAATGGTTCCAGCGGCCGAGTAGCGCGGTCTGGTTCCGCTCGCGCGGGCGATTGTCGAGGAACTTGTACGGGTCGCTGAAGAAGCCGCGTCCGCGCGAGTACGTGAGGTTCGCCTGCACGATGTCGCGCGGCGTGACGACCTGCGTGACGCCGACGATGAAGTCGTTGACCTTCTTCTTTTCGTCGCTGGTGACGCTGCCGCCGCCGGTGTCGTTGGGCTTGATCGTGTCGTCGCTGTAGCCGGCGCCGAGGACGATCGCGGTGTTGTTGTCGTCGCTCGACATGCGCACGTCGAAGCTCAGCGCGCGCGACTCATAGTCGTCTTCGGTCGAATAGGCCAGCCCGAAGCCGACCGCGGCGCGGCGGAAGTAGCGGGTCAGCCGCAAGTCGCCCGCGTTGCGCTCGTCCTCCATGCGCGACGCGCTCGAGATCGCCGAGTGGTAGCGCGGCGAAGGGCCGGACACCGCGTCGCGCACGATCGAGCCTTCGAGCGACCAGTCGCGACCGACCGGCGTCAGTACGTACAGCGACGGGCTGCTGACGTGGATGCGGTCCAGCCCCGGCTGGTAGTCCTTGTAGTACAGGTACTTGAGTCCGATCAGCCCCTGCTCGGGCGCGTTTTCGGCGAGCGCCACGCCGGGCAGCGCCATCGCGGCGGCGAGGATCGCGATGCCGGAGTCCGAATCGCGCGCGGCCGCACGCGTGGCCGCCGCGGCGGCTTCGTTCTTTTCGATGATCACCGATTTCGTTCCTGCGCGTTCAGCCATGAGAACTTCGCCATGGGGTCATGGAGGTGCGGACCAGTGCGATCGACTGACGTCGTGCGGCCGGCCGCTTTCACCGGCCGGGCGATCCGGCGTCAGGGCGCGGCAATTTCCCCTCGACCGCGTTCTTCACGCCTCTGTGATTCCAGATGGGTTTTCCAGGTTCAGTTGCAGCCGCAGCCGCCGCCGCCGACGCCGTAGCCCCCGGAAGCGTTTTCCTTGCTGAAGTAGATGTGCTGCTCGAAGCGCGCCTGCAGCGGATCGGCCTCGAAGGTCATCTCCGGCTTCGCGAGATAGCCCTTCTCCCACGGCTGCACCGGCTGCAGCCCTGCGCAGCCGGCGGTCGCCGCGGTTACCACCACAATGCACGCGATTCGCAAAGCCGACATCCTCGTGCCCTCCCGTTTACGGTTTTTTCGGCAGCGCCTGCCGAATCCTGTCCTCAAGTTCCTTCTTGTCCTGCTCGCGGAAACCGGCGTGAGCGTACAACACGCGGCCGTCGGGCGCGATCAGGTACGAACTGGGCATGCCCTTGATGCGGTAGCTCTTCGGCGTCTCGCCGGCGACGTCGTAGGCGACGGTGAACCGGGCGGGCGTTTCCTTCAGAAACTGCTCGGCGTCGGCGCGTTTGTTGTCGACGGCAATGCCGACGATCTGCAGCCCGTGGCCGCCGTACTTGGCCTGCATCTCGTTCATCCACGGAAACGACTGCTTGCACGGCCCGCACCACGACGCCCAGAAGTCGACGTAGACGAGCTTGCCGCGCAAATCGGCCAGCCTGACCTGACCGGCGGCGCCCGGTAGGTCGAACGCGGGCGCAGGCTGACCGATATCCGCCGCAAACGCGGCGCCGGCGAGTTGCAGCGATGCCCCGAGCAGGGCGGCGATTCCGAAGTTGCGCAGTTTCACGAGCACTCCTCTTCGATCGGGTTCGTCGGGATGATTTTCAGTGAGTCGTTGTGCGGCGCGCGCCGAGCGCGACGAGCAGGCCGAGCGCGGCGATCCACGCGGGGCCGAGCGCACCGGCACCGCCGAAACCGATGTTGGTCGGTCCGGCCGTGGCCGACGAGGTGACTTGTTCGCCTCGTCCGGACAACGAAACGACGGCGGGTGCTGAAGCATTGCTCATCACCTGCAAACGGCCCTGGTGGGCGCCCGCGCCGCTCGGCTGGTACGCGACCATCACCGTGCAGCTTGCGCCCGGCGTCAACGTGAACGGCGGCGCGCCGCAGGTCCCCCCGGCGGCGAGCCGGAACGGCGCGTCGACGACGATGTCGTTGACGATCAGGTTGGTCATGCCCGAATCGGCGATCGTCAGCGCGCGCGCGGGGGCGACCGTGCCGACGCGCACCGCGCCGAAGTCCACCACCGTCGGATTGGGTGCGGCCGCTGCCGCAGCCACCGCCGAGCCGGTACCGCTCAGGCTGGCAACGAGGGTCGACGGCGCGCCGCTGCTCGCGACGGTGAGCGTGCCGGTCCGCGTGCCGGCAGCGGCCGGCGCGAAACTCACGTCGATCGTGCAGCTCGCGCCCTGCGCGAGCGTCTGGCCGGCGCCGCAAGCGCCGGCAGCGGCAACCACGTTGAACTCCACCGAGGCGGCCACACTCGACAGCGCGACGCTGCCCGGCCCGTTGTTGGTCAGGGTCAGGCGCTCCGCGATCGACTGCTGGCCGACTGCGGTCACGCCGGCGAAGTTCACGGCGGTGCGCGACAGCGCGACCGCAGGCACCGGCGCGGTCGTACCGGTGCCGGCGAGCGCCACGGTCGCCGGACTGCCGGCGGCGTTGTGCGTGATCGCGAGCGTACCGTTGACGGCCGCCGCCGCGGTCGGCGCAAAGGTGACGCTGACGGTGCACCACTGGCCGTTGGCGAGACTGGCGCCGACGCAGTTGCCGGCGGTCGCGAATGCGCCGTTGTTCGCGGCCACCGCGCTGATCGACAGCGTGCCGCCGCCGGCGTTGCTGACGGTGACCGACTGCGCCGCGCTGGTCGTTCCGACCTGCTGGTTGCCGAAAGCGACCGACGTGCGTGACAGCGCGATCGCCGGCGTGTTGTCGACACCTGTGCCGCTCAAGCTCAGTGTCACGTTGCCGCCCGAATTGTTCGACGCGATCGTCAGCGTCGCGCTACGCGCGCCGAGCGCGGCCGGCGTAAACGTGTAGCTGATCGTGCAACTCGCCCCGGCGGCGACGGTACCCGGCGCGGCGCACGTGCCGCTTCGCGCGAATTCGCCGGGGTTCGCTCCACCGGCGGTCAGCGCCGTGATGTTGAGCGTGGCCGAACCGGTGTTGCTCAGCGTGACCGTCTGTGCCGCACTGCTGCTACCCAGCGGCACCGTGGCGAACGAAAGCGAAGACGCCGACAGCGAAATCGTCGGCGTGGCCGCGCCGGCCAATCCGGCGAGTGCGACGCTGGTCGTGCCGCCCGCGGCGTTGTGGTTGATGGTCACCGCCGCACTCTTGCTGCCCGCGGACGTCGGCGCGAACACGACGTCGATGCGACAGTTGCCGCCGGGCGGAACACTGCCGCCGGCAGCGCAGGTCGATGTGCCGGCGATGCGGAACTCCGACGCGTTCGTGCCGCTGGCCGCGATCGAGGTCAGGCTGAGCACGGCTGCGCCGCCGTTACTGACGGTGAACGACAGCGGCGCGCTCATCGCGCCAGCGATTGTGAACGAGAAGGTTAGCGACGACGGCGAAACGGCGATCGTCGGCGCGTCCGCCGCCGCCGGATTGGCGATGTACGCGGCAATGTCGGCGGCATCCTGAGCAGAGACGAACCCGCTGAGGATCCCCATCGCTCCCTTGTTCTTGGCGATCGCATTCAACGTGACCGCCGGGTCGACCCCTTTGTTGATGCCGTTCTTGCGCGTCGTCGGAAAGCCGTCGTGGCAGTTGGCGGATCCGCAACTGAGCAGCGCGCCGTTCGTGTTCCAGAAAAGGGCCTTGCCCCGGACAGCGTCCTGGGCGTAGGCACCTGTCCCGAATGAGCTTCCAAGCACGAAGGCTGTTAGCGCAATTAGGCGCTGGGTCAATGTGATCGATGCGAGCGAGCTCATCTTGTCTGGTTCTCCAAGCGTTCCGCGGCGCTGCCTCGTTGATCCAACTTCGATGCGCCGTCGGCCGCTTATGGTCGCTCAGTCGAACAAAATGTCGGATCACATCCGATCACGCAAGTAAGCTAAGACAAACCGATTCGACCGTTCGTGTGAATGAAGATGAAGGCGGCCTCTGGCATGGTTCGTCGGACTGCCGTCTTGCGTTCTGCAGACGCGGCGCAGCGGGCGGCCGGGCGCGCCCGACAGCAACGGCTGCGCCGTCGAGCCCATGGCGCTCGGCCTGCGGCAACCTGGGAGTGCTGGAACAATGGAGCGATTGATAGGGCGAGTCTGCGCGCTGCTGACACTGGCCTGGGTGCTGCCCCTTGCCACGCCGACGCACGCGGCGGACGAGTTCCTCGACCCCGACAAGGCCTTCGCGTTTTCCGCGCGCGTGCTCGATGCGCGCACGATCGAGGCGCGCTGGAAGATTGCCGACGGCTACTTCATGTACCACGAGAAGGTCTCGTTTGCGGCCGACAACGGCGTCGCGCTCGGCGCGCCCGAACTGCCGCGCGGCAAGATCAAGTTCGACCCGAACTTCAACAAAGAGGTCGAAACGCACCGCGATGCGCTGATTGTGCGCATCCCAGTCACGGCCGGCGGCGGCGCGTTCACGCTGACCGCTCACAGCCAGGGTTGCGCCGACCGCGGGCTGTGTTATCCGCCGCAGGCGCAGACCGCGCAGCTCGTGCTCGCCGCCGCACCGGCTGCGGCAGCGCCGCCCGCGCAGCAAACCGACGAAGGCCGCATCGAAGCGGCGCTGAAGTCGGGTTCGCTCGCCACCGTGATGCCGCTGTTCCTGCTGCTCGGTCTGCTTCTGGCCTTCACCCCCTGCGTGCTGCCGATGGTACCGATCCTGTCGTCGATCATCGTCGGTCAGAGCGCCAGGGATGCGCCGATCGGCAAGGCGCGCGGATTCTCGCTCGCTGCCGCGTACGCGCTCGGCATGGCGGTCGTGTACACGGCGATGGGTGTCGCGGCGGGCCTCGCGGGCGAAGGGCTCGCGGCCACGCTGCAGACGCCGGCGGTGCTGGCGGCCTTCGCCGCGGCGCTGGTGCTGCTCGCGCTGTCGATGTTCGGTTTCTACGAGCTGCAGCTTCCGGCGTCGCTGCAGGCGAAGCTCGCCGGCATCTCGAACAGCCAGAGAAGCGGCAGCTACGCCGGCGTGTTCGTCATGGGTGCGGTCAGCGCGCTGATCGTCGGCCCCTGCGTGGCCGCGCCGCTGGCGGGCGCGCTGCTGTACATCTCGCAGACGCGGGACGTGGTGGTCGGCGGTGCCGCGCTGTTTTCGATGGCCGCCGGCATGAGCGTGCCGCTGCTGCTCGTCGGCGTCAGCGCCGGCTCGCTGCTGCCGCGTGCCGGTGCGTGGATGGAAGGCGTGAAGAAGTTCTTCGGCGCGCTGCTGATCGCGGTGGCGATCTGGATGGTTTCGCCGGTGATCCCCGCATGGGCGCAGATGCTCGCGTGGGCTGCGCTCGCGATCGTCGGCGCCGCGTACCTGAGCGCGTTCGACCCGCTGCCGGCCGACGCTTCGGGCTGGCGCCGGCTGTGGAAGGGTGCCGGCGCGCTGCTGGCCATCGCGGGCACGGTGCAGATCGTCGGTGTGGCCACTGGCGGGCGCGACGTATTGCAGCCGCTCGCGCAACTGGCCGCGCGGCCGGGCGCGGCCACCGCGGCAGCCGGCAGCGAGGCCAAGCACCGCTGGCTGAAGGTCGCGAGCGTGGCCGAGCTCGACGCCGCGCTCGCCGCCCACCGCGGCCGCGTCGCGATGCTCGACTTCTACGCCGATTGGTGCGTGAGCTGCATCGAGATGGAGCGCTTCACGTTCCACGAACCTCGCGTGGCGCAGCGCCTGGATCGGATGGTGCTGATCCAGGCCGACGTGACGAAGAACACACCGGCCGACAAGGAACTGCTGAAGCGCTTCAGGCTGTTCGGCCCGCCGGGCATCATCTTCTTCGACGCGCAGGGCCGCGAGGTCGAGGGCGGCCGCGTCATCGGCTTCCAGAACGCCGACGCATTCCTTGCGACGATCGAGCGCGCGGCGGGCGCGACAACCGCTGCGGCGGCCGCGTCGGCCGCGCTTGCGGCACGCTGAGCGCGGGACGCGGCGTCGACCGCCGCGCCGACTCGGATCAGCGCCGGCGCGCTTCGGCCCCGATCACGCGGTCGACGACGGCCACGCAGTCCTCGATGTGCCGATCGCCGATGTACTTGATCGCCGCGAACGAGATGCACGCCGCCAGCGCCTGGCCGGCGAGCGGCACGTACTTCACGGTGGTCTTCGTCGCGATGCGCCGCGCCACGCTTTTGAGCAGCGCGAACGCCAGCTCGCGCGTCACGATGCGGCCGACGTAGCTCGATCCGATCGCGGTGATCGCCTTGTACGCGGTGAGCCGCCGGCGCGTGGCGAGCGCCTCGATCTGCGCGGGCGTCAGTCCGAACGCGGCGTTGATCTCGTGCAGCATCTTCATCAGCATGCCGATGTCGACGGCCAGATCGATGCCGGGGATCGGCACCACAGCGGCGCCCGCCGACACGAGCGCGCGCCGCATGACGATCTTGCGGCAGCGTCGCGCGATCGCGTCGACATCGCGGCGCGTTGCGGGGATCGGTGCGGCGGCGCCGGAGGCGGTTCTTTTTTCGGACATCAAGACCCTGCGTACGTCGATGCGAGTGTGTTGCCGGCGCCGAGTTCTGACCCAGGTCATTGCCGCCTTGTGACGGGTCGCGTTACGCTGCGCGACGTGTGGTGCGCGCACTATAATCGCACGCGAATCAAAGGCTTAGAGCGCCCGTGCAGCTGCTGACTTTCGGCATGAATCACCAGACCGCGCCGCTCGCGCTGCGCGAGCGGGTCGCATTCGTGCCCGAAGAGGTCAGCCACACCATTGCGCGGCTGCGCGACCGGCTCGCCGGACGCGACACCGGCCGGCTCACCGAAGCCGCGATCATCTCGACCTGCAACCGGACCGAACTGTACTGCGCGGTCGAAGAACCCGTCGCCGCCAGCCGTGCGCTCGCCGACTTCATCGCCGCCGAAAAGCGCCTCGAAGCGGAGGAGCTGAAGCGCGCGTCGTACGTCCTGCCGCAGACCAATGCCGTGCGCCACGCGTTCCGCGTGGCCAGCGGTCTGGATTCGATGGTGCTCGGCGAGCCGCAGATCCTCGGCCAGATGAAGCAGGCCGAGCGGCTCGCGCGCGAAGCCGGCGGCATGGGACTGCTGCTGAACCACCTGTTCCAGCGCACCTTCGCCGTCGCGAAGGAAGTGCGCACGACGACCGAAATCGGCACGCAGTCGGTGTCGATGGCCGCGGCTGCGGTGCGCACCGCCGAGCGCATCTTCGGCGCGCTGACGGACAGCCAGATCCTGTTCGTCGGCGCAGGCGAGATGATCGAACTCACCGCAACGCACTTCGCCGCGCGCCACCCGAAGTCGATCGTCGTGGCCAACCGCACGATCGAGCGCGCGCAGACGCTGGCGTCCAAGATGCACGGGCACGCGATGCGGCTCGCCGAGCTGCCCGAGTCGATCGCGAAGTTCGACATCGTGGTCTCGTGCACCGCGAGCTCGCTGCCGATCATCGGGCTCGGCATGGTCGAACGCGCGATCCGCAGCCGCCGCCACCGCCCGATGTTCATCGTCGACCTGGCCGTGCCGCGCGACGTCGAGCCCGAGGTGGCGCGGCTCGACGACGTCTACGTCTACACGGTCGACGACCTGGGCCGCATCGTCGCCAGCGGCACCGAGACGCGGCAGGCGGCGGTCGCGCAGGCCGAGGCGATCATCGAGACGCGCGTGCGCGACTTCGAAGCGTGGCTGAAGACGCGCGCGGCGGTTCCGGTCATCCAGGGCCTGCGCGAACGCGCCGACGCGCTGCGCGCGAAGGAGCTCGAGCGCGCGAAGAAGCTGCTCGCGCGCGGCGAGCCGCCCGAGGCGGTGATCGAGCAGCTTTCGCAGGCGCTGACCAACAAGTTCCTGCACGCGCCGGTCGCAGCGCTGCACCAGGCCGGCAACGAAGACGACGACGAGCGCGCGCGCGTGGTCGCGCTGCTCGCGCGTTTCTACACCCAGGCGGATCGTTAGCGGCAGCGCGCCCCGGCCCGAGCGGCCGGGGCGCGGCCGCGTTCGCCCATTGCGGACGACACGATGAAGGATTCGATGCGCAACAAGCTCGGCCAGCTCGCGCGGCGGCTGGCGGAGATCGACGCGCAACTGGCCGCCCAGGACGCGGCGCGCGACATGAACCGGTTCCGCGCGCTCGGCCAGGAGCGCGCCGAGATCGAGCCGGTGGTCGCGCGCTTCCACGACTACAACCGCGCACAGGCGGAGCTGCTCGCGGCGCAGGAGATGCTCGCCGACCCGGACATGAAGGCGCTCGCCGAAGAGGAGATCCACGCAGCGCGCGCCCGCATCGAGTCGCTCGAAGCGGACCTGCAACGGCTGCTGCTGCCGAAGGACCCGAACGATGAGCGCAACGTGTTCCTCGAAATCCGCGCCGGCACCGGCGGCGAGGAGTCGGCACTGTTCGCCGGCGATCTGCTGCGCATGTACCTGCGCTACGCCGAGCGCAAACGCTGGAGGACCGAGATCGTCTCGGCCAGCGAATCCGACCTCGGCGGCTACAAGGAGGTGATCGTGCGCATCGAGGGCGCCGGCGCGTACTCGAAGCTGAAGTTCGAATCCGGCGGGCATCGCGTGCAGCGGGTGCCGCAGACCGAGGCGCAAGGTCGCATCCACACGTCGGCGTGCACGGTCGCGGTGCTGCCCGAAGCCGACGAAATCGACGACGTGAAAATCGACCCGAGCGAGATCCGAGTCGACGTCTTTCGCGCTTCCGGCGCCGGCGGCCAGCACGTCAACAAGACCGAAAGCGCGGTGCGCATCACGCATCTGCCGACCGGAATCGTCGTCGAGTGCCAGGACGACCGCAGCCAGCACAAGAACCGCGAACGGGCACTGAAGATTCTCGCGGCACGGATCAAGGACCAGCAGTTGCGCGCGCAGCAGGCGAAGGAGGCGTCGACCCGCAAGAGCCTGATCGGATCGGGCGACCGCAGCGAGCGCATCCGCACGTACAACTTTCCGCAGGGCCGCGTCACCGACCACCGCATCAACCTGACGCTGTACAAGATCGACCAGATCATGGACGGCGATCTGGACGAGCTGATCGCGCGACTCGCCGCCGAGCATCAGGCGGAACTGCTCGCCGCGCTGGGGGATACATGACCCGCACCGAACGCGACACTTTCGGATCGATCGAAGTCCCCGCCGAGCGGCTGTGGGGCGCGCAGACGCAGCGTTCGTTGCAGTTCTTCGCCGTCTCCACGGAGAAGATGCCGCCCGAGCTGATCGACGCGCTGGTGCGCGTCAAGCGCGCTGCGGCGCAAGTCAACCGCGACCTCGGGCTGCTCGACGAGCGCAAGGCCAGCGCGATCGTCGCCGCCGCCGACGAGGTGCTGCGCGGCGAACACCGCGACGAGTTTCCGCTGTCGGTCTGGCAGACCGGCAGCGGGACGCAGACCAACATGAACGTCAACGAAGTGCTCGCCAACCGCGCCTCCGAACTGCTCGGCGGCCCGCGCGGCACGGGGCGCCTCGTTCATCCGAACGACGACGTCAACCGCGGGCAGTCGAGCAACGACGTGTTTCCGACCGCGATGCACGTCGCCGCCGCGCTCGCGCTCGACCGCAAGCTGCGGCCCGCGTTGTGCGGGCTGCGCGCGACGCTGCAGGCGAAGGCGATCGAGTTCGCCGACATCGTCAAGATCGGCCGCACGCATCTGCAGGACGCCACACCGCTGACGCTCGGCCAGCAGTTCTCCGGCTACGTCGCCCAGCTCGAAACCGCCGGCGGCGCGATCGTCGCCGCCGAGCCCGCAGTGCTCGAACTGGCGATCGGCGGCACTGCGGTCGGCACGGGGTTGAATACGCACCCGGAGTTCGGCGCGCGCGTGGCGGCAAGACTCGCCGCCGACACGGGCCTCGCATTCGTTTCGGCGCCGAACAAGTTCGCCGCGCTCGCCGGCCACGAAGCGCTCGCCGCGCTGCACGGCGGGCTGAAGACGCTGGCGGCCGCACTGACGAAGATCGCCAACGACGTGCGCTGGCTCGCGAGCGGTCCGCGCGCGGGACTGGGCGAGATCACGATCCCGGAGAACGAGCCCGGTTCGTCGATCATGCCGGGCAAGGTCAACCCGACTCAGTGCGAGATGCTGACGATGGTCGCCGCGCAGGTGCTCGCCAACGACGTCGCGGTCGGCATCGGTGCAGCCTCGGGCAACTTCGAGCTGAACGTCTACAAGCCGCTCATCGCGCACAACGTGCTGCAGTCGATCCGGCTGCTCGCCGACGGCATGGCGAGCTTCGACGCGCACTGCGCGCGCGGCATCGCTGCCAACCGCGAACGCATCGCCGAGCTGATGCAGCGCTCGCTGATGCTGGTCACCGCACTGGCGCCGCACATCGGTTACGACCGCGCGGCCGAGATCGCGAAGAAGGCGCACCGCGAAGGCACGACGCTGAAGGCCGCCGCGCTTGCGACGGGCTACGTGACCGAGGCGCAATTCGACGCGTGGGTCGACCCGGTGGCGATGACGCACCCCGGCGCATGACCGCCGGCGAACTGCTCGCCGCAAGCGGACTGCCGGCTGCCGAGGCGCGTGCGCTGCTCGCGCGCGCGACCGGCGCGACGCGCGAGTCGCTCGTCGCTTTCCCGGAAACCGTCGTCGCGCCGGAAGCGGCGGCGCGCTTCGAGGTGCTCGCCGCGCGGCGCCGCGCCGGCGAGCCGATGGCCTATCTGCTCGGCGTGCAGGAATTCTACGGCCGGCCGTTTCGCGTGACGCCCGCCGTCCTGATCCCGCGTCCAGAGACCGAACTGCTCGTCGACCTCGCGCTCGACGCGCTTCGCCCCGTCGCACGACCCCGCGTGCTGGAACTCGGCACCGGCTCGGGCTGCATCGCGATCACGCTGGCGCTCGCGCGGCCCGACGCGCACATCGTCGCCACCGATGCGTCGGTCGGGGCACTCGCCGTCGCGCGCGACAACGCACGGCGGCTCGGGGCGCGTGTCCAGTTCGCGGCAAGCGACTGGTACGCGGCGATCCGAAGCGAATTCGATGCGATCGTCGCCAACCCGCCGTACGTCGCCGCCGGCGACCCGCATCTGGCGGACCTTCGCTTCGAGCCGGCACATGCGCTGACCGACCGCGGCGACGGGCTCGGCTGCCTGCGCGCGATCGTCGCCGGTGCGCCCGCGCAGCTTGCGCGCGGCGGCTGGCTGCTCGTCGAGCACGGCTACGACCAGGCAGCCGCGGTTCGAACGCTGTTCAAGCACGCGGGCTTCGCGGATATCCGGTCGATCCGCGATCTGGCCGCGATCGAACGCGTGTGCGCAGGGCGGCTCGGCCATCCGACACGAGGCGAGCCGGACAGTGGCGCAAGCTCGTGACACCGCGACCCCGCAATTTCGTTTCGCCCGTGCGGGGACTGGTTCCGCCATCCCGAGCGAACGCGAGGGATCTCGGCGTTGCGAGCGGCGGAGATTCCTCGTCTTGGCCTTGGAATGACTCCCCTTCGTCATCCCGAGCGAACGCGAGGGATCTCGGCGTTGCGAGCGGCGGAGATTCTTCGTCTTGGCCTTGGAATGACTCCCCTTCGTCATCCCGAGCGAACGCGAGGGATCTCGGCATTGCGAGCGGCGGAGATTCCT
>CAZIJU010000017.1:0-49487 GCA_964539745.1 uncultured Burkholderiaceae bacterium | reverse complement strand
CGCGTCGAGCGAGAGCGACGGCAAGCCGCGCAACTTGCGGAACGGCTGCGCGAGGCTCAGCGTCAAGCGGCCGCTCGTGAGGAGGCAGAACGTGCGGACGCTGCACGACGCGAGGCCGAACGTCAGGAAGCGGCTCGCATCGAGGCCGCGCGACTGGAGGCCGCACGTCGGGACGCAGCCCGAATCGAAGCCGAACGAGGCGAGGCCGAACGCCAGGACGCTGCCCGGCAGACAGCGCAACCGCAAGAGGCCGCGCGCATTCGGGAGGAACAGGAGGAGGATGCGCGTCGGGAAGCACGACGCCGCGCGATGGCACGCCAGCTCGAAGAGGAAGCTGCCCGGCGTGAATCGGCGACGACGGCCGATACACCGGGGGCGTTACCCCTGTCGCTGAGCACCGCACGGCGAGTGCGGCTGTGGGGGCGCGCCCATCCCGACGTCGAACTCGTCCAGTATGCGGAGGCGTGGGCCTTGAAGATCCAGCAGAACACGCCCGTCGAGACGGTCCGCGAAATCGCGAGCCGCCATCACACGCCGGCGCTGGTGACAGTGGCGGTCCGCAGCGACGGATCCGTGGAGTCGGTGATTTTCGATCTGTCCAGCGGCGCTGCGGAAGTCGATGACGCGATACGGCGCATCGTCGACGCCCAGCGCCCCTACCCCGCGTTTCCGCCGGCGCTGGCCCGCAGGTTCGACGTGATCGAAATCCGCCGAAACTGGCGCTTCGATACGGCGGTGCGGTTGTACTGACGAGGCAGCGATCGCCGATCGCCTGGACAGCAAACCGCAACCGCGAACTGCGCAAGCAGCCCCGTCGCGCGTGACCGGCAAAGCACCGCTTGCGGCCGCGTCGTCGTCGTCGCGTGGAACGGACGCCGGGCAGCCACGATGCCCGCGCGGCCACGCTTTCACGCGCGGTGCGCGTTCGGCGTCACGGACTCACGCCGCAACGCCCAGACGAGCCATGCAGCGGGGATCAGCACGACCACGGCGCTGACCAGCGTGCCCTCCTCCCCCTCAACCCACGCTTCGGTCGCAAGATGCCAATATGCATTGTCCAGTGGCAAGGCTGCCGCTTCGGTGAACTCGTGAAACGCGTACAGGAGCAGCTGCAGCGTGAACAACGCCAGAAAAATCCCGGTCGCACGCAGAAACAGGCCTAGCGGGACGCGTCGGCTCCAGTGAAGCCACGCGAATGAGACTGCGGCAGCGCCAGCCAGCCCGATCGCGGCTCCGGTCAGCACCGCCGCCGCGCCCTGTTGCCGGGCCAGTGCAGCGGTGATCAGCGCCAGTTCCATCCCTTCGCGCGCAACCATCAGCAGCGCGAACGAGAACACGCCAACCCAGGCCCAGCCCCCAGGGCGCGAGCCGGCATCGGCGACCTGATGCGCGATGTGCGCGCCCGCGCGACGCGCCGTGCGCATCGTGTAGACCGCCATCGACCCCACCAAGACGGCGGTCAGCAGCGCCAGCACCCCTTCGCCCGACGGCGTAAGGACCAGCGTGACCAGCCAGCCGCCCACTGCGACCGACATCGCAATCGCCGACAGAACGCCCCATGCGAGTGCGGGAATCAATCCACGACGACCGGACCGGTGCAGCCATGTCGCGGCGATGGCGACGATCAGGAACGCCTCTAGCATTTCACGCATCGTGCCGATGGCCATCGTCCACATCGCTGTTCGCTCCTTTCGGTATCGGTGGTGTCAATTGAGGGCGCCGACGATCCGCGTGCATCGGCGATGCCCGACCGCGCGACGCGCACGGATGCGGCGGCACCGCCATCGGCGCCGCGTCGATCACGCGATGAATCTCGACGGCGAGCATCGCGATGGAGCCGATGAACCCAGCCGCCAACGCCGCCGCAAGCACCGACGCGGCGATGATTTGGCGCCAGCGGACGTTGCCTGCGTCGAGCACGGGCATCGCCATGCTCACCGGCAGTCAACCGACCGGGGCCGCAAATCGCCTGCGCCGCGGTGCCGTTTCGTCATCCTGCGTTGCATCGCGTTCATCTCTGGTTCTTACCGTCACGCCACGGGCGACGCGTATCCCAGGCTACGGAGACGCAATTCGGCGTCGCCCGGACCTCCTACGGCGCCGACCCTGTGAGCGCCGACCGCTGCGCGGTCGCGATCAGCGGGGCGTTTTTCAGCGGATGCGCGAGCACCCGCGCCGCCACCGCGAAACCTTCGTCGATCAGCGCCGGCGTCAGCACGCGACGCGGGCAGCCGTGCGCGATCAGACGGCCGTCGCGCAGCACGAGCACGCGCTGCGCGTACTGCGCGGCGAGGTTCAGGTCGTGCAGGATCGCCAGCACGCCGATGCCGCGCTCGGCAGCGAAGGCACGCACCGTGGCGAGCAGGTGGTGCTGGTGCGCCAGGTCCAGCGCCGCGGTCGGCTCGTCCAGCAGCAGATAGCGCGGCGCGTCGCATTCGCGCTCCCACAACTGTGCCAGCGCTGCGGCCAGTTGCACGCGCGCGCGCTCGCCGCCGGACAGGGTGGGCAGCTCGCGCTCGGCCAGATGCGCGGCGTCGGCCAGCGCCAGCGCCTGGCGCGCGATCGCGCGGTCGGCGGCTGCGGCGCCGAAGGCAAAGCGGCCGAGCGCGGCGATTTCCAGCGCGGTGAAGGCGAACGCCGTCTCGGTGTGCTGCGGCAGCACCGCGCGCAGTCGCGCCAGCGCCGGCACGTCGTACGAGTGGATCGGTCGACCGTTGAGCACGACGCTGCCGCTGACAGCCAGCGCCGGCCGCAGCCGCTCGCCGGCCAGCGCCCGTAGCAGCGTGCTCTTGCCGGCGCCGTTTTCGCCGAGCACGGCGATGCAGTCGCCGGCGGCAAGCGACAGTTCGATGTCCTCGAGCAGCCGGCGCCAGCCGGCGCGGACGTGCAGATGCGAGCAGGCTAGCATTTACGTCCCCCGGGTCGAGCGCCGCCGCAGAAGCAGCGCGAGAAAGAAAGGGCCGCCCGCCAGAGCGGTGAGGATGCCCAGCGGCAGCTCGGCGGGCGCGACGACGGTGCGCGCCACCGCATCGGCGAGCACGACCAGCGTGGCGCCGAGCAGCGCGGCGCCGGGCAGCACGACGCGGTGATCCGGACCGCACGCCAGCCGCACCAGGTGCGGCGCCACCAGTCCGACGAAGCCGATGACGCCAGTGAGCGCCACCAGCGCGCCGGTGGCGAGCGCCGCCACGGCTATCGCGGTGCGCTTGACCCGGTCGACTTCCACACCCAGTGTGGCCGCGCGCACCTCGCCCAGCGCCAGCGCGTTCAGCGACGGCGCCAGTTGCCACGCGCACGCCAGCGCCAGCACGACCAGCGGCGCCGTCACCGCCAGCGCGCGCCATGTACCGGCCGCCAGCGAACCAAGGTTCCAGAACGCGAGCGAGCGCAGCTGCTCGTCGGTGGCCACGTAGATCAGAAGCCCGACGCCGGCCATCGCGATCGCGTTGACTGCGATGCCGGCCAGAAGCGTCAGCGCCAGCGACAGCCCTCCCGCGGCACTGCCGATCCGGTACACCAGCGCCGTCACCGCGAGGCTGCCGGCGAACGCCGCCAGCGGCAGAACGAATGGACCGAGCGCGTCGCCGCGCATCGAAGCCGGCACGATCGCATTGCCCAACACGATCACCGCCGCAGCCGCCAGCGCCGCACCCGCGGACACGCCGATCAGCGCCGGGTCGGCCAGCGGGTTGCGGAACAGCCCTTGCATCAGCGCGCCTGCGGTGGCCAGACCCGCGCCGGTCAGAACGGCCAGCAGCACGCGCGGCGCGCGAATCTGCGCGAGCACCGCCACCTGAGCTGAATCGGCCACCGCCGACCACGGCAGGCGCAACACCTCGACCAGACCGACGCGATAGGCTCCATGCCCGAGCGCGACAACGACCGCCGCCGCCAGCGCGCCCGCAAGGGCGACGAGGGCGGGTGCGGCGGGCAGCCGGCGCGACGCACCCGCCGACTCGAGCGCCATCGTGCCCGGCGTCGCGCTCACGCCAGCGTCCCCAGAAAGCGCGCCAGTTCCGCCACCGCCTCGGGCCAGCGCGGCCCGCCGCCCAGCAGCCATAGCCCGTCGCCCGCGAAGACACGGCCATCGCGGCCGGCCGGCGTCAACGCGAGCCCCGGTTGCGCGAGCAGCCGTGCGGTGCCGCCAAGCGCTTCTACCCCCTGCGTGGTCGCGACGATCGCCTGCGGTGCCGCCGCCACCACCGCCTCGGCGGTCAGCGGCCGGTACCCGTTGAATCCCCGCATCGCGTTGGCCGCACCCGCGGCCACGATCAGTGCGTGCGCCGCGGTTTCGCGCCCGGCCACCTGGACGTTGTTCGCGGCGTGCGACAGCACGAACAGCACGCGCGGCGCAGCGCCGCTGCGCACCAGGCGCCGCTGCACGTCGTCAAAGCGCGCGCGCACCTCGGCGGCCAACCGCTCGCCTTCACCGTCGCGCCCGAGCGCGGCCGCGACGCGCCGCACGTTGGCCGCGAGCACGTCGATCCCGTGGCCCGCCTCGGCCCGTACGACGCGAACGCCGGCGGCGCGGATCTGCTCGATCACCACTGGCGGACCCGCCTCGGCACCGGCCAGCACGAGCGTCGGACGAAGCGACAGCAGCCCTTCGGCTGACAGCGCGCGGGCGTAACCGACCTTCGGTGTCGTGCGCGCGGCTTCCGGAAATACACTGGTCGTGTCGGTGCCGACCAACAGGCTGCCGGCGCCGAGCGCGTAAACGATCTCGGTCAGCGCGCCGCCGACGCTCACCACGCGCGGCGAGGCGTCGGGGGCGCGCGGCGACGTCGCGTGCAACGGCGCCGCGGGGGACAGCAACGCCGCAATCAGCAGTCGGCGACGGTGCATCCGCACATGTTCCATCGTTGCCCTCACGGCTCGCAGCGGGGCAGCGCGTCGAGCAGCGTGCGCCACGCCGGCTGCTCGGGGATCCCGGGCTTGCGCGCGCCAAAGAACATCGCTGCCGTGTCGCCGCGCTCGTCGTACAGTTCCAGCGACGTGACCGGACCATCGGCGGTCGGTTTGCGCACGATCCACGCCGAGGCGATGCCGTCCTGGCGCAGGTGCAGGTTGAAATCCGGGTCCAGCACGTTTAACCAGCCGCCGATCATCTCGACGCGCCAGACCGGGCCGCTGTGGATCTGGATCATCCCGGCATTGCCGACGAAACACATGATCCCGATGCCGCTCGCGGCGGCATCCTCCAGCAACTGCCGCGCGGCGTCCGTGCGCACGCGGCAGGCGTAGCCGCTCGGTGCGAGCGCAAGCGCGCGCGTGCGCGACAGCCCGAAGCGCCGCAGCAGCGGGTAGAACTCGTGGGTGTCGGTCAACGCCAGCCACCCCCGCTGGAACGCCTGCACGTCGACTTCGGCGCCGCCTTCCGCATTTTCGGCCTCGCCGGCGCGCCGCGGCTCGATCCGCGGCGCCTGGTCCGGGTGCGCGCATTCGGCAATGATTGCGTCCCACGCCTGCAGGTCGGACTCGGGGCGGAGAAACACCTTGTGGATCGCGCTGCCGTGCGCGTCGAAGACCTGCAGGCTGCGCTGCACGCCGCGCGAGGTGTCCTCGCGCACCGCAAAGACGTGCGCCCAGCGGGAGTAGAAGATCCGCAGGTCGATCGCGGCTCCGAGCGCGAGCCCGACGTGTCCGTCGTGCGACATTTTCTCGAAGCGTCCGATCTTCTCGTGCACCGCGCGTTCGTTGCGCGTCAGCGCCATCACGGCGCCGAGCCGCGGCATCTGCTCGAACAGCGCCGGCCACGGCCCGCGCAAGCGCACCGCGGAAAGCGGCCCCGATGCGCCGACGGCGGCCGCGACCGCTTCGCCTTCGCTGACGCCCAGCACGGCGGCGGCATCGCGATGGCGCAGCCGTCGCTCGCGGCGCACCTGCAGGAACTGCGCCAGCAGCGTGGCGGGGTCCAACGGATTCGAAACGGTCGTGGCGGTGTGCATGGTTGAGCCCTCCTCGGAGTCAGAGATCGATGCGGCCGTTGACCGCGACGTAACGGCCGGGTTGGGTGAAGGCATCGGCGATCGGGCTGCCGGCGGCGAGCCCGCGCACGTCGGTCCAGTGCCAGTACTTGCGGTCAGTCAGATTGAAGACGCCGGCGTTGAAGGCCACGTTGCGGCGCGGCCGCCAGCCGACGGCCAGATCGACCACCGTGAACGACGGCGGCAGAAACTGCGTGGCCGGCGGTGTGAAGCCGCTGGAGTCGGCGTCAGCGGCGCGCTTGCGCGCGGCGTGGCGCAGGTCGGCCCGCAGCGAAAGCGTCGGTGCAGCCTGCCAGCGCATGCTGGCGACCACCTGCAGCGGGTTGACCGAGTTCAGCGGCTGCCCGCTTTTGCGGTCGTCGCCCTCTGCCCACGCCAGCGCCGCGGAGAAGCTCCAGGCCGGCAGCGGCGAGAACTCGCCGCCGGCTTCGGCGCCGCGGATGCGAACGTCGCGCAGGTTGACGTACTGAAACACCGCCGGATCCGCCGGCGTGAAGCTGCCGCGCACCCGCACCTGTTCGATGAAGTCCGCGTAGCGACCCTCGAACAACGCCACCGTCGCGCGCGCGCGCGCCCCGCGC
This sequence comes from uncultured Burkholderiaceae bacterium, assembly GCA_964539745.1. GTDB lineage: Bacteria > Pseudomonadota > Gammaproteobacteria > Burkholderiales > Burkholderiaceae_F > DSNY01. Next base: position 42,919 of record CAZIJU010000017.1, on the reverse strand, counting down.
AGTTTGGCACCGACTTCCAGCGTGCGACTGGTCTCGGGCTTCAGATCGGGATTGCCGACCGACTTGTAGTTCGACACCGGATTGGTGAAGCCGTTGTTGACCTGCTCGGCGGTCGGTGCGCGGAAGCCGCGCGCGCCATAGACGTAGACGTTGACGCCGTCGTGCGGCAGCCATTGCAGCGCGAGCTTGGGTGACAGCGCCCCATCGGACAGCCGCACCGGCGTACCGGCGAACAGCGGACTCGCCTCGGGCACCAGGCGGTAGGCGTCGTAGCGCAGCGCGGGCACGAGCGCGAAGCGCCCGTCGGCCAGCGCGATGTCGTCCTGTGCGAACACGCCGATCAGCGTGTAGTCGGTGTCCGGGAAATCCTTGTACGGAAACGGCTGCCCCGGCGGCGGCACCGTGCCCTCGCGCAGGTTCCGGTAGCCGGTGCGGGCGAGGTCTGCGCCCCAGGTCAGCCGCTGCGGCCACGCGCCGCCGATGCGCTTGTCCAGCTCGAGGCTCGCCCCGACACTGCGCTCCTCGTAGCGGCCGTCGCGGAAGCGGTCGGGTGCGGTGTTGCGATCCTCGAACGCGCGCTGGCGGTCTGCCGTGTCTTGCACGTACACGGCCCAGCGCAGCGCGTCGGCGAACGCGAAGCCCGCCCGGTCGATGCGCTGGTCCACGCTGGCGCGCGCGCGCCGCAGGCTGTCCTCGGCGGTGACGGCCAGGATCGACGTCGGCGCCAGCGGCGGCACCGCGGCGGCCGACAGCGCGTCGGTGTCGACCCGCTGCCGCAGCCCCTCGACCGTCAGACGCACGCGGTTGCCCGGGGCGGCCGCCCAGACCAGCTTGGCGAGCAGCGCGGTGGTATCGAACTGCTGCGGGTTGGGCCGCGTGCGCGTGGCGTTGGCTGCGCCGTTGTCGCCCTGGTTGTCCAGCTCGCGCGCGCGTCGCACCGTGGCCATCGCCAGCGTCTCGAATGCGCCGAACCGCGCCGCCGCCGATGCGGTGTTGGCCCAGCCTTCGTCGCTGCCGTCATAGGCGATGCGCCAGCCGAAGTGGCGGTCGGCGCGCGAACGCGCCAGCAGGTCGGCCGGGTCCGGCGTGACGATGCTGACCGCGCCCGCGAGCCCGTCGCTTCCGTACAGCGCCGAGGCAGGGCCGCGCAGGATCTCGACGCGCGAAACCAGGCTTGCGTCTGCGTAGTCGCCGCGACCGAAGCTTGAGAAGGCGTTGGGCAGGCGCAGACCGTCGATTAGGATCAGCACGCGGTTGCCCTCGATGCCGCGGATGTTGAAGCCTTCGTTGCCTGCGCGTCCGGTCTGCTGCGGGCCGACCGCGACGAAGCGCGCCGGCGCGCGCCGCACGGTCATGCCGGGCTCGTCGCGCACCAGGTCGCGGATGTCCTCGACCAGGCGCTCGTCGAGTGCCTCGCGGTCGCGCACGCTGACGCTGGCCGCAACCTCGTCGGCCGAGCGTTCCGTGCGGGTGGCTGTGACGGTGATCTCGGGCGTGGTGGTCGGCGCCTGCGCAAAGACGCCCGCTGCCACCAAGGAACCGATGCAGGCAATACCGATACGGACGGCGTGATTCGACAAGTCTTCCTCCTCCAAGGTCGGGATCAGGTCAGTTCGAAACGGATCGGCACGCGCGCGACGGCCGCGCGGGCGCGTCCGCCTTCGCTGTGCGGGACGAAGCGCGCGCGCCGCACCGCGGCGATTGCGGCCTCGTCGAGCCGCGGATAGCCCGAAGAGGTCTCGACCTGCACCTCGCGCGGCAGTCCCACTTCATCGATCAGCACGCGCAGCACGACGACACCGCTTTCTCCCAGCCGGCGCGACATCGGCGGGTACTCGGGGGGGCCGAACCGCTCGTAGGCCACGCGGCGGATCTGCGCGGGCTCGGTGGCGGCAGGCACGGACGCAGGTGCATCCGTCGGCGTGGCCTCCGTGTACTTCGGCGGCAGATGGTCGCGCGGCGAAGCGATGGCCGCTGCGGCGTGCACGACCGCCGCTTGGATCGTGAAGCCGGGAACCGATGGCAGCAGCGGAGCCTCCGGTTGAGCCAGGCTGACCGCGGCCGCCGGCAGCGGCGAGGTGGACGCCGCGTGGTGCTGCGGCGAGGCGATCAGTCGGACGTCGATGGCCTGCGCAGCGACGTTGCGCGCCGGTGCGGGACCGATCGCGACCGTCAGCGCCAGCGCAACGCCGTGCAATCCGACGACGAGCGCGGCACCGCCGGCACGCGGGCGCCAGCGACCGTGCGGATCTCGGAGACGATGGTGTCGGCGATCGAGCATGCTTGTCTTTGTTCGGCGGTGCGGCCGCGTCGGCCGAAACGTCGGTAAGAAGCTTGCTCATCGCCCTCATTGCGCCGCCTGTTCCGGCGGCGTGGTGCGATTGGCTGGCGGGGCGTTTGCGATGGAGAGAGAGTTCGGCGACTCCTCGTTGGTACCGGATTCGGATCCTGCGTACGCCTACTTGGTCAGGATCAGCTTGCCCTGGCGGGTCAGCCGCAGCACGTAGGTGTCGGAGCCGTGACGGATCAGGACCTGGCGCTGCTGTGCGAACAGATCGCGGCTGTGCAGCAGCAGCGGCTGCCGCGCCACGAGCGGCGTGGATTCGTTCGACGTCGTCTTGCCAGCATCATGCATGTGATCCTCACGCGCGCGAAATTCGGTTGGCGAGTAGAGGTCGGCGGGCTGGCGGGGAACCGGGGTGACATCGAGGAGCCGTCACGCGGCATCCTCTTCGAGTTCCACTTGCTGGCTGGCGACCGGACGGTGAGCCGACTCCGCCGTTCGGGGGAGACTGACCCTGGGGGCCGGCGCACCGCGGCAGACCTTTCGACGGGATCAGCGATAACCCACGCGGTCGAGGATGCGCTGCGCGGCGATCTGGCCCTTGCCGATCGACGACAGCGGAATGTTTTCCTGCTTGAAGTCGCCGAGCGCGGCCAGCGCCGGGTTGTTCAGTTCGGCGCCCTTGACGACGGGCCACTCGTTGTTGCCGTTGGCGAAGTAGGCCTGCGCCTGCGGGCTCGCAAGGTATTCCAGGAAGCGGATCGCGTTGTCCTTGTTCGGTGCATGCCTTGCCACACCTCCGCCCGAAATGTTGACGTGCGTGCCAGAGGTCGCCTGGTTCGGCCAGATGAAGCCGACCTTGCCGACGACCTCCTTGTCCTTCGGGTCGTCGGAGCGAACGAGCCGTACCCAGTAGTACGAGTTGGTCAGCGCCACCCCGCACTCGCCGCTTGCGACCGCGCGGATCTGGTCGGTGTCGCCGCCGCGTGGCGGGCGCGCCATGTTGGCCACGACGCCGCGCGCCCATTCCTCGGTCTTCGGCTCGCCCGCCCGCTCGACCATCGCGCCGATCAGCGACAGCATGTACGGATGCGAGCCGGAACGCGTGCACACCTTGCCCTTGTTCTTCGGGTCGGCGAGTTCTTCGTACGTATCGACGTCCTCCGGCTTCACGGTCGCCTTGTTGTAGACGATGACGCGCGCGCGGGTCGAAAAACCGAACCAGGTGCCGTCGTTCGAGCGCAAGTTGGCGGGAATGCGCTCTTCGAGGATCCTGGAGCGGATCGGCTGGAACAGTCCGTCGATCTGTGCACGCCACAGGCGAGCCGCGTCGACCAGCAGAATGACGTCGGCCGGACTGTTCGCGCCCTCGCTTTTGACCCGCTGTAGCAACTGCTCGTCACCGAGCTCGATGCGGTTGATCTTGATGCCGGTTTGCTTCGTGAAGTTCGAATAAAGCGCCTCGTCGGTCTGATAGTGGCGTGCCGAGTACAGGTTCAGCACCTTTTCCTGCGCCTGCGCATCGGTCGCCTGCGCCGCCACGCCCAGGACCAGCCCGAGCGCAAATGTCCAGCGCAGGCCGCGATCGAGCCAAGTCTCGGCGCGGTTCGTTTCGATCGTTCGATTCATGGTTCGCGGTCCCTTTTTGTGCAACGAAAGTCGATGGACTCCCGGGCGTCCGCTGTATCGGATGGTCCGGCGCGCCCGCGCGACGGACTTTAACGCGAACGATTCGCAAATGCAAGTCATTCTCATTTGACACGGATCAAGCCTCTGGCGCCACTCGTCGTCCGGCCCGTCCGCTTGCCATTTTCTTAGACCGATCAGGGATTTACGAACGCCAACCCGCATTCGCGCGGGCTGCGCGCACGGCGCAGTGCGCCCTCAAGCGTCATTGTCCGCGCCAAAGCGGATCGTCGACGTTCCTCGCCTGCTCCGGGGATGTCGCGCCAGCGGCTTCCGAGGCCGGCGCCAACCGGCGCGCACCGTTGAAGCGCGCCGACCAGTAGCGCTCGTCGAGCGCATCGACGCGGACCTGTCCGCGTCGCGCGGGCGCGTGTACGAAGCGGCCATCGCCGATGTAGATGCCGACGTGCGAAAACGCGCGGCCGAGCGTGTTGAAAAAAACGAGATCGCCCGGCTGCAACCGCTCGAGCTCGATTGCGCTGCCGGCACGGCCGATCTCGTCCGAGCGGCGCGGCAATTCGATGCCGAGCGCATCGCGAAAGACGAAACGAACGAGGCCGCTGCAATCGAAGCCGCGGACCGGATCGTCGCCGCCGAAGCGGTACGGCACGCCGAGATAGGCCAGCGCCCGCAGCGCGATCTCCGCGCCGACGACGGCGCCGCGCCCGTCGCCGGCCTGCGCGCGAACCGTCGTGGACGCAAGCGCCGCCACGAGCGCAACCGTGGCTGTCCGCCCGAGGCGGCGCCAGTTCCACGAATGCGTGATGGGCGAAAGCATGGCAGCGCTTCAGAGCGCGCCGAAGATAGCCGATAGCATGGGAAAAACCCAGTCCTTTCCTGCGCTTACATCACACATTTCCGGTAAATTGCCGACTCGAATGCCAGGCGCGCCCCGCGCGCGCTCCGCATGAAGATCCCCGGTGAACGCGTGGCCAGCGAATCGATCGCCCCGAACTCCCCGAGCGCGCCGAAGGCGCGCGTGCTGATCGCCGACGACTCGCGAATCGTGCGGGCGTCGATCACGCAGCACATCCGGGATCGCTTCGAGATCCGCGAGGTCACCGACGGCGAAGCCGCCTGGCAGGCGATCCTGCTCGACGCGTCGATCCGCGTCGTCATCACCGATCTGACGATGCCGAAAGTCGACGGCTTCGAGCTGCTGACGCGCGTGCGCAGTTCGAAGGTGCAGCGCATCCGCGAGCTGCCAGTGATCGTGATCTCGGGCGAAGATGAGGTGGCCGAACGCGAGCGCGCAGCCTCGATGGGCGCGACCGATTTCATCCAGAAAGGCGCAGGCGCCGCGGAACTGATCTCGCGTCTGGAGGTGCTGGTCAAACTCGCGGCGACGCGGGAAGCCCTGCAGGAGAGCCAGGCCTCGCTCGAATCCGCGCGCACGGTTGATCCCGACACCGAACTTCTGAACCTGCAGTTCTTCGACAAGCAGGTCGAAAAGCTCATCTCGTTCGCGCGCCGCAACCTGACCGACGTCGCGGTGATCTGCGTGCGCGTCGAGCTGTCGATGCCGAAGTCGGGGACCTGGGAAGGCGAGATCGAGCAGCGAGTCAAGCTGGTCGGCCGCGCGCTCGCCGCGTCGATCCGCCTCGAGGATCTCGGCACGCGGTCCGACCGCTTCGAGTTCTGCGTCGCCACGCAGGCGACCGGACTGTCGGGCGTGTTGCGTTTCGCGGCGCGGCTGCGCAAGGTGCTCGAAAACGTCGAGGCCGCCGGCCCGGGGGTCGAGGTCTGGACTTGCATCGGTGTGGCGACGCTTTCGGAAGAGCTTCGCCGCGGCGCCGAAGAGCTGCGGCTGCTCGCGCAGAAGCGCGCGCAGCAGGCGCAGTCGAGCCGCTCGCGCCGGATCATCCTCGGCACGTCGGAGGGCGTGGCGCCCGGCGTGCTCGAAAGCCGGCCCGACGACGGCTCGATGGATATCAGCCTGGCACTTGCGCTGATCCGCGCCGGACGCGCGGGTGAAGTCGTGCCGCATCTGCCGCGACTGCTCGAACAAATCAACCCGCTGCTGAAGCTCGTGCGCCAGCAGCGCGAATTGCAATCCACGGGGCCGGAGGGAGCGCGCAATGACGACGTACAAGGAGTTCCACGCTAGATCGATCCGCGACCGGGACGGCTTCTGGCGCGAACAAGCCGCGCTGGTCGACTGGAAGAAGCCGTTCGACAAGGTGCTCGACTATTCGCGGCCGCCGTTCGCGAAGTGGTTCGTCGGCGGTACGACCAACCTGTGCCACAACGCCGTCGACCGGCATCTCGCCACGCGCGGCGAGCAAAGCGCGCTCGTCTACGTGTCGACCGAGACGAATCAAGAGAAGACCTACACGTTTAACCAGCTCTATCGCGAGGTCAACCGCTTCGCGGGCATCCTCAAGGGGCTGGGTGTGGGCCGCGGGGACCGCGTGCTGATCTACATGCCGATGATCCCCGAGGCGATGTTCGCGATGCTCGCCTGCGTGCGGATCGGCGCGATCCATTCGGTCGTCTTCGGCGGCTTCGCGTCGGTGTCGCTCGCCACGCGCATCGACGACGCGAAACCCAAAGTCGTCGTCAGCGCCGACGCCGGTTCGCGCGCGGGCAAGCCGGTGCCGTACAAGGCGCTGCTCGACGAGGCGATTCGCCTCTCGAATTTTCCGCCGGACAAGGTGGTGCTGGTCGACCGCGGACTCGCGGAACTGCCGATGGTCGCCGGCCGCGACCTCGACTACGCGAAGCTGCGCGCCGAGCACATGAACGACGAGGTGCCGTGCGAATGGCTCGAATCGAGCGAGCCGTCGTACATCCTTTACACGTCGGGCACCACCGGCAAGCCGAAGGGCGTGCAGCGCGACACAGGTGGGTACGCGGTCGCGCTCGCGGCGTCGATGAAGCACATCTTCTGCGGCAATGCGGGCGAGACGTACTTCTCGACGAGCGACATCGGCTGGGTCGTCGGCCATTCGTACATCGTCTATGGCCCGCTGATCGCCGGAATGGCGACCGTGATGTACGAAGGCACGCCGATCCGCCCCGACGGCGGCATCTGGTGGAAGATCGTCGAACAGCACAAGGTCACGACCATGTTCTCGTCGCCGACCGCGATCCGGGTGCTCAAAAAACAGGATCCGGCGTTGCTGAGGAAGTACAACCTGTCGAGCCTGCGGCTGCTGTTCCTCGCCGGCGAGCCGCTCGACGAGCCGACCGCGCGCTGGATCGCCGACGGGCTCGGCAAGCCCGTCGTCGACAACTACTGGCAGACCGAAACCGGCTGGCCGATTCTCGCGATCGCGCGCGGTGTGGAGGTCCTTCCTTCCAAGTTCGGCTCGCCCGGGCTGCCGGTGTATGGATACGACGTGAAGCTGTTCAGCGAGATCGACGGCACCGAGGTCGGCGTCGGCGAGAAGGGCGTGGTCGGTATCGAGGGTCCGCTGCCGCCGGGCTGCATGTCGACGGTGTGGGGCGACGACGAACGCTTCGTCAAGACCTACTGGACCAGCGTGCCGAACCGGCAGGTCTACTCGACGTTTGACTGGGGCATCCGCGACGAGGATGGCTACTACTTCATCCTCGGCCGCACCGACGACGTGATCAACGTCGCCGGTCACCGGCTCGGCACGCGTGAAATCGAGGAGTCGATCAGCTCGCATCCGAACATCGCCGAGGTCGCCGTCGTCGGCGTGGCCGACCCGCTGAAGGGCCAGGTCGCGGTTGCGTTCGCGGTGGTCAAGGACGCATCGAAGATCGCCACGCCTGAACTGAAGCTCGCGCACGAGGGCGAGGTGATGAAGACCGTCGATTCGCAGCTCGGCGCGGTCGCGCGGCCGGCGCGCGTTCACTTCGTCAGCGTGCTGCCGAAGACGCGCTCCGGCAAGCTGCTGCGCCGCTCGATCCAGGCGATCTGCGAAGGGCGTGATCCGGGCGACCTGACGACGATCGAGGATCCGACCGCGTTGGATCAGATCCGCGGCGCGGTCGCCGGCCGCTAGCGGCGCTCGCCATCGCGCGATGATCGAAACGCTCTCGTATGCGGCGGCTGCGCTCGTCCTGCCGCCGACGTCGCTCGTCGCCCTGGCGCTCGCGGGCCTGGCCTGGTCGCGACACGCGCGCGCACCGGGGCTCGGACTGGCGGCCGTCGCACTGCTGGGGCTGCTCGGTCTCGGCACCGGGGTGGCGGCGCAGGCGCTGATCCGCACCCTTGAAGCCCCGCCGCTTGCCGACGCGAAGGCGAGCGGCGCGCAGGCGATCGTGATCCTCGCCGGCGGCCGCAACCGCGGCGCGCCCGAATGGGGCGGCGAGACGGTCCGCGCGACGACGCTGCAGCGGGTGCGCTACGGCGCACGGCTGGCGCGCGAAACGGGACTTCCGATCCTCGTGACCGGCGGCAAACCCGGCGGCGGCGACGTCGCGGAAGCCGAACTGATGCGCGATCTGCTGCGCGACGAATTCGGCATCGCCCCGCGCTGGGTCGAGGCCGCAAGCGAAACGACCTACGACAACGCACGGCTCAGCGCAGCGATCCTGCTGCCTGCGGGCATCACGCGCGTGCTGCTGGTCACCAGCGCCTCGCACATGCCGCGCGCGCAACCGGTGTTCGAGCGACACGGACTGCGGGTGACGGCCGCGCCGACCAACTATCTCGGACAGGCCGCGTTCCGGCCGCTGCACCTGGTTCCGAGCGCCGAAGGGCTTTACGTCTCCCACATTGCGCTGCGCGAATGGCTCGGCATCGGCTGGTACCGGCTGCGCGGCTTGCTTCCGGGTTCGTGACGCATTCGTCGCGAAAGTCGCGGTTGACACCGGCAGGCACACGGAGCAGAGAGGAAGGAGGATGGGTCACGGTAGGCACGGGGATTACTCCCTGGCAGGTGAACCGGTCCACGAAAAGCGGACGCGACGAGGCTCGGTCGTTTGACGTCGGAGGCGTGTGACGAAAGCGGGACCGGAACGGAAGCCAGCGGCCGAGCATCGCGGGTGGGCCGTGCCGCAGTCGCTCGAACCACGGCTCGCCATCTCACGCGCCACAATGACAAATCCTGGCTCATCGGAGGTACACACATGCTGACCAAGAAAGTGCTGACGCACGACGATGCACGCAAGATCGCCGCTGCTGCCGAGGCCGAGGCGAGGAACAACGGCTGGGCGGTGACGATCGCGATCGTCGACGACGGCGGCCACCTGCTCTGGCTGCAGCGGCTCGACGGCGCCGCCCCGATCTCGGCCTACATCGGCCCGGAAAAAGCGCGCGCCGCCGCGATGGGCAGGCGCGAGACGAAGATCTACGAAGACATGATCAACAACGGCCGCACCGCGTTCCTGTCGGCACCGCTGGCGGGCATGCTCGAAGGCGGGGTGCCGATCGTCGTCGACGGACACGTCGTTGGCGCGGTCGGCGTGTCGGGCGTGAAATCCAGCGAAGACGCACAGATTGCCCGCGCCGGGATCGCCGCGCTCGGCGCGTAGCGTCAGTCCGGTGCGAGCGCCGCGCGGCGGCCGCGCTCGATGTTCATCGCGGCGATCAGCACCAAGCCGACGGCGAAGAAGCCGCCCGTGACCGCGATCGCCTGACGGTGCTGGTTGCCGGTGGCCAGCATCACCGCACCGTAGGTGAGCGGGCCGACGATCGCGGCAAGCTGGGTCGCGAGCGTCCAAAGACCGTAAAACTCGGCAAGCCGACGCGACGGCGCGAACAGTCCGACCAGCGCGCGGCCGGCCGACTGGCTCGACCCCATCGCCAGCCCCGCGAGGTTCGCCGCCACCCAGAACATCGCCTCGCTTGTCGCCACCGCGGCGACCCAGGTCATCGCCAACCACGCGAGCAGCGTCAGCGCGAGCGCGCGCCGATGACCGATCGCGTCCTGCACGTAGCCGAAACCGAACGCCCCGATCGCGGCGGTGACGTTGACAAGCAGCACGAGCAGCATCGTCTGCTCGAAGCCGAACTTCATCACGTCCTGCGCGTAGATCGCCGCCAGCGCGATGACGACCGTCACACCGGCCTGATAGAACGCGCCGCACGCCAGCAGCATCGCGAAGTCGCGATAGCGCCGCGCCTCGCGCAGCGTGTGCCAGAGCCTTCGCAGCGACGCCGCGACGTAGCCGCCGACCGCCGCGCCGGTCTGCGGTTGCGCGCGTTCCTTCAGCGCGAGCAGCGTCGGGATCGCGGCGAGCGCGAACACGCCGGCGACGATCAGCATCGTCACCGGCACGAACTGCTCAGGTGTGGCGCCCTGCCCGCGCGCCCAGACGACGTAGCCCAGGCACAGGCCCAGCGCAAGCAGACCGCCGACGTAGCCGAAGCTCCAGCCCCAGCCGGATACGCGACCGAGCGCCTCGGGCCGCGCCAGTTCCGGAAGGAACGCGGCGATCAACGCCACGCCGGTCATGAAGAAGAAGTTCGACACGACGATCGCCACCGACGCCAACACGACGTCGCCGGGACCGGCCAGCGCGAGCGCCGCGGTCGACGCCACACAACCCCCGGTGGACAGCGCGAGCAGCCACTTCTTGCGCGCCCGCAGGTCCGCGTACGCGCCGATCAGCGGCATCGCGACCATCACCAGCGCGTTGGATACGGCGAGCACCCAGGTCCAAACCGTCGTCGGATGCGACATACCCGCCGCGACGACGCCGACGAAGTACGCGTTGAACACCGCCGTCAGCACCACCGTCGTGTAGCCGGAGTTGGCGAAGTCATAGCAGGCCCACGCGGCGACTTCGCCGCGCGTGACGCCGGGGTTCAGGGCTTCGCGATCGAACAGGGGCATGCGCGCTCCGCGGTCCGATGGTAGCCCGCCGGCGGACCATATACTGCCCGCCCATGAAAGACCTCGACCGCATCGACCGGCAGATCCTCGAGATCCTGCAGCGCGACGGACGAATCACGAACCAGGCGCTGTCGGAGAAAGTCGCGTTGAGTCCGCGCGCCTGCCTCGAACGCGTGCGCCGGCTCGAACGAGCGGGCATCATCAGCGGCTACATGGCGCTGATCGAGCCGCGCAAACTCGGCGGGCTGCTGACGATCGTGGTCGAGGTTTCGCTGCGCGAGCAGAGCCAGGCGACGCACGCGCGCTTCGAGCAGCGGATGCGCGCGTGCGACGAGGTCATCGAGTGTTTTCTCGTCTCGGGAAGCTGCGACTACGTGCTGCGGCTCGCCTGCCGCAGCCTCGACCACTACCGCGAACTGACCAACGCGTGGACCGACGACCCAACGCTCGGCGTCGAGCGCATCGCATCGAAGCCCGAGCTGCAGACGGTCAAGGCATTCCGCGGTTACCCGCTGCCTTGACCCAGTCGATCGACTCGCGCAGATTGCTGCGCGTGACGGCCTCGAAGCGCTCGCGGAACGCCGGCAGGCAGAAGATCGCCGGCCGCTCGAGCAGGCATTCGAAGAACTGCACGCGCCGCTGCGCGAAGAAGTCCCAGGCGTCGTCGTCGTCGTCGATCAGGATCAGCGGCCGCTGTTCCGCGAAGACTTCGCGCGAATAACGGATGAAGTCTTCGCGCGGCGCCGCCAGACGCATCAGGTCCAGGTCGAGCACGAGCCGCGCCTCGCCGCTGCGCGCGACGTGGTCGGCCGTGTCGATGACGATCTCGTAGGCCGCCTGGACCAGCGACGCCGCGAGCTTCGCCGCGTACACGCGCAGCAACTGCGCGGACAGCGCCTCGTTCAGCCCGCGTGCCGCGCCCGGAACGTAGACCGCGTCGTGAAACAGCACCGCCATCGCCTGCGGCGCCGACAGCCGCAGCCCCAGAGCGACGGCCACGTCGAACATCTCGTGCAGGTGGCGCCGATCGTGGTAACGACGGTGCGGCTCGTCGTAGAAGCGCAGCACCTGCTCGATGCGGTCCGCCTCGAATCCCGCTGCGAGCAGCGGCGCGAGCGCCGGGTGGCCCGCGTTCAACGCAGCGGTCGGATTCATGCGCGGCATCCTAGTGCCCGCGGCAAGGGGCGCCAACGCGAATATTCCCGCTGCTCGGTCGCGGTCGTGGCGGTGCAGCATGCGCGACTGCAGAAGCTGCAACGATCGGGGCGTGGGACGACATACTCGGCAAACGAAGCGGAGGAAATTCGCCGCCGCTGCGACGGTGCGTACCTAAACTTTCTCGGCAACGGTCTACCCCGAGGCCCTCAATGCAACACCGCACTGCGCAACAGGCCATCGATCTCGAACGCCGCGTCGCTGCCGCGAATTACGATCCGCTGCCGGTCGTGCTGTCGCAGGGCCGCAGCGAATGGCTGACGGACGTCGAAGGCAAGCGCTATCTGGACTTCATGAGCGCGTACTCGGCCGTCAGCCACGGCCACGCGCATCCGCGTCTGGTCCGCGCGCTGGCCGAGCAGGCGCAGCGCGTCGCCGTCACCTCGCGCGCGTATCACAGCGATACGCTCGGCCTGTTCCTCGAACGCCTGACGCGCCTGACCGGGCTCGACCGCGCGCTGCCCGCCAGCGGCGGCGCGGAATCGGTCGAAACGGCGATCAAGGCTGCGCGCCGCTGGGGCTATCGCGTCAAAGGCATTGCGGCCGACCGTGCGAACATCGTCGTTGCGCGCGGCAACTTTCACGGACGCACGACCACGATCGTCGGTTTTTCGACCGAACCCGCGTACCGCGCCGACTTCGGCCCGTTCGCGCCGGGTTTCAAGCATTTCGACTTCGGAGACATCGACTCGCTCGCCGCGGCGATCGACGAGAACACCTGCGCGGTTCTGATCGAGCCGATCCAGGGCGAAGCCGGCATCGTCGTTCCGCCCGACGGCTTCCTGCGCGCAGCGCGCAGACTGTGCGACGAGCGTCGCGTGCTGCTGATCCTCGACGAGATCCAGTCGGGGCTCGGCCGCACCGGCCGCTGGTTCGCATTCCAGCACGAGGGCATCCGGCCCGATGGACTGATCCTCGGCAAGGCGCTCGGCGGCGGGTTGCTGCCCGTGAGCTGCTTCGTCGCAACCGACGACGTGATGCGGGTGTTCGAGCCCGGCAGCCACGGCTCGACCTTCGGCGGCAATCCACTCGCCGCCGCGGTCGGTCTCGAAGCGCTGCGGGTGATCGAGGACGAGGGCCTGGTCGCACGCAGCGCTGCGCTCGGTGCGCATCTGCTCGCGCGGCTGCGCGCGATCGAAAGCGCACTGGTCGTGGACGTGCGCGGCCGCGGGCTGTGGGCAGGGGTCGAGCTCGACCCGCGCCGCGCGAGCGCGCGCCGCGTCGTCGAGCGGCTGGCCGAGCGCGGGGTGTTGACGAAGGAGACGCACCAGACGGTGATCCGCTTCGCGCCGCCGCTCGTGATCTCGCGCGAAGCGCTCGACTGGGGTCTGGACGTCTTCGTCGAGACGCTGCGCGAATTCGAAACCGCGCCGCTGCGCGCGGGAAACGAAGCCGAAGTGCAAAGGATCGCTACACGGAGGAGAAAAACGGTGCAAGAAGAGCAGCGTCGAGCGGGCGGCCAGCCCCGTGCGCATCTGGTGATGTGCGCGCCCGATCACTTCGAGGTCAGCTATCGCATCAACCCGTGGATGGATCCCGCGCAGTGGTCGGTGTCCGCGGATCGACTCGCGCAGGATGCACGGCGCGGCTGGCAGCAGTTGAAGTCGACCTATGAGCGGCTCGGCGCGCGCGTCGACGTGCAACCGCCGCAGCCCGGGCTGCCGGACATGGTCTTTACCGCCAACGCCGCGCTGGTGCTGGACCGCAAGGCGCTGCTGGCGCGCTTCCTGTGCCCCGAGCGGCAGGGCGAGGAGGCACACGACCGGGCGTTCTTCCAGGCGCTGCGCGCGCGGGCAGCGATCGACGAAATCGTCGACACCCCGCGAGGACTCGTCTTCGAGGGTGCCGGCGACGCGATCTGGGACGCGACGCGCAGCGTGCTGTGGACCGGCTACGGCCAGCGCTCCAGCTACGAGATGCAGTACGTGCTCGCCGAGACGTTCGCCGTGCCGGCGGTCGCGCTCGAACTCGTCGATCCGCGCTTCTACCACCTTGACACGTGCTTCTGCGTGCTGTCGGGCGGCGAAGTCATCGTCTACCGGCCGGCGTTCGATGCGAAGAGCCTCGGCCTGATCGAGGAACTGGTCGGCCGCGACAACCTGATCGTCGCGGGCGACGAGGACGCGCACCACCTTGCCGTCAACTCGGTCTGCCTGGGCCGCGACGTCGTGCTGTGCCACGCGAGCGACGCGCTGCGCGGCGCGCTCGTCGAGCGCGGCTATCGGCCGCACGTCGTTCGGCTGGACTCCTTCAACCGCGCCGGCGGCGCAGCCTACTGCCTGACGCTGCGGCTCGACCAACAGACGCGGCCGGCCATGCGCTGCGCACCCGCGTTCGTCGAGGACGATTGCGCCGAGTTTCGCACCGCCGCTTAGGCGGTGCGGGGCGGCCAGACGACTGTCTCCACCTGGCGGCGCGAGCGGGAGCCGATGAGCGGCCCGTCGCGCCGCAATTTTTTTGGGTGCCGTGTCGACGACGCGCCTTCGCCGAGGGGACCGGAGTCAGGCGGTCAAATGGCGCCTCAGGACTTCGGTGCCCAGGCCGGCAGGCGCTTGTTCATGAAGGCGTCCACACCTTCCTGCGCGCACTCGTCGACCATGTTGCAGGCCATCGTCTGCCCGGCGAGCTGGTACGCGGCCTCGATGCCCATTTCGAGCTGCCTGTAGAAGATCCCCTTGCCCAGCGCGATCGCCGTCGCTGGCTTGGCGACGATCGACGCCGCGAGCTTGGCGACTTCCGCATCGAGCTCGCCGAGCGCGACGACGCGATTGACCAGTCCGCGCTCGCGCGCCGTGGCCGCATCGATGAAGTCGCCGGTCACCAGCATCTCGAACGCGTGCTTGCGTCCGACGTTGCGCGAAAGCGCCACCGAAGGCGTCGAGCAGAACAGTCCGACGTTGATGCCCGACACCGCAAACTTCGCGACGTCCGCCGCCACCGCCAGATCGCACATCGCGACGAGCTGGCAGCCGGCCGCAGTGGCGATGCCGTGCACGCGCGCGATCACCGGTTGCGGCATCGTCTGGATCCGCAGCATCATCTTCGCGCAGTCGGCGAAGAGCTTCTGGTAGTAATCGAGCCGCGGGTTCGCCTTCATCTGCTTCAGGTCGTGCCCGGCGCAGAACGCCTTGCCCGCGCCGCCGATGACGACGACCCGGGCGGTCGAGTCCGCCGCGATCGCGTCGAGCGAGGACTGCAGCGCAGCGAGCATCTCCTCGGACAGCGAATTGAACTGCGCCGGGCGATTCAGCGTCAGGTGCACCACGCCGCCTTCGCGCCGTTCGAGCACGAGCGGTTCGAGCTGGATCGGGGTGTTCGGTGCGTTCATGGGAGTCTCCTAGACGTCGATCGCCGCAGCGGACTTGGCCTGCTGGCGCAGGATGAACTTCTGGATCTTTCCGGTGCTGGTCTTCGGCAGCGGGCCGAAGACGAAATTCTTCGGCGTCTTGAAGGCGGCGAGGTGCTGGCGGCAGAACGCGCGCAGCTCGTCGGCGGTGACGCTGGCGCCTTCGCGCAGTTCGACGAAGGCGCAAGGTACCTCGCCCCACTTCGGATCGGGTTGCGCCACGACCGCCGCGGTCATCACCGCCGGATGGCGGTACAGTACGTCCTCGACCTCGATCGACGAGATGTTCTCGCCGCCCGAGATGATGATGTCCTTGCTGCGGTCCTTGATCCGCAGATAGCCGTCCGGCTGCATCACCGCCAGATCGCCCGAGTGGAACCAGCCGCCGGCGAAGGCTTCGCGCGTCGCCTCCGGGTTCTTCAGGTAGCCCTTCATCGTGATGTTGCCGCGGAACATCACTTCGCCGATCGTTTCGCCGTCGGCCGGCACCGGCTGCATCGTCTGCGGATCGAGCACCGCGACCGCTTCCTCCATCGGATAGCGCACGCCCTGCCGGCCGTTTTTCACCGCGCGCTCGCCGACCGGAAGCTGCGCCCATTCGGGCTGCTTCGCGCAAACGGTCGCGGGCCCGTACACCTCGGTCAGTCCGTAGACGTGCGTCAGGTCGAAACCGAGCCGGTCCATGCCTTCGATCATGGCGGCCGGGGGCGCGGCCGCCGCCACCATCGCGTGGACCTTGTGCGTAATCCCGCGCCGCAGATCCTCGGGCGCGTTGACCAGCATCGAATGCACGATCGGCGCGCCGCAGTAATGTGTGACCTTGTGCTCGCGGATCGCATCGAAGATCGCGCGGGCTTCGACGCGCCGCAGGCACACGTGCGTGCCTGCCATCGCAGCGACGGTCCATGGGAAGCACCAGCCGTTGCAGTGAAACATCGGCAGCGTCCACAGGTAGACCGGGTGATGCGGCATCGCCCAGACGAGAATGTTCGACACGGCGTTCAGGTACGCGCCGCGATGGTGATAGACGACGCCCTTGGGGTTGCCGGTCGTGCCCGACGTGTAGTTCAGCGCGATCGCGTCCCATTCGTCGCCCGGGCGCGGCCACTCGTAGTCGGGCGAGCCCTGCGAGATCAGGCCTTCGTAGTCGAGCGCACCGATGCGTTCGCCCGAGCCCTCGTAGACGGGATCGTCGACGTCGATCACGTCGAGCTTGCGCTTGAGCTGTGCGACGGCGGCGGCGGCGATCGCCGAGAACTCGCGGTCGACGATGAAAAGCTTCGCCTCGCCATGCTCGAGCATGAACGCGACCGATGCGGCATCGAGCCGCGTGTTGATCGCATTGAGCACGCAGCCGGCCATCGGCACGCCGTAGTGCGCCTCGACCATCTCGGGCGTGTTGGCCAGCATCACCGCGACCGTGTCGCCGCGGCCGAGCCCGCGCTGCGCGAGCGCATGCGCCAGCCGCCGGCTGCGGGCGTACGTCTCGCCCCAGGTGCGGCGGATCGCCTTCGCCCCGCTGCCGTGCACGACGGCGGCGAGCTGCGGATGCACGGTGCCGCTGCGCTCGACGAAGGTCAACGGCGACAGCGGTGCATAGTTCGCCTCGTTCCGATCGAGGCCTTGATCGAAGATGGTGCTTGGCATGGTCGGATTCCTGAATCCTAAATCTGCGCCAACGTCCTCACATGCGCCGCCACGCTGCGCGCCAGCGCGCTCAGGTTATAGCCGCCCTCGAGCGTGCTGACGATGCGGTCGCGGGCGTGCCGCGCGGCGACCTCCATCAGCCGTTGCGTGATGTACGCGTAGTCCGCCTCGACCAGCCCCATCTGCCCGAGGTCGTCTTCGCGGTGCGCGTCGAAGCCCGCCGAGACGAAGATCATCTCCGGCCGGAACTGCTCGAGCCGCGGCATCCACACCTCGTCGACGACCTGCCGCACGACGTCGCCCCTGGTGCCCGCGGGCAGCGGCACGTTCACCATGTTTTTCGCTTGATGCTCGGCGCCGGTGTACGGATAGAACGGATGCTGGAAAAAACTGGCCATCAGCACGCGCTCGTCGCCTGCCAGGATGTCCTCGGTGCCGTTGCCGTGATGCACGTCGAAGTCGATGACCGCCACCCGCGCCAGCCCGTGCGCTTCGAGCGCGTGCAGCACGCCGATCGCGACGTTGTTGAAGAAGCAGAAACCCATCGCCTGCGCGCGCGTTGCGTGATGCCCGGGCGGCCGTACCGCACAGAAAGCGTTGCGCAGCGCGCCGCCCAGCACCCGGTCGGTCGCCTCGATCACCGCGCCGGCCGAGTGCAGCGCCGCGTCCCAGGTGGCAGGGTTCATCGAGGTGTCCGGATCGATCGGCACGTATCCGTGCTTTGGTATCCTCGATCGCAACTGCTCGATGTAGCCGCGATCGTGAGCGCGCGCGATTGCGTGCAGATCAGCCGCAGGCGCGTCGATGTATTCCAGATGCGGTGCGAGCCCGATCGCGATCAAATGGTCATGGATCGCGGCCAGGCGCTCCGGGCTTTCGGGATGCCACGAACCCATTTCATGCGCAGCGCACGCGGTGTGCGTGATGAAGCCGGTGTGCACGCTGTCTCCCACAGACGTCGTTTCGGACGAGTGTAATGCTTGAGAAGCTCCGCTCCTGCGCCGCGCAGATCGCCGGCGTCATCGTAGGCAAGGACCTGCAGATCCGGCAGAGCCTCACGTGCCTGCTGGCCGGCGGCCATCTGCTGATCGAGGATGCGCCGGGCGTGGGCAAGACGACGCTGGCGCACGCGATCGCGATTTCGCTCGGACTGCCGTTTCGCCGAATCCAGTTCACGAGCGACCTGCTGCCTTCGGACGTGATCGGCGTCTCGGTCTACGACCGCGCCAACGGGCAGTTCGTTTTCCACCCCGGGCCGATCTTCACCGAAGTGCTGCTCGCCGACGAGATCAACCGCGCCAGCCCCAAGACGCAGAGCGCGCTGCTGGAGGCGATGGAAGAAAGCCAGGTGTCGGTCGACGGCCTTTCGCGCCCGCTTCCGCAACCGTTTTTCGTGATCGCCACGCAGAACCCGCTGCACCAGGTCGGCACCTTTCCGCTGCCCGAATCGCAGCTCGACCGCTTCCTGATGTGCATCAGTCTCGGTTATCCCGACCGCGCCTCCGAGCGAGCGCTGCTCGCCGGCGAGCCGCGCCGCGACATCCTGAAGCACCTGCCACCGGTTGCGCGTCCCGCCGACCTGCTGGCGGCGCAGGCCGAGGTCAAGCAGGTGTTCTGTTCGAATGCGCTGCTCGACTACGTGCAGGCACTGCTCGCGCACACGCGCGCATCGGGCAAGTACGCCGAGGGCCTGAGTCCTCGCGCCGGCCTGTCGCTGCTCGCCGCCGCGCGCGCATGGGCCTGGCTCGACGGCCGCGATCACGTGATCCCCGAGGACATCCAGAACGTGCTGCCGGCCGTTGCCGGCCATCGGCTGCACGCGGTGCAGCGTGAAGGCGGCCGTGCGCTGCACGGGCGCGAAATGGTGTCGCAGCTGATCCAGGCGGTGCCCATTCCGTGAGCGTCACGACCCACCCGCTCGCCATCCGCATCGCCGACTGGATCGCGCGGCGCGAAGGGGTCGAGCACGGCGACGTGCTGCTCGACCGCAAGCGCGTGTACATCCTGCCGACGCGCGCGGGGCTGATCTTCGGCGCGGCGATGATCGTGCTGCTGATCGGCTCGATCAACTACGGACTGCAGCTCGGCTTCCTGCTGACTTTTCTGGTCACCAGCATCGCGGTGGTCGGCATGTACCACACCCACCGCAACCTCGCGCGAGTGCTGCTGCGCGGCCATCGTGCGGAGCCCGTGTTCGCCGGCGACGTCGCGACCTTCGAGCTCCTGGTGATCAACCCAACCCCCGAGGCGCGACACGCGTTGAACTTCAGCTTCGTCTTGCCGACCCGGCGCAAGGCAGGGGGCCTGTTCCGGCGCGAGCGGCCGATGCCTGGAAGCTGGGCCGATGTCCCGGCCGCGGGCAGCCGGTCGGTCGAGCTGTCGCTGCCCACGCGGCGGCGCGGCCGGCGGGCGTGCCCGCGCGTGCGCATCGAAACGCGGTTTCCGTTCGGCCTGTGGCAGGCGTGGGCGTACTTCACGCCGCCGATTTCCGCGATCGTCTACCCGAAGCCGGAGGAAGACGCGCCGCCGCTGCCGCTCGCGCTCGGCGGATCGCTGTACGGCGCGGGTGTCGCCGCCAGCGGCGAGGACTTCGCCGGCGTGCGGCCCTACCAGGACGGCGACTCACAGCGGATGATCGCGTGGAAGCTCGCGGCGCGCTCGGACGAACTGTCGGTCAAGCTGTTCGAGGCGGCCGCCGGCGGCGAACTGACGCTCGACTTCGACGCGCTGCCGCCGCATCTGGGCGTCGAAGGCAGGCTCGCGCGGCTCGCGCGCTGGGTGCTCGACGCCGACGCCGCGCAGTTGCGCTACGCGCTGCGGCTTCCGGGTGTCGCCGTCGACTTGGCCAGCGGCGCCGAGCAACGCGAGCGGTGCCTGACGGCGCTTGCGCTGTTCAAGGGTTGAGGCCATGGCCGCCGCAGCAAAAACTCCCCGCCCCTCGCTGCGCGACGCGCGCGCGCGCGTGCGGCAGCTACTCTCCTCGTTGTTGCAGCCGCAGGTGTCGAGCGCGGCGCGCGAACGGCGCGACGTGCTCGTGCTGCTCGCTGCAGTGGCGCTGGTCGTCGCGCCCCACTTCGACCATCTCGCGTGGTGGGCCACGGCGATCCTGGTGCTGCTGTGGTTCTGGCGCGTCTGGCTGACGGTCACGCAGCGGCCGGCGCCAGGACGCTTTGCGATGCTGCCGCTGCTGGCCGCTGCGGCCACGGCAGTCTGGCTGCAGCACGGCACGCTGGTCGGACGCGACGCCGGCGTCACGTTCCTGTTGCTGCTGATGGCGCTGAAGCTGCTCGAACTGCGCGCGCGACGCGACGTCTTCGTCGTGATCTTCCTCGGGTTCTTCATCCTGCTGACGCAGTTCCTGTTCAGCCAGAGCCTGCCGATCGCGGCGCTGACGATCGTCGCGGTCGCGCTGCTGTTCTTCGTGCTGACGAGCGTGAACCTCGTCGAGACCGACCTGCCGGCGTCGCGCAAGGCAAGACTGGTCGGCGCGATCATGCTGAAGGCGATCCCGCTCACGGTCACGCTGTTCCTGCTGTTTCCGCGCATCTCCGGCCCGCTGTGGGGACTGCCCGGCGATGCGACGACGTCGGGCACGGGCCTGTCCAACGCGATGTCGCCGGGATCGATCAGCCGGCTGCTCGAGTCCAACGCGATCGCCTTGCGCGCGCGATTCGAATCGGCGCCACCCGCCAACGAGCGGCTGTACTGGCGCGGTCCGGTGTTCGGTCACTTCAACGGACGCACGTGGACGCCGCTCGCGCAGCGCTCGGCACCGCCGCCGCGGCTGGCGATCCGTGCCGACGCAGCGTCGGCCGTCGATTACTCGGTGACGCTCGAGCCGCATCAGCGCGACTGGCTGTTCGCGCTCGACGTGCCCGGCACCGCGCCCAACGCGACGGAACTCGCACCGCAGCTCACGCCCGAGGCGCAGCTCGTCGCCGCCCGGCTGGTCAACGACCGCGTCCGTTACGCGGTGCGCTCGTACACCGCATTCGCGCTCGGGCTAAACGAGACCGAGGCGTCGCTGCACGACTGGCTTCAGCTTCCGCCCGGCTACAACCCGCGCACGCTGCGGTTTGCCGCCGAGCTGCGGCGCGCCGTTAACGGCACCGGCGGCGGCGACGCGGCGGCGCGCATCAGCGCCGTGCTCGAGCACTTCCGCACCGGAGGCTACCGCTACACGCTGGATCCGCCGCTGCTTGGCCGCCATTCGGTCGACGAGTTCCTTTTCGACACGCGCCTGGGCTACTGCGAGCACTATGCATCGGCGTTTGTGGTACTGATGCGCGCGCTCGACATTCCGGCGCGTGTGGTCACGGGCTACCAGGGCGGGGAGATCAACCCCGTCGACGGCTTCATGACGGTGCGCCAGTCCGACGCGCACGCGTGGGCCGAGGTCTGGCTGCGCGAACGCGGCTGGACGCGGGTGGACCCGACCGCGGTCGTCGCACCCGTGCGAATCGCGCGCGGTCTGCCCGAACTGCAACGGCAGACCGGACTGGCGCCGCTCGTCGCGGGCGAAGGCGCGCTGGGCTGGCTGCGCTCGCTGCGCTTTAACTGGGAAGCGCTGCAGAACGGCTGGAACCAGTGGGTGCTGTCGTACACGCCCGAGCGACAGCGCGCGCTGCTCGCGCGCCTGGGCCTCGAGCCGGACGGCCGCACGCTCGCGCTCGTGTTCGCCGTCACGCTGTCGCTGCTGCTCGGCGCACTCGCCGTCGTGTCGCTGCGACACCGCGTCGAGCGCGATCCGCTCGCCGACGCGTACGCACTGCTGCGCCGCCGACTCGCCAACGCCGGCATCGACAGCACGCCGGCGGTGGCGGCGCGCGCGCTGCTCGCGCGCATCGAGCGACAACTCGCACCCGCCAGCCGCGAAGCCGCGCGCGATATCCTGATGGCGTTCGAGCGCTGGCGCTACTCGCGCGCGGCACCTACGCTGACCCGCGCGCAGCTTCGCTCGCTCGCCCGCGCGGTGCGCCGCTTCCGCCCGCGCGTCGCCGAGTGAACGAACCGGGATCCGCCGCCCGCCCGATGAACCGCCGCACTCTGATCGCCGCCGCCTCGTGCATCGCGCTTGCTCCGCCGCTGGCGCGCGCGCAACAACGGCTGTCGTACGCGCTGCGCGGCGACGTCCAGGCGTTCATCGACGCCGTCGTCGCCGCGTACGGGCTTGATCGCGGATGGGTCGAACGCGCGATCGCACAGGGCCGCTACTCGGAGGCGGCCGAGCGGCTGACCACGCCCGCCAACGCGCCGCCGTCGGCGCGCAACTGGGCCGAGTACCGCGCGCGCAACGTCGACGAACGCCGCGTGCGCGAAGGTCTGGCCTTTCTGAACCAGCATCGGCCGGCGCTTGCGCGCGCCGCCGAACGCTTCGGCGTGCCCGAGTCGATCGTCGTCGCGATCATCGGCATCGAGACCTTCTTCGGGCGCGTGATGGGCAACCTGCGCACGCTCGACGTGCTGCTGACGCTCGCGTTCGACTACACCCGGCGCGCGCCGCTGTACCGCGAGGAGCTGGCGCAGTTCCTGCTGCTTTGTCGCGAGCAGGGTATCGACCCGGTCGTGCCGCGCGGCTCGTACGCGGGGGCGATCGGATTGCCGCAGTTCATGCCCGGATCGGTGCGGCGCTACGCGGTCGACTTCGACGGTGACGGCCGCATCGACTTGGCGGCGAGCCGCGCCGACGCGATCGGCTCGGTCGCAAACTTCCTCGCCGCGCACGGCTGGCAGCGCGACCTTGCCGTGCTGCTGACGGCGCAAGCCGACGCCTCGGTCGTCGAGGTTCTCGGCCGCGGCATCCTGGCCGTCTACCGCTGGCAGGACGTCGCCGCCCTGGGCGTGACGATCGACGGCGCCCTGCCGGCTCAAGCGCGCGTCCTGCTGATGGATCTGCCGTATCTGACGAGCGACGGCGTCGAAGCGGTCGAGTACCGCGTCGGCACCGTCAACGCCTCGGCGCTGCTGCACTACAACCGCAGCTTCTTCTACGCGGCGGCGGTCGCCGAACTCGCGCAGGCGGTCGAGCGGCGCATGACGGAAACGCTGGCGGTACGCGCGGCACCGGCCTCTTAGCTCCTCAGACCTCGCCGAGATAGGCGCGCCGGACCTCCGGGTTCTCGCGCAGCGCTGCAGCGTCGCCCGCAAGGGCGATCGTTCCGGTTTCGAGCACGTAGCCGCGGTGCGCGATGGCGAGCGCCATTGCGGCGTTCTGCTCCACCAGCAGGATCGTCACGCCGCGGCCGTTGATGTCGCGGATCGTGTCGAAGATCTGCTCGACCAGCACCGGCGCCAGCCCCATCGACGGTTCGTCGAGCAGCAGCACGCGCGGCTCGCTCATCAGCGCGCGGCCGATCGCGAGCATCTGCTGCTCGCCGCCGGACAGCGTGCCCGCCACCTGGTCGCGCCGCTCGGCGAGCCGCGGGAACAGCGCGAACGCCTGCTCGACGCGGGCGTCGAGCGTTGCCGGCCGCGTGAACGCACCCATCGCCAGGTTCTCCCGGACCGTCAGCCGGTGGAAGATGCGGCGCCCCTCCGGCACCTGCACGATGCCGCGCGTGACGATCTCGTGCGGCGGCAGCTGCGTCAGATCGATGCCGTCGAACGCGATCGCGCCTCGACGCGGCCGCATCAGTCCGCTGATCGTCTTCAGCGTCGTCGACTTGCCTGCGCCGTTGGCGCCGATCAGCGTGACGATCTCGCCTTTGTCGACCGCCAGCGAGATCCCCTTCAGCGCGTGGATCTGGCCGTAGTCGACGTGCAGGTCGCGCACCTCGAGCAAGGCCATGTCACGCCTTCGCGGTCGCGGGCGCCGCCGCGCGGCGCGCACCGAGGTACGCCTCGATCACCTTCGGGTCGTCGTGCACTTCCCGCGGCGTGCCCTCGGCGATCTTCACACCGTGGTCGAGCACGGTGACGCGGTCGCAGATGCCGAGCACGACGCGCATCTGATGCTCGATCAGCAGGATCGTGATGCCGCGCTCGTCGCGCAGCGCGCGGATGAAGTTCATCATCTCGACGGTCTCGCGCGGGTTCATGCCGGCGGTCGGTTCGTCGAGCAGCAGCAGCGACGGGCGGCTCGCGAGCGCGCGGGCGATCTCCAGCCTGCGCTGCTCGCCGTACGGCAGGTTTTTCGCCAGCAGGTCGCCTTTGCCTTTGAGACCGACCCAGGCGAGCAGCTCGCGCGCGGCGGCGGTGGCCTCCTCCTCGTCGCGGCGCGTGGTCGCCGTGCCGAACAGCGCGCCCATCCAGGTCGACTTCAGATGCGGATGCATGCCGACCAGGATGTTTTCCAGCGCGGTCATGTTCGCGAACAGGCGGATGTTCTGGTAAGTGCGCGCGATTCCCAGCTTCGTCACGAGGTCCGGCGTCAGCCCGTCGATGCGCGTCTCGCGAAACACCGTTTCGCCTTCGTCGGCGCGATAAAAGCCGGTCACGCAGTTGAAGTAGGTGGTCTTGCCCGAACCGTTCGGCCCGATCAGCCCGCGGATCGAACGCGCTTCGACGCCGAAGTTGAAGCGATCCAGCGCCACCAGTCCGCCGAAGCGCTTGGTCAGGTCGCGGGAGCTCAACAGGATCATCGCTGCGCTCCGGGCGCTTGCAGCTCGCGCTTGATCGTGGCGGCCGGCCACAACCCTTCGGGCCGCCGCCGCATCATGAACACGAGCGCGGCGCCGTAGACCAGATAACGGAAGTCGGAGAACTCGCGCAGCAGCTCGGGCAGTCCGACCAGCACCAGGCTGCCGACGATCACGCCCGGCATGCTGCCCATGCCGCCGACGATGATCAGCGCCAGCACGTTGATCGAGATCAGAAGCTGGAAGCTGTGCGGGAACACCGAGCCGACCAGCACCGCGAAGATCGAACCCGCCAGCCCGCCGAAGGTCGCGCCCAGCCCGAAGGCAAGCAGCTTCACGCCGACGAGGTGGATGCCCATCGCCTGCGCGACGTCCTCGTCTTCGCGTACCGCCATCCACGCGCGCCCGAGCCGCGAGTCGCGCAGCCGCACCGCCACGTAGACGAGCAGCAGGCAGGACACCAGCGTGAGATAAAAAAGCTGACCCGGGCTCGCCAGCTCGAAGCCGAACAGCGTCGGCTTGGGCACGGAGAGCACGCCCTGCGAGCCGCCGAGCCAGGGCCGCAGGAAGTCGGACAGCACGAGCAGCCGGATGATTTCGCCGAAGCCGAGCGTGGCGATCGCCAGATAGTCGCCGCGGATGCCGAGTACCGGAATGCCCAGCATCACGCCCGCCAGCAGCGACATCGCCATCGCGATCGGCACCGCGGCCCAGAACGAGATCTCGGCGATGCCGTGCGTGCCGGTTGAAGTCAGCAGCGCCGTCGTGTACGCGCCGATCGCGAAGAACGCCACGTAGCCGAGGTCGAGCAGGCCGGCGAAGCCGACGACGACGTTCAGCCCCAATCCCATCAGCGCATACAGGCCGACCAGCACCAGCACGGTCGACAGGAACGGGCCGGCCGCGATCGGCAGCAGCACCAGCAACGCGAGCGCTACGACCGCCGCAATGGCCTGCAGCCGGCGCCGGCGCGGCGCGGGAAGCTGCGCGTACCAGCCGCGCGCGGCCGCGCCGCGCCGCTGCCATGACGCCACGGTCGCGGCGACCAGCGCGAACAGCACCGCCGCGCCGCCGGGCGACAGGCCTCCGGCGCCGTACAGCACTTCGTGGATCGCCTCGAGCGGTGCGGCCGAACGGAAGAACGGCTCGAGCAGCTCCTGGACCAACCCGAGCGTCAGCACCGCGATGACCGCCGCAGCGAGCGGGCGTCGCATGCTCGCCGGCACCAGCGCTGCAATCGCGCCCGCGAGCCCCGCCGCCGCGCCGAAGACGACGGGCCAGTGCGCGCCCTTCCATCCCGCGCCGCCGGACAGCAGGGCGAACAGGGCGGGCGAGGCGTTGATGAACACGTGCCGCAGGTTGACCAGGCCGGCGAGCACGACGAGCGCCGCCAGCACTGCGCCGGCGAGCGCGCCAGCCGCGGCACCGTCGCCCAGCCGCGCTCCCAGCGGCCGCCCCGTGCCGTCGCTGCCCGCCGCATAGCCGGGCGCGAAGCCGGCGATGAAGAGCAGCAGCATCGCCAGCGACACGACATCGGCGACGATCTGCCGCGCCGCAAACGCCTCGACCATGCCGATCAGCGCGAGAAACACCGCGATCGTGCCCCAGGCGAGGCCTTGCTGCAGCACGCGCGTGCGGCGCATGTCGAATCACACCTTCGGCGAGGTGATCCGCTCGCCGAGCAGGCCCGACGGACGGAAGATCAGCACGAACACGAGCATCGTGAACGCGATCACGTCCTTCAGTTGATACGGCGCGACGATGCCCAGACCGTCGAGGAACAGGATCGGTCCGATCGATTCGAGCAGCCCGAGGAAAACGCCGCCCAGCATCGCGCCGGGGATGTTGCCGATGCCGCCCAATACCGCCGCGGTGAACGCCTTGATGCCCGGCACGAAGCCCATGAAGAAGTGCACCTGCTTGAACACCAGCGCGTACAGGAAACCCGCCGCACCCGCCATCGCGCCGCCGATCGCGAAGGTGATCACGATCACGCGATCGACGTTGATGCCCATCAACGCCGCCGCTTCCTTGTCCTCGGATACCGCGCGCATCGCGGTGCCCATGCGCGTGCGCATCACGAAGAAGTACAGCCCGGCCATCATCAGCACCGCGGCGGCGATCACCACCACCTGCGTGCGCAGGATGCCGACGCCGAAGATCACCCATTCGCCGCGCAGCAGCTCGACTTCGGGATACGCGCGGAAGCCCGAGCCGTACAGGCCGCGAAACGCGTATTGCAGGAAGAAGGAGGCGCCAATCGCGGTGATCAGCGGCACCAGCCGCGGCGCGAAGCGCAGCGGCCGATACGCGATGCGCTCCAGCAGCACGGCGATGATCGTCGACGTGATCATCGACACCGCGAGCACGAGCGCGAGGCTCGCGATCGGGTTGCGGTCGAGGTCGCCGCTGACGGCCAGCGCGTCCGCGACGAAAAACGCCGTGTAGGCGCCGCCCATGAACACCTCGCCGTGCGCAAAGTTGATCATGCGCAGGATGCCGTAGACCATCGTGTAGCCGAGCGCGATCAGCGCGTACACCGCCCCCTGCGACAGTCCGAAGACGGTCAGATCGATCCAGGTCCTGGCGGAGTACTGGCCCGACGCGATCGTGCCGATCGTTCCGAACACGACGATCCACAGGATCCCGATGCGGAAGATCCACAGCGTCAGGTTGACGAACGACAGCCTCTCGCGCCACTTCGGCGTCACGGCCACCTCCGCAACAAAACGCCGGGGGCGAACCCCCGGCGTCCTTCAGATGAAGCTCAAACCGGGCTCACGGATAGATCTTCCTCGGATTCTTGCCCGGGTCCCACTTGGCCGGGTCGGCCGACTCGAGCTGGTAGACGGCGATCTTCGGGTCGGCGCAGTCGCCCGTGGCGGTGCAGTTCAGCGTGCCCGTCAGCCCCTTGAAGCCCTTGGTGGCGAACAGCGCATCGCGCAGCGCCTTGCGCCCGATGTAAAGATCGCCCTTCGCGTCGGTCTTGCCGACCTTCTCGACCGCGGCGAACACCATCATCGCCGCGTCGTACGCGTGCGCGTGGAAGGCCGACAGTGGTTTTTCGCCGTACTTCCTCTGGTGCTTGTCGAGGAACTCCTTGTACCGCGGGCCGAGCGCCTCGGGCGAAAGGTCGGGGCTGGAGTGATACATGCCCTGCGCCGCGGGGCCGGCGGCGCGCAGGAAGTCGGGCGAGAACGTGCCGTCCGCGCTCATCAGCCGCGTCTTGGACAGCCCGGCGACCTCCTTCGCCTGCCGCGTCACGTGGCCGCCGGCGGCGACGAAGATCGGGTAGTAGATCAGCTCGGGGCTGCCCGCCGCGATCTTGGTCAGCACCGGCCGCATGTCGGTGTCGGTCGGCCCGATCGCCTCCTGGGCGGTAATGGTGCCGCCGAGTTTCTTGAAGGTTTCGACGAACACGCCGGCCAGCCCTTCCGCATACGGGCTGCCGTCGTGGATCGTCGCGGCCTTCTCCACCTTCAGCACCTTGCGCGCGAACTCGGCCGCCACCCGCCCCTGCACGTTGTCGTTGTGCGCGGTGCGCAGGTAGCCGTCGAACTCCGGCCCTCGGTTGGGCGCGGTCAGCCGCGGCGCCGTATTCGAGGGCGAAACGGTCGCGATGCCCGCTTTCCACAGGATCGGCGCGCCCGGCACCGCTTCGCTCGAGCAGCTCGAGCCGATCGCCGCGACGATCGCCGTGTTGGCCGCGAGCTTGGTCGCCGCGGTCACGCCGCCTTCGGCATTGCAGCCGGTGTCCTCGCCGACCAGCCGGATCGGATGACCGAGGACCGATTTCTTGTCCTCGATCGCCAGCTCGATGCCGCGCCGGCTGTCGATGCCGAGGCTCGCGTCGGGACCTGCGACCACCATCCAGTACGCGATCGTGATCGGCTGACCCTTCGCGACGCGTATGACGCCGACCGGATCCTTGACCGGCTGGGCCTGCGGGGCCGAGACGTACAGACCGCTCGCTGCCGCGACGGCAGCGCATAGCACGATCTTCTTCATCGGATTCATCTTGCGCCACCTCCTCTTCGGGTTGCGCGTCGGGCCGGCTCGCATGTGAAATGCAGCGCCGCTGGTGCCGTCGTCCAGAACCCCGCGCGCGTCCGACCCGACGCGAAGCGAAAAAGCACGGGTGTGCATGGCTCTGGACCTGCTCTCTATAGCACCTGCCCGCCGCCGAAGCCAGTAGGGCGACTGCGGTGGCTGCCGAAGGACCGGCCCGGCGTAGTGAAACCGCACGATCTCCGCCTCCGGCCCCGGTTCGGCCAAGCCCTCGCGCGGCGCGTGGGCTCGCGCGTGCGGCCCGGTCGAACCCGGCGGATCCGCCTGCCCGCAGCATGGCGGGCGTCGACTACTCGGCATCCGGCTGTTTGGCCGGCTGCGCGTCGACGAAGGCCGGCAGCTTCATGCAGGCGTCGAAGATGCGCATGATTCGCGGCACGTGGTCGAGCCGGCAGTCGAAGCGTTGCGCGTTGAAGATCTGCGGGACGATGCACACGTCGGCGATCGTCACCGCGTCGCCGAACGCGTAGCGACCGGTGCGGCGTTCGGCGACGAGCCGCGCCTCGAGCTGCGCCAGCCCCTGCTCGACCCAGTGGCGGTACCAGGCATTCTTTGCGTCCTCGGACACGCCGAGCGTCTTCACCAAGTAGCGCAGCACGCGCAGGTTGTTCAGCGGATGGATCTCGCAGGCGATCGCGAGCGCCACCGAACGCACGTAGGCGCGCGCCAGCGGATCGTGCGGCAGCAAAGGCGGCTGCGGGTACTTTTCCTCCAGGTATTCGATGATCGCGAGAGACTGCGTCAGCGCATGGCCGTCGTGCTCGAGCACCGGAACGAGCTGGCTCGGGTTCAGCGCGCTGAACGCCTCGGCGAACTGCTCGCCTTTGACCAGGTGCACGGGGACGTACTCGAACGGCAGCCCCTTCAGATTGAGCGCGATGCGCACGCGAAACGACGCGGACGACCGCCAGGCGTTGTACAGCTTCATCATCTCGGTGACACTCCTTCGACCGGTCACGCGGCCGCGTCCCGACGCCGCGCCGCACCGAAGCGCCTCAGCCGCGGTCGGATGAAAGGCTTCGCCACGGCAAAGCATGACAACCGCCCGCCGGCCCGGCGGCGGCCGCGGGATGACGCCGTCACGCGGCCCGGCAACATTGCATAGCGTAGCCGTTTAGGCACGTCCGGAACTCCGTCTACCGGACGAACTGAACGAGCCAGAGGCTCAGCCCCGGAAACAGCACCAGCAGCCCGATGCGCACGAAGTCGGACAGAAGGAAAGGCACGATGCCGCGGAACGTTTCCGACATCGGCACGTCGCGCGCCATGCTGTTGATGATGTAGACGTTCATGCCCACGGGCGGCGTGATCAGTCCGATCTCCACGACCATCAGCGCGAGGATGCCGAACCAGATCGCCTTGCCGGTCGGGTCGAGCCCGTAGAAGTCCAGCCCCATCACCATCGGGAAGAAGATCGGGATCGTCAGCAGGATCATCGAAAGGCTGTCCATCAGGCACCCGAGCACGAGGTAGACGAGCAGGATCATCGCGAGCACCGCAAGCGGCGGCAGCCCTGCGCCGGTCACCCACGTTGCGAGCTCCTGCGGCATCTGCGTCAGCGCGAGGAACACGTTCAGCACGTCAGCGCCGAGCAGGATCAGGAAGATCATCGCGCTCGACTCGGCGGTCGCCAGCAGGCACTGCTTCAGTCCGTTCCAGCGCAGCCCGCCGCGCGTGACCGCGAAGTAACCCGCACCGAGCACGCCGACCGCGGCGGCTTCGGTCGGCGTGAAAACGCCGCCGTAGATGCCGCCGAGCACGACGACGAATAGCGCCAGCACCGGCCATACCTCGCCGAGCGTGGCGAGCCGCTCGCGCCAGCCCGCGCGCGGACCGGCCGGGCCCGCGTCCGGGTACAGCCGCACGTAGATCGCGATCGCCAGCATGTAGCCCGCAGCCGCCAGCACGCCCGGCACGAAGGCGGCAACGAACAGCTTGGCGATGTTCTGCTCGGCGAGGATCGCGTAGACGATCAGTACGACCGAGGGCGGGATCAGGATGCCGAGCGTGCCGCCCGCGGCGAGCGTTCCGGTGGCGAGCGACGGCTTGTAGTTCAGCCGCCGCAGCTCGGGCAGCGCGACCTGCCCCATCGTCGCCGCCGTGGCGAGCGACGAGCCGCAGATCGCACCGAAGCCGGCGCACGCGCCGATCGATGCGAGCGCGACCCCGCCGCGCCAGTGGCCGATCAGGCTGCTCGCCGCGCGGAACAGCGCCTGCGACAGCCCACCGCGACTGGCGAACTGGCTCATCAGCAGAAACATCGGAATGACCGAAAGGTCGTAGACCGAGTAGCGCGCGTAGGCGGCCGTCTTCAGGTGGTTCAGCAGCGGCGGCAGACCGGCGAGCGCCGCGTAGCCCGCCGCGCCGGTGACGAACATCGCGACGCCGATCGGCACGCGCAGCGCGAGCAGCGCGACGAGCGCGCCGAACATCGAGAAGCCGAACTCGGTGCCGCTCATCGACGCCGCGCCCGGGCGTGCCGCCACGCCGTGTACGCACCGGTCAATGCCAGCAGCGCGAACGAAGGCACCATCGACGCGACCGGAATCCAGATCGGCAACGCCAGCACGGTCGTCGTTTCGCCCGCTGCGGCCAGCGCGCGCGCACCCTCGACCATCCGCCAGGCGACGAGCGCGCTGCAAGCGGCCAGCAGCGCCGCACCCAGCGCGTCGAGCGCGGCGCGCGGGCGTGGCCCGACGCGCGCGGTGAAGAAGTCGACGATCACGTGGCCGCCACGCAACTGGCACCAGGGCAGGAATGCCGACACGCCGACCGCGCAGCCGAGCTGCATCAGCTCGTAATCCCCAGGCACGGCCCTGGCGAGGAGCCAGCGACCCAGAATGCTGACGGTCACAAGCAGCGTCAGGGCGACGAAGACGAGCCCGCCGCCGAGCGCAAAAAGCTCGCAGGCGCGGTGCAGCGCGCGACCGAAACCGTCCGCCGGCGCCTCCCGGGACGAAATGGGCTCGTTCAACGTGATGTGTCGCCCGTCAATTTCGCCGCGCGGTCGGCGGGCTCATCGAACGCACAGGGCGCAACGCCGGAGGCCGCCGCCGGCGCTTCCGGCACCCCCGCCGGCAATCCCGCGATTGGCCCAACCGCCGCCCGCCGAGCCTACGGCTTTTCGTACTTGCGGATCAGCTCGCGCGCCGCATCCAGCAGCTTGCGCCCGTCGTGGCCGCGCGCGTTCATGTCCTTGACCCATTCGTCGTACAGCGGCGCGAGCGTCTTCTCCCACTGCGCGAGTTCGGCCGCGGGGATCGTGTGAAAGACGTTGCCGCGCGCCTCGGCGAACTTGCGACCCGCAGGCGCCGATTCGTCCCAGGCGCGACCGATCGATGCCGAAAACTCGCGCCCGCTGTTGTCGTCGATGACTTTCTTCAGATCGGGAGGCAGCGACTCGTAGCGCTTCGGGTTCATCGCGATCGTGAACACCACCGTGTACAGCGTGCGCGCCTTCGGGTCGGTCTCGGTGTGGTACTTGACCATTTCGTGCGCCTTGATCGCGGGGATCACCTCCCACGGCAGGATGAAGCCGTCGATGACGCCCTTGGACAGCGCGTCGGTGACCTGCGGCAGCGGCATCGCCACCGCCGAGGCGCCGAGAAGCTGCATCATCTTGGTCGTCTGCCGCGACGGCGCGCGCATCTTCAAACCCTTGAAATTGGACGGCGCCTTGATCTGCCGTTCGCGCGTGTGGATGAACCCCTTGTCGTGCACGTTCAGCGCGAGCACCTTGACACCCGGGAATTCGTCGCGCGCGTACTGCTCGTAGTAGTCCCACACGGCGCGCGAGGTCTGCTCGGCGTTCGACGTCATGAACGGCAGCTCGAACACCTCCATGCGCGGGAAGCGCCCGGGTGTGTAGCCGAGCAGCGTGAACACCACATCCGCGATGCCGTCCTTGGCCTGGTCGTAGAGCTGAGCAGGCGCGCCGCCCAACTGCATCGCCGGGAAGATCTGGCACTTCAGGCGGTCGCCCGATTCCTTCCGGATCTTCTCGCACCAGGGCGCGAGCACCTTCGTCGGCGGCATCGCCTGCGGCGGCCAGAAATGCGAAACCTTCAGCGTGATTTCCTGTGCGCTGGCTGCGCCCGCGGACAGCGCGGCGGCGAGGGCCAGCGCGCGAAGCGTTGCGATGTACATCGTCGTCTCCTCGGTATGGTTCGTATCGTGCCGGCAGGATATCAAGGCGGCGACGCCGGCGGAATCGCCTCTGCCTCGAGCAGCCGTCGGCGCCGGGCGAGCAGTCCGGCGGCATGCGCCATCTCCTCGCCGTCGTTGAACATCGGCACGCCGGCCGCCTCCATCGCGGCGAACCACGCGTCGCGATCCGCGAGCGTGCCCATCATCGTGTGAAGCAGCGGCAGCCCGGACTGGCGCGCGCGCTGCGCCAGCGCGCGGACGACGGGCGCGGCGTCGACCATGAACGGTACGACGTGCAGCATCAGCACCGCATCGAATGCATCGCCGCCGTGCCGCAGCGCGAGCGACAACGCCGAATCGAAGCGATCTTCGCGCGCGTCGGCCAGCAGATCGAGCGGGTTGGCCACCGCGGCCTCGGTCGGCAGCGCGGCGCGCAACGCGCCGTCGAGCGCCGGCGGCAGCTCGGGCAGCGCAAGACCTTCGGCCGCGCAGCGATCCGCCGCGAGCACGCCGGGGCCGCCCGAGTTCGAAAGCAGCAGAACGCGCGGACCGATGCCTTGCGGATAGCGACCGAAAACCTTCGCCGCGACCAGCAGGCTGCGCAGGCTCGTCACCTGCACGATCCGGGCGCGCTCGCAGAAGGCCCGCGCGTCGGCCTCGCGCAGCGAAGCCGCGCCGGTGTGCCGCTGCGCGGCGGCTGCCCCTTCGCGCAGCCGGCCGCCGAGCAGGGCGACCACCGGCTTGCGGCGCGACACCGCGCGTGCGATCGCGGAAAAGCGCTGCGCGTCGCCGAAACTCTCAGCGTACAGCAGCACCGCGCTGCACGCGTCGTCGGCGCCGTAGTGTTCCAGGTAGTCGGCGAGCGACAGGTGCATGGCGTTGCCCACACTGACCACGGCGCCCAGCGGGATCGCCATTGCGTGGCTTTTGGCGATCAACTCCTCGGCGATCGCACCCGACTGCGAAACGAACGCCACGCGCCGGCCGCTGAAGCTCGTGCGGTTCGGCAGGTCGCGCAGGAAGGTGGCAGCGAACGGCCTGGCATCGTCGAGCAGGTCGATCGTGCCTGCGCAGTTGGGACCTGCGATCGTGATGCCGGCCTCCTCGGCGATGCGCCGCACTTCGTCCTCGCGCGCGCGTCCCGCTTCGCCAGCCTCGGAAAAACCGCCGGGCAGGATCAGCAGGTGCCGATGGCCGCTGGCGGCGGCGTCCCGCACGACCTCCGGGATCAGCTCGGGGCGCACGACCACGACCGCGAGATCCGCGGCCGGCTGCAACTGCCTCAGCGATGCGCGCGCCGGCAATCCGCCGATCGAACCGTCGGCGGGCAGCTTCGGATTGATGGGGACGATCTCGCCCGAAAAGCCCGCGCGCCGCAGGTTGGCGAGCACCGCGCCGCCCGAGCTGGTCGGCCGGTCGCCGGCGCCGACGATCGCCACCGACCGCGGCCGCAGGAACGGTGTGAGTCGCATCGGGCGATTCATTCACGCAGCTGCGCGGGCCACGCCGGCAGGCACCCGCGCCGGCGGCTCGCCCGTGTGCGGTAGCGACGGCGAAATCTCACGCCACCCGCACGCGGATCGTGCCCACGCCATCGACCCCGCCTTCCATCAGGTCGCCCCGCTGCACGGCGCCCACACCTTCGGGCGTGCCGGTGAAGATCAGGTCGCCGGGCTGCAGTTCGAAGTACTTCGACAAGTGTTCGATCGTCTCGTCCACCCGCCAGATCATCTTCGACACGTCGCTCGCCTGGCGCGGCGCGCCGTTGACGTTGAGCCAGATGCGGCCCGATCGGATCTCTGCCGTGCGCGCGATCGGTCTGATCGGTCCGATCGGCGCGGAGAAGTCGAACGCCTTGCCGACCTCCCACGGCCGGCCCTGCTTCTTCATCTCGCCTTGCAGGTCGCGCCGCGTCATATCCAGCCCCACCGCGTATCCGAAGATGTGTTCCTTCGCGTTCGCGGCGGCGATGCGCGCGCCGCGTTTGCCGATCGCGACGACCAGCTCCATCTCGTGATGCAGGTTCGAGGTTTCCGGCGGATACGGCAGCTCGCCGATGGCGCCCTCGGACACGGGCATCACCGCGTCGGCCGGCTTCATGAAAAAAAACGGCGGCTCGCGGCCGGTAAAGCCCATTTCCTTCGCGTGCTCCTCGTAATTGCGGCCCACGCAGTAGATGCGATGCACCGGAAACAGATCGGTCGAACCCGCGATCGGCACGACGGCCTGAGGCGGGGCTGCGAAGACGTAGCCCATCGGAGACCCCCTTTCAGAAAATCGCTGCGACCGCCGCGCCGGCGTCCGCGAAGACGCCGAGCGGCCAACGCCCGTGCGCGAACAGGCGCTGCTGGCAGAAGAACGGATGCGCTGGCTGCGCGCCTGCAAGCGCCGCAAGCGCGCGCTGGTGTTCCGCCAGCGCCGCCGCGCCGGCTGCGGCGCGGATCATGCCTTCGTCGTCGCCGCCCGCCCGCGCCGCGGCGGCGGCAGCGGCTTCTCGCAACGGGTCGAGCAGCGGCTGTGTCGCCGCCGTCAGCCGCTGAAGCATTCCGCGCTCGCCGAGCAGCGCCTGCGCGCGGCGGCGCAGCTCGCCGCGCGTTGCATCCTCGCGCGCCGCATGCGCTTCGGCGAAGCGATGCGAACGCAGCCAGGTCGCCGCCTCGTCCCAGTCGGCGACGAAGCGCAGCGACGGTGCGCCGCCGAGCGCATCGATCCATGCCTGCGCCATCGCGCGCTCGGCAGCCGACGGCGGCGCACCGCAGCGCGTGAACCAGACGGCCGGGGCCGCGTTGGCCGCGTTCATGGCAGCCGCTCCTCGCGCAGGATGCCAAGCGCCTGCTGCACCGGGCGGTCCGAAAAGCTGAACAACACGCATTCGTCGGTCGCGGCGAGCGACAGGCGCCACCACGAAGGCACGACGAAGTGGTCCTTGGCCGAGAAGTCGAACACGTGGCTTGCGCCGTCGCGTTCGATGCGCGCGCGGCCGCGGCCCTCGACGACGGAGTAGACCGTGCCGTCGGTCGCGCGGTACGGTTTGCCTTCGAAGCCGGCCGGCAGTAGCTGCATGAAGGCCGCGATCGTCGGCATCGGATAGCCGCCGCTTGCGGGGTTGGCGTAGCGCAGTTTGGCGCCGTCCCAGGGGTCGAGCGGCTCATCGCGCGCAAGCCGCGCAAGCGCCTCGCGCGTTCGATCGTACGGATAGTTGAGGATCGGCGTGGTCGCGCCGTGCGGCGACTCGTCGCGCACCGGCAGCAGGTTCGCGCCATAACGCGCCGCGGACGTGCCTTCGGCGCGCGCAACCGGCTGCGTCTTCTGCGGCAGGTTCTCGGCGAACCCCGCATCGAAGAAGCGAACGACCGGGATGTCCAGACCGTCGAGCCACACGACCGGCTCGCCGCCCTCCTCCGCACGCGGATTGCCGTGCTCGTGCCACGCCCAGCCCGGTGTGACGATGAAGTCGCCCGGACGCATCGTCGTGCGTTCGCCGTCGACCGCCGTCCACGCGCCGCGGCCGTCGACGATGAAGCGCAGCGCCGACTGCGTATGCCGGTGGCTCGGCGCGATCTCGCCAGGCAGGATCAGTTGCAATCCCGCGTAAAGGCTTTGCGTGATGCACGACTGCCCGCGAAGCGCCGGGTTCTCCAGAATCAGCACGCGGCGCACCGCCTCTTCCGCCGAGATCAGTTCGCCGGCGCGCGCAAGATGGGGCCGGACGTCCGCGAACCGCCACAGCGCCGGCACGCACGGCGAATTCGGCTGCGGCGGCACCAGCGCGTGCAGCACCTCCCACAACGGCGTCAAGGCGAGCCGGTCGATCTGGCGATAGAACGCCGCGCGTTCCGCCGCCGTCGCCGGGCTGGTCCCGTCGGCCCTCATCGGTTACGCCGCGTGCTCATAGGTCAGCGGCACCGCCGGCAGCCGCAGACCCAGCTCGCCTTCGACCAGCCGCTGCGCGCGCGCGACGAAGTCGGCGCGCATTTCGTCGTTGGTTCTGCGCTTCAGACCGAAGCGGCGGAAGGCTTCGTTGTTCTTCGAACGGCTCGAGCCGAAGAACGCCGGAAGCTGCGGGTAGTAGGCATCGATCGCCGCCTGCACGCGCGCGCGGCCTTCGTCCGTGCGGCACAGCTCGGTACAGAAGTCCCGGCCGAACTGCGCGTGGAACTTCTCCTCGGGCATCGTGATGCGGCCGAGGTTGCGCAGCGGGTGAAAAGAGCACTGCAGCAGATCCTCGACCTGAAGGATTTCGGCGTAGTCGGCGAGCAGCTTGATCACGCAGAACTGCTCCCAGGTGCGCAGCGGGAAGCCGAAGATCGACAGTGGCTTCTTCTTGCCCGCATCCATGCGCGCGGCATCCACACCCATCTCCTCGGCGAGCTGGCGGAATCGTACGTGATGGTGATATTCCTCCATCGCCACGCGGCACGTCAGGTACTTCGCGTAAGGCGTCGGCGCCAGCGCGATCGCCGGCTCGTCGAACGCCTGCGCGCCGGCCAGCTCGTTGACCGCGTGGCTGACGACGATCTTCTCGACGGCGGCGCGATATTCGGCCGGCATCGACGCCAGCTCCGCAACGCTCCTGCATTCGTATCGGTTTGGCTCCGTCATCGTGCGCTCCTTACGGAATCGGATCGGTGTTGAAGGCTTCCAGATCGGTGGTCAGCGCCGCGAAATGCGGCTCGAAGCACGCGCTCAGCAGTTCGCCGAACTCGCGCGCATCGAACGCCGCCGGCGCGACGAAGCGCGCCACCGGACGTGCCTGCGAAAACAGGAACACCTCGCGTCCGCGCACGCCGAGAAGCTGCCCGCTGATGCGGGCGCCCGCGGGCGATGCGAGGAACGCGACCAGATCGGCGACGCGCTCCGCCGGCACCTTCAGCGCGCGCGCCTTGTACGCCTGCTGCGCCTCGTTGGCCGGCCGAATGCTTTCGGTCACGCGGGTGGCAGCAAACGGCGCCACCGCGTTGCAGGTGATGCCGCTGCGCGCCAGATCGAGCGCCACCGCGCGCGTCAGCCCGATCAGGCCGGCCTTCGCCGCCGCGTAGGCGCCCTGCCCGAA
Source organism: uncultured Burkholderiaceae bacterium (assembly GCA_964539745.1). Classification (GTDB taxonomy): domain Bacteria; phylum Pseudomonadota; class Gammaproteobacteria; order Burkholderiales; family Burkholderiaceae_F; genus DSNY01. Next base: position 5,145 of record CAZIJU010000017.1, on the reverse strand, counting down.
GTTGCCGTAGATCCCGGCGGTCGAGACGACGTTGACGATCGCGCCCGGCGTGCGCCCCTGCTTGACCGCCTCGCGCATCGCAGGTGTGGCGGCCGACAGCAGCTCGAACGCGCCACCGAGGTTGGTCGCCAGCACCGCTTCCCAGTCGGCACGCTGCGTCTTGAAGATGAACGCATCGCGCAGGATCGCCGCGTTGTTGACCAAGACGTCGACGGCGCCGAACGCTTCGAGTGCCGCCCGCACCGCATCCGCGCCGGCGCCGGGCTGAGCGATGTCGAGCGCCAGCGGCAGCGCGCGCGGCCCGAGCCGCGCGGCTGCATCGCGGACGACGCCGGGATCCGGCGCGCTGCCGTCGATGGCCACACCATGGTCCACCAGCGCGACGGAACAGCCGTCGGCGACGAGCCGTTGCGCGATCGCGTAGCCAATGCCGCGCGCGGCCCCGGTGACGATGGCGACCCGCGCGGCGTCCATCTCACGCGGCGGCGAGCGCGGCGCGCTCGGCTTCGGTGACGAAGGCGTCGGCGTGCAGATCGCGCAGCGGCAACCCGCGCGAGGTCAGCAGCGCAGTCGCGGCGGCGACCATCGGGGGCGGACCCGCGACGTACGCCTTCACGCCGTCGAACGAGCGGTAATCGCGCCCGACCGCGTCGGTGACGAGTCCCGTGCGGCGCGACGTGGCGCCGGCGGGCGCCGACAGCACGATCTCGTATCCGAAGTTCGGATGCCGCGCAGCCAGCACAGCGAGCACCTCTTCCATGTACACGTCGCGCTCGTCGCGCATACCGACGTACAGCCGTATCGGCTCGGTGCGGCCGGTAGCGAGCGCGGCGCGCGCGATCGACAGCATCGGCGCGAGCCCCGTGCCGCCGGCGACGAGCAGCATCGGCCCGCGATGCCGTTCGCGCCAGTAGGAAGCGCCTTTCGGCCCCTCGACGATCACCTCGTCGCCGACGGCGAGCTTCTGCGCAACGTAGCGGCTGCCCGCACCCCCGGTCAGTCGTATGTGAAACTCGAGCGGCTCGTCGCCCGGCGCGTTCGCCATCGAGTAGTCGCGGGCGATGCCGCGCGCGAATTCGAGCCGCGCGTACTGGCCCGCCGTGAAGTCGAAGGGTCCGCCGGCCACGATCGCCAGCCGCAGCAGTCGGATGTCGTGCGTCGGTGCATCGAGCGCGACGACGCGCGTCGTCAGCAGCCGCGACGGATGCTCGACGAGCTCGTCGGCGTCGATCTGGCGGATCGCGATGTCGCCCCACACCTGCGTGCGGCAGGCGAGCACGATGCCGCGACTGCGCAATTCGGCGCTCAACGCGTACTCCGAGCGGTCCAGTTCGAAGATCTCCCCACGCAAATACTCGATCTTGCAGGTGCCGCAGTTGCCCGCCTCGCACGAATAGCCGGCAGGGACCCCGTGGCGCTTCAGCGCAGCGAGGATCGTTTCACCTTCTTCGGCGCAAAGCGCTTCGGCCAAGCCTTCGACGTGGATCAGCGGCACAGTGCAGTCGTCACGGTGGCGGACCGCTTCAGTCTAGCCATAAACTGTTGGTATTCCAACAATTGGCGGATGGCCGGCGATGGCTATGCGCAGTGCAACGAAACCCGGGGGCGCGGCGAACGCGACCGCCCCGCGCGTCGATCACGGCCGGCTGCCGCAGCTGCTGGGCTATCGGCTACGACTGGCACAGCTCGTGGTTTTTGCCGACTTCGCGCGCGAATGCGGCGAACTGGGCGTCACACCGGGCGTCTACGGTGTACTAGAACTGCTCGCCCGCAATCCCGGCCTGTCGCAAAGCGCGCTCGCGCAGGCGCTGCGACTGGATCGCTCGTCGCTGGTGCCGGTGATCGACCGGCTCGAGGACCTGGGCTGGGCGCGGCGCACCGAAGTGCCGGGCGACCGCCGCCGCTACGACCTCGTGCTGACGGCCGCCGGGCGCAAGGTGCTTGCGGCAGCCACCGCACGCGTACTGCGGCACGAACGCCGGATCGCCGCACTGCTGACCGAACGCGAAGCGAAGCAGCTCGCCGCGCTTCTCGGGCGCATCGCCGAAGAACTGCCCGACGCTACGGCGCAGGTGCGCCGTTCGAGGAAGTCCGGCTGATCGCGCGCGAAAGCAGGATCACCGGCAGCACGCCGGCGGCGACGATCGTCAGCGACGGCAGCGCGGCTTCGCCGAGCCGTTCGTCGGCGGCGAGCTGGTAGGCGATGACCGCAAGCGTGTCGAAGTTGAACGGACGCAGCACGAGCGTGGCCGGCAGCTCCTTCATCACGTCGACGAACACGAGCAGCGCGCCCGCGGCCACTGAAGGCGCAAGCAACGGCAGATGGACGCGCCGGAACACCTCCAGCGGACCGGCGCCGAGGCTGCGCGCGCTGGCGTCCATCGCCGGGGTGATACGCGCCAGGCCCGCCTCGATCGGCTGCTGCGCGACGGCGAAGTAGCGCACCAGAAATGCGTAAAGCAGGGCGGCGACCGTTCCGGTCAGCAGCAGCCCGCTGCCGACGCCGAAGACCGACTTCAGCCAGGCGTCGAGCGCATTGTCGAAGGCGGCGAGCGGCATCAAGATGCCGACGGCGATGACGGCGCCGGGAACGGCATAGCCGAGGCTCATCAGCCGCGCGGCACCCGTGATCGCCGTGCCGGCCACACCTGGCGGCGCCAGGCGCACCGCGTACGCGATCAGCAGCACGAACGCGATCGTCAGCGCGGCGGCGAGCGCTGCCAGCAGCAAGCTGTTGCCGAGCCATTGCGCGTAGCGGTCGAGAGGCGCGTCGGCAAGCGTGGGCCACATCAGCCGAACGAGGATCGCCACCGGCAGCAGGAAACCGAGCGCGATCGGGATGCAGCAGCCGATGACCGCCAGCGCGCGCCGCGCGCCGCGCAACTCGGCGCGCGGCGCCGGCCGCGCCGCGTTAGGCGCCGCGAAGAAGCGCGCGCGGCCGCGCGTGCGCTCCTCGACGACGATGACGACCATCACCACCAGAAGCAGCACCGCGGCGAGTTGGCTCGCGGCGAGGCGGTCGCCGAGCGAAAACCACGCGCGGTAGATCGACGTGGTGAAGGTCTGCAGTCCGAAGTACGCCGCCGCCCCGTAGTCGGCGACCGTCTCCATCAGCGCGAGCAGCGCACCCGCCGCGACCGCCGGACGCGCCAGCGGCAAGTTCACGCGCAGCCAGGTCGCGAGTGGCGACAAACCCAGGCTGCGCGCCGCGTCGATCATCGACGCCGTGCGCGCCAGGAACGCCGTGCGCGCGAGCAGGTACACGTACGGGTAAAGCACGACGGTGAACACGAACGCCGCGCCGATCAGCGAACGGATCTCGGGGAACCAGTAGTCGCCGCGCTGCCAGCCGAAGGCCTCGCGCAACCACGTCTGCACCGGCCCCGAGAACTGCAGGAAGTCCGTGTAGGCATACGCGACGATGTACGCGGGCATCGCCAGCGGAAGCAGCATCGCCCACTCGAAGAAGCGCCGCCCCGGAAAGTCCAGCGCCGCGACCAGCCACGCCGAGGTCGTGCCGAGCACCGTCACGCCGAGCGTGACCAGCGTGACGAGTGCGGCGGTTTCGAGCGCCGCGCGCGGAATCACGGTCGTGGACAGGTGCGCGAGCGTCTCCAGCGACGCCTGCGCGTGCATAAAGCTCGAAAACACGCCCAGCAGGGGCAGCGCGACGAGCGCGGCAAGCAGAGCGGACAGCACCAGCGCGGGCGCGCTGGCGCCCGCGGCGGACGTTCTCCGCGGCGACGCGCGCGTTTCGGCCGAGACAGCGGTCAAACGGAAGCCCTTTCGTACGACCCCGCATCGCTCGATGACCGCGGCGGCAACGGCATCAAAGGGTCGCAAATGCAAATGAGAATTATATGCATCCGCGCTAGAATTGCCGCGGAAGAGACGATCGACGACGCCGCGCCACCATGACCGCGCCGAACGTGCTGCACATCGAGGACCTGCGGGTGGTCTACCGCGGGGCCGGCGCGTGCGTGCTCGACGCGCTCGCGCTCGACCTGGCGCACGGCGAGATCGGCTGCATCGTCGGCGCCTCGGGCTGCGGCAAGACCACACTGCTGCGCGCGATCGCGGGTTTCGTGCCGATCGAGCGCGGGCTGATCGCCATCGATGGCGTGACGGTGGCCACTGGGTCGTTCAGCATCGCCCCCGAGCGCCGCGGCGTCGGACTGGTGTTTCAGGACTACGCGCTGTTTCCGCACCTGCGCGTCGACGACAACGTCGGCTTCGGGCTGCGCACCGGCCCCGCCGCCGCACGCCGCGCACGCATCCGCGAGATGCTGGATCTCGTGGGGCTCGCCGCGTACGCGCGCAAGTATCCGCACGAGTTGTCCGGCGGCCAGCAGCAACGCGTCGCGCTCGCGCGCGCGCTCGCACCGGCGCCGAAGCTGCTGCTGATGGACGAACCGATCTCCAACCTCGACGTCGATCTGCGCGCGCGGCTCGGCGCAGAGGTGCGGCAGATCCTGAAAGCGAGCAATACGTCGGCGATCCTCGTCACGCACGATCAGCAGGAGGCGTTCGCGATCGCCGACCGCGTCGGCGTGATGAACCACGGCCGGCTCGAGCAGTGGGACCGCCCGTACGAGCTGTACCACCGGCCCGCGAGCCGCTACGTCGCCGACTTCATCGGCGAGGGCGTGTTTCTGCCGGCCAAGGTGCTGAATTCGGAGCGTGTGGCGATCGAACTCGGCGAGTTGCGCGGCGATATCCCGCTGCCGTGCGACGCGCGCGGCTGCGACGTCTGCGGTCGAGGCTGCCATGTCGACGTGCTGCTGCGTCCCGACGACGTCGTGCACGACGACGCCAGCCCGATGACGGCCGAGGTCGTCCGAAAGGTCTTTCGCGGCGGCGACTTCGTCTACACGCTGCGGCTGGCGAGCGGCCGCGAAGTACTCGCACTGGTACCGAGCCACCACGACCACGCGATCGGCGAGCGCATCGGCATCCGGCTCGATGCGGACCACGTCGTCACTTTCCTCGCCGACGAAGCAGCCGCACGGACGTCCAGATCAGGCTGACGCGGACCTTGCGTGGACACGAACGAACCCGCAGGGGCCGTTTGTTCTTGGCGGAGAGAGCGGGATTGCTCGCGTCTCGCCTCATGGCGATCCGCTCGTCCCTCCGCTGCGCTTCGGG
>CAZIJU010000016.1:44752-50463 GCA_964539745.1 uncultured Burkholderiaceae bacterium | reverse complement strand
CCTCAGGTCCGCGTGATCCCCGCCGCCGCCGGCGGGTCGCACCAAGGCGGTTGCGTGAAAGCGCGGCGAAAGCGCCGCGCGCCCATGGGGCCGACGGCGGGGATCACCCTGCGGGGCGGGCCGCCTTGGGCCGCATGGCGGCGTTGCGGCTCGGGGCCTTGGCTGCGGCCAATGGTCCCCTCGCCGCGCCTGGCCCTGCGACCCGATCCGACCCGCCGCAGACCCGATCCATATGCCAACAGACCCTAGCTCAAACCTCAACCCCTCGGGCGGAGAAAGCGTGATGCACAAGACAAGCAAGAAGGCCCTCGCGGTGGCGATCGCCGCTTCGCTGCTGCTCGCCGCGGGCGGCGCCGCCGCGCAGAAGAGCGATCTGCTGTCGATCTATCGCGACGCACTCGCCAACGACCCGGTCTACGCGTCGGCGCGCTTCGCCAACCAGGCCGCGCGGGAGCGCGAGCCGCAGGCGCGCTCGGCGCTGCTGCCGAACGTCGGCGCGAGCGTCGGCTACAACCAGATCTGGCAGGACTCCTCGACGCCGAACGTATCGAATTCGTTCAACGCGTGGGGGCCGTCGCTGCAGCTGACGATGCCGCTGTACCGTCCGCAGAACTGGGATGCGCTGTCGCAGGCGAAGCTCGCGGTGCAATCCGCCGACGCGCAGCTCGCGCAGGCGCGGCAGGACCTGATCCTGCGCGTCACGCAGGCGTACTTCGACGTGCTCGCCGCGCAGGACGCGCTTACCGCACTGGAAGCGAGCAAGAAAGCCACCGCCGAGCAGCTCGCGCAGGCGCGGCGCGAGTTCGAGGTCGGCACCAAGACGATCGTCGACACGCACGAGGCGCAGGCGCGCTTCGATCAGATTGCCGCGCAGGAAGCGGTGGCGCGCGGCGACCTGATCGTCAAGCGCAACGCGCTGCGCGCGATCATCGGCCGCGACGCCGGCGACAGCCTGTTGCCGCTGCGCGATGCGCCGCAGCTCACGCCGCCGCAGCCGGCCGACGTCGAAGCGTGGGCCAAGCGCGCCGAGGAAGCGAGCTACGGCGTGTCGATCGCGCGCGCGGCCGCCGAGATCGCGCGGATCGAGACGACGCGCAGCCGGCACGGGCACTACCCGACGCTCGATCTCGCGGCCTCGGTCAGCCAGTCGCGCACGAGCGGCAGCCTCACGTCGGATGCGTCGAACACGTTGCGCGACTCGCGCATCGGCGTGCAGTTGAACATCCCGATCTACGCCGGCGGCCTGATCCAGAGCCGCGTGCGCGAGGCGCTCGCCAACGAAGAGCGTGCGCGCTTCGACCTCGAGTCGGCGCGCCGCAACGCCGCGCAGGGCGCGCGCCAAGCGTACACCGGCGTCGACTTCGGTCTCGCCCAGGTGCGCGCGCTGGAATCCGCCGAAGTGTCGGCCAAGAGCCAGCTCGATTCGACGCAACTCGGCTACCAGGTCGGCGTCCGGATCAACCTCGACGTGCTCAACGCGCAGACGCAGTTGTTCAACACGCAGCGCGACCTGAAAAAAGCGCGCTACGACTTCCTCGTCAACGGACTGCGGCTGAAGTCCGCCGCCGGCGCGCTCGACGAAAAGGACCTCGAAGCGATCAACGCGCTGCTCGCCCGCTGAGCCACCCTTAGAGAATGGGGTCAGACACCAATTTCCGAAAAATGGTGTCTGACCCCGATTTTTTGGGACCTCTATTTCTGGCCGAGCCACTGCTCGACGATCGCGACGGCACGGGCCGTTGCGCCGCGATGCGCACTTGCGAAACGCAGTGCGGCGGCGCGCATCGATTCGAGCCGCGCGCGGTCGGACGTGAGTTCTGCCATCGCTCGCAGCGCGGCTGCCGCGTCTCCGACCTGAACGGCGGCGCCCGCATCCAGCGCGTCGCGCGTGGCCTGCTCGAAATTGAACATGTGCGGCCCGACGACGACGGGGCAGCCGCACGCGCAGGCTTCGATCAGGTTCTGCCCCCCGAGCGGCTTCAGGCTGCCTCCGATCAGCGCCACATCCGCCGCCGCGAAGTACATCGCCATCTCGCCCATCGAGTCGCCCAGCAGCGCGTCCGCATCGATCCGATCGGGCCACGTCGCCGCGAACGCCGATCGCCGAGCGATGCGCAATCCGCTCGCAGCCAGCAACCCCGCCACCTCGTCGAACCGCTGCGGATGCCGCGGCACCACCAAAAAAATGGGGTCAGACGCCATTTCTCGGAAATTGGTGTCTGACCCCATTTTCTTGAGTGCGTCGAGGAGAAGCGGCTCTTCGCCTTCGCGGGTGCTCGCGAAAAGCCACACGGGACGGGCGCCGAGGCGCGCGCGCAGCGCCTTGCCTTTCTGCAGTAGCGCCTCGGACGGCGCGAGATCGAACTTGAGATTGCCGATCACCTCGATCGGCCCGCCGTACAGTTGCGCGATGCGATCGCGATCGGCGGCGGTTTGCGCGGCGATGCGCGCGAAGGACGCGGCGGCCGCGCGCGCGAGCGTGCGCCAGCGCTGCGCCTTGGCGAGCGACTTCGCCGACAGCCGCGCGTTGACGAGCAGCAGCGGCACGCCCGCATCGCGAGCGGCGAAGAGCAGGTTCGGCCAGACCTCCGTTTCGAGCACGATGCCCACACGCGGCCGCGCTTCGCGCAGGAAGCGCCGCACCGCGAACGGCAGGTCGTACGGCAGGTAGCGCTGCACGACGCGACCCGCAAGCGCGCGCGCGATCCCCTCGCCGACCGCGCGTCCGGTCGGCGTCATGTGCGTCAGCACAATGCGCAGTTCGGGATGCGCCTGCGCGAGCTGCTCGATCAACGGCTGCGCGGCGCGTGTCTCGCCGACCGATACCGCGTGCACCCAGGCGACGGGCCCGCTGCCTTCGACGCGCGGTCCGCGGCCGAGGAACCGCTCGCCCCAGTGCGCCAGATACTCGCGCTGGCGCAGGCTGCGCCAGAGCAGATACGCAGCCGCCAGCGGCAAGGCCGCGATCCACGCCACCGAGTACAGCCGACGCGCCGCGCGTTCGCTCATCGCGCAGCGGCGGCCGCCAGCACGCGTTCGATCGCGGCGATGACTTGGTCGGCGCCCGGCACTTGGCCCACGCCGCCCAGGCTCTCGCACGGCGCATCGCCCGTGATGCCGACGAGCGCCGGGTCGTAGTCGCAGTAGATGCCGACGGTCGGCGCGCCCACGGCGGCGGCCAGATGCGACAACCCCGTGTCGAGCCCAACCGCGACGCGCGCGCCGGCGAGCACCGCGGCGATCGCATCGAGCGAAGCACGCGGCGCGACCTCGGCGTCGCGCATGCCCGCCGCGCGCGCACAGGTGCGCACGCCCTCCTCGTCCGATCCCCAGAACAGCAGCGAACGCAGCCCGCGCGCCGCGAGCCACGCCTCGACCTCGGCCCAGCGCGCGTCGGGCCACAGCTTCGTCGCACGGCTGGCGTTGGTGAGCAGCGCGGCATACGGGCGCTGCCCGGCGAGCGCGGCGAGCTCGCCTTCGACGGCGGGCGGCTTCAGGCCAAAGCGCGGCGGCCCATCCGGTGCGTAACCGAGCGCGGCCGCGCCGATCCGTCGATTGCGTTCGATCGCATGCAGCGCCTGCGGCACGCCGATGCGCTGGTCGTAGAAGCACGCCGCGAGCCGCTCGCGTGCCGAGGCCGCGTCGGGCCCCGCGAGCTGCCCGCGCGCGCGCCGCGCGAGCCACGCACTCTTGACGAGCCCCTGGCAGTCGACGATGCGGTCGTAAGGCTGCATGCGCAGCGCGGCGGCGGCCGCGCGCCATTCGCGCCAGGTGCCGGGCGACGCGAGGCGAGCGCGCCAGCGCCGCACCGCGACCGGGATCACGCGCGCGACTGCGGGATGCAGCCGCGGGATCGCCGCGAAGCCTTCTTCGGCGACCCAGTCGATCGTCGCGCCCGGATGCGCGCGCGCGATGTCGGAGACCATCGGCAGCGCGTGCACGACGTCGCCCATCGACGAGGTCTTGACGATCAGCACGCGCAGCGGTTCGGGCATCGGTCTGAAGGCGCCGCGCGGCGCCGCGCTCAGAACGGCAGTTGCGCGTCCGGCTTGACCGCGAGCAGAGCGCGGCGAAAGTCGGACTGGATGCGCGCCAGCGCCTGCGGCGAATCGGCCTCGAAGCGCAGCACGACCACGGGTGTGGTGTTCGACGGCCGCGCCAGCCCGAAGCCGTCGGGATATTCGACGCGCACGCCGTCGATCGTGATTACCTCGGTCGCACCGTCGAACCGCGCCTCGCGCTTGAGCCGCTCGACGAGCGTGAAGTTCTCGCCCTCGGTGGTCTTCACGTGCAGCTCGGGGGTGGCGACCGCATCGGGCAGCGCGTTGAGCGTGGCGCTCGGATCGGCCGTGCGGGACAGCAGCTCGAGCAGCCGCGCGCCCGCGTACAACCCGTCGTCGAAGCCGTACCAGCGGTGCTTGAAGAAGATATGCCCGCTCATCTCGCCGGCGAGCGGCGCGCCGGTTTCGGCGAGCTTGGCCTTGATCAGCGAATGCCCGGTGCGCCACATCGTCGGCCGCCCGCCGTGCGCACGGATCACCTGCGCGAGCTTGCGCGAGCACTTGACGTCGAAGATCACCTCCGCGCCCGGCACGTCGGCGAGCACGCCCTGCGCGAACAGCATCATCTGCCGGTCGGGCCAGATGATGCGGCCGTCCTTGGTGACCACGCCGAGACGGTCGCCGTCGCCATCGAACGCGAAGCCCAGTTCGGCGTCGGTTTCGCGCAGGCAGCGGATCAAGTCCTGCAGATTCTCCGGGTGCGCGGGGTCGGGATGATGGTTGGGAAACGTGCCGTCGACGTCGCAGAACAGTTCGATCACTTCGCAACCGAGCGCGCGGAATAGCTTCGGTGCGAACGCGCCCGCCACGCCGTTGCCGCAGTCGATCGCGATCTTCATCGGTCGGGCGAGCTTCACGTCGCCGGCGATGCGCGCGACGTACGCATCGGCCACGTCGGCGCGGCGCAGCGCGCCCGGCGTGCTCGCGCGCACGAGGTCGCCTGCGGCGATCCGCTGGCGCAGCTTCTGGAGCCCCTCGCCGTACAGCGCCGCGCCGGCGAGAACGAGCTTCAGCCCGTTGTACTCCGGCGGATTGTGGCTGCCGGTGATCGACACGCCGGAACCCGTTCCGAGATGAAACGTCGCGAAGTACAGCATCGGCGTGGTGACCATGTCGACGTCGACGACCGCGATGCCGGTGCCGCGAATGCCCTCGACCAGCGCATCGCGCAGCCGCGGGCCGGAAAGGCGCCCGTCGCGCCCGACCGCGATCTCGCGCACGCCGCGCGCGGACGCCTCGGCTCCCAGCGCGGCGCCGATCGCGCGCACCGACTCCGCGGTCAGCGTGCGGTCGACGATCCCGCGGATGTCGTAGGCCTTGAAGATCGACGGGTCGATCGCGGGGTGCATGAAGCGGATCCTGTGGCGCGTTGACCGCCGGGGATTCTACGCACGACGCTCGTCGGGCCGGCGCGCCGCCGAGGCGTGCGGCGCGGCCGTCTCGGCGATAATCCGACCGGCCGGCCGTCGCGTCGCAGCGCGCCGTGCGCACGGCGGACGCAAACCACAACGTTTGCAAGTGCCCCGACGATTGAGTGTTACTCAAGCTCGTGACACGCCGCCGCGCATGTACATTTGTCCGCCGCCACCGCCGGTTTCGTCATCCCGACCCCGGCTGCAGGCCGCGGGAGGGATCTCGGCCTTGGCAGCG
>CAZIJU010000016.1:39983-44652 GCA_964539745.1 uncultured Burkholderiaceae bacterium | reverse complement strand
GTTGAGATTCCTCGCCTTCGGCTCGGAATGACAAGGGGTAGGGCTTCGGAATGACGGGGAGTGGGGGCGCGGAATGACTTGAGTGTTACCCAGCTTCGTGACACGCCGCCCGCATGTGCATTTGTCCGCTGCCACCGCCGGTTTCGTCATCCCGACCCCGGCTGCAGGCCGGGGGAGGGATCTCGGCCTTGGCAGCGGTTGAGATTCCTCGCCTTCGGCTCGGAATGACAAGGGGTAGGGCTTCGGAATGACAGGCGGTGGGAGTTCGGAATGACGGGCGGTGGGAGTTCGGAATGACGGGCGGTGGAAGCTCGGCATGAGAGGTGGTGGGAGCTCGGAATGACGGGCGGTGGGAGCTCGGAGTGAGAGTCGGTGGGGGCTCAGAATCACAGGCGGTACGGGCTCAGGATGACAGGCCGTGTAGGCCCGGAACGACGAAAAGTGCGGGTCCGGAACGAAGAGGCGCGTGGGCAACGCGTGTCTGCCCGCTGCCCGATGTCACGAAGATTCGTAATGCTCGGTAGGTGAGCACGGTTACCAGACGGTGTGCCCAAGGCCTACGATTTCGACAGGAACTGTTCTCCGATGCTTGCAGTGATCCTCTCCGGCGGTTCGGGCACGCGGTTGTGGCCGGTGTCGCGCGAAGCGCTTCCGAAGCCCTTCATGCGCATCGGCGACGGCCCCTCGCTACTGCAGCGCACGGTCGCGCGCGCGGTGCGTGCCGGCGCGCAGGGCTGCGTGATCGTCACGAACAAGGAGTACAGCTTCCGCACCTCCGAAGAGGTCGAATCGATGCGCGCGGGCGCGCCCGCGACGCTACAGCTTCTGCTGGAGCCGATCGGCCGCAACACCGCGCCGGCGATCGCGGCGGCCGCGCTGTGGGCCGAAGCCAACGGTCTGCGCGACGAGCCGATGCTCGTTCTGCCCGCCGACCATCTGATCCAGGACGAAGCGCGCTTTGCGCAGGCCGCCGCGCGCGCGGCCGAACTGGCGCGCGCCGGCCGGATCGTGCTGTTCGGCATCCGGCCGACGATGCCCGAGACGGGCTTCGGCTACATCGAATGCGATACGCCGCCCGCCGGCGACGAAGCGGCGATCGTCCGGCGCTTCGTCGAAAAGCCCGATGCCGCCACCGCGGCCGCCTATCTGGCCGCCGGCAACTATCTGTGGAACAGCGGCATGTTCTGCTTCACGCCGGCGACGATCCTCGCCGCGCTCGGCACGCATGCGCCGGACGTGCTCGCCGCCGCGCGCCGCGCCGTGAGCCAGGCCACGCACGAGGCCAAGTCGGCGCAACGGCTCGAACTCGACAAGGCTTCGTTCGCGCAGTCGCCCGACATCTCGATCGACTACGCGGTGATGGAGAAAGCCGACGGCGTGGCCGTGCTCGCCGGCGACTTCGGCTGGAGCGACATCGGCTCGTGGAAGGCGGTCGCGCAGGAGTTCGACGCCGACGCGCAGGGCAACACCACGAGCGGCGACGTGCTGCTCGCCGACTGCCGCAACACGCACGTTCAGAGCGAAGACCGGCTCGTCGCCGCGGTGGGGCTCACGGACGTGGTCGTCGTCGACACCGCCGACGCGCTGCTCGTCTGCGACCGCAACGCCACGCAGCGCGTGAAGGAAGTCGTCGCGGAACTGAAGCGCCGCGGCCACGAGGCGCACAAGCTGCATCGCACCGTCGCGCGACCGTGGGGCACGTACACGACGCTGCAGGAGGGGCCGCGCTTCAAGATCAAGCGGATCGAAGTCAAGCCGGGGGCGTCGCTGTCGCTGCAGATGCACCACCACCGCAGCGAGCACTGGGTCGTCGTCAGCGGCACCGCGAAGGTCGCGATCGACGGTCGCGACGCCCTCATCGCGCCGAACGAATCGACCTACGTGCCGGTCGGCGCGAAACATCGTCTCGAAAATCCGGGCAAGGTGCCGCTGGTGATGATCGAAGTGCAGTGCGGCGACTACGTCGGCGAGGACGACATCGTCCGCTTCGACGACAAATACGGCCGCGCGGGCGGGTGACGCGCGTGGCCTCGCGCACCGCACTCCCAGCCTGGCGCGCGCTCGCCGCGCATCGCGCCGCACTCGACGCGTTTCACATCGGCGACGCACTCGCCGCCGACGCGACGCGCGCGCAACGCTGGTCGCTCGTAGCGGCGGGCCTCACCTTCGACCTGTCGCGCCACCGCGCCACCGACGAAACGCGCGCGCTGCTGACCGATCTGGCGCGCGCCTGCGAGGTCGAACGCTGGCGCGATCGCCTGTTCGCCGGCGAGCCGATCAACACCACCGAAAACCGCGCCGCCTGGCACACCTCCCTCAGAAAATGGGGTCAGACACCATTTTCCGAGACGAAAAAAATGGTGTCTGACCCCAATTTTTTGGAGTTCGCGGAGGCGCTGCGGGCAGGGAGCGTGCGCGGGGCGACGGGGCAGGCGATCGAACGCGTGGTGTGCCTGGGCATCGGGGGCTCGGACCTCGGCCCGCGCCTGGTGACGTATGCGTTGGGCGAGCCGGCGAGCGGGCCCGCGGTTTGCTTCGTCGCGAACATCGATCCGGTCGAGCTCGACGAAGCGCTCGCCGGCGCGCGGCCCGAGTCCACGCTCGTCGTCGTGATCTCCAAGAGCTTCACCACACTCGAGACGCTGGAGAACGCGCGCGCCGCACTCGCCTGGATGCGCGCGCGTGCTCCGGCGCTCGATGTCTCGAAGCACCTCGCGGCCGTCACTTCGCAGCCTGCGCGCGCGCGGCAGTTCGGCGTGCCGGATGAGCGGATCTTCACGTTTGCCGATTGGGTCGGCGGGCGCTACTCGGTGTGGTCCGCGTGCGGGCTGCCGATCGCGATCGCGCACGGGCGCGCCGCGTTCGAGCAGTTGCTGGCTGGTGCGGCCGCGGCCGACGCGCACTTCGCCGAAGCGCCGCTTGCGCGCAACGTGCCGGTTCAGCTCGCGCTGCTCGGCGTGTGGTACGTGAATTTCTGGGGTGTGAACACGCGCGCGGTCATGCCGTATGCGCAGCGCCTGCGCCATCTGCCGGCGTACCTGCAACAGCTCGAGATGGAGAGCAACGGCAAGCGCGTCGACCGCGAGGGCCGACCGCTCGACTACGACACCGCGCCGATCGTCTGGGGCGAGGTCGGAACGACCGCGCAGCACAGCGTGTTCCAGCTCCTGCACCAGGGCACGCACTGGTCGCCGGTGGACTTCGTCACGTGCGCGGCGTTTGCCGATTCGCCGAACGATCGCGAGCGGCTGCTCTTTCAGAACGCGCTCGCGCAGGCCGATGCGCTCGCCTGCGGCGACCGCGTGCTCGATGCCGCGCACCGACCGACCGCGAGCTACGCACAGGCGCCGGGCAACCGGCCGAGCACGTTCGTGGCGCTGCCGCGCATCGATGCGCTTTCGCTCGGCGCGCTGCTTGCCACCTACGAGCACCGCACGTTCGTGCAAGGTGTGGTGTGGAACGTCAACAGCTTCGACCAGTGGGGTGTCGAAATCGGCAAGCGGCTGCTTGCGCAGCGCCTGCGAACGACATGAAAGGAGAATCGCCGTGACGACGAATCGGGTCCGCAAGGCGGTGTTTCCGGTGGCGGGTCTGGGCACGCGCTTCTTGCCGGCGACCAAGGCGATGCCGAAGGAAATGCTGCCGGTGGTGGACAAGCCGCTGATCCAGTACGCCGTGGAGGAGGCGGCGGCCGCCGGCATCGAGCAGATGATCTTCGTCACCGGGCGCGGCAAGCGCGCGATCGAGGACCACTTCGACCGCAGCCCCGAACTGGAGCAGATCCTCGACGCACAGCGCAAGCACGATCTGCTCGAGCTGCTGCTGTCGGCCACTCCGCGCGGGGTGAACTTCGTCTACGTGCGACAGCCCGAGCCGCTGGGGCTGGGCCACGCGGTACTGTGCGCCGAGCAGGTGGTCGGCGACGAGCCGTTCGCGGTGATCCTCGCCGACGACCTGATCGACGCGAATCCGGGCGTCACCGCGCAGCTCGTCGAAAGCTGGCGCCGCACCGGCGCCTCGGTGCTCGCCGTCGAGGACGTGCCGCGCGAAGACACGTCCAAGTACGGCATCGTCGCGGCCGAAGCGATGAACAAGCACGAGGAGCGCGTCACGCGCATCGTCGAAAAGCCCAGCCCGGACGAAGCGCCGTCCACCCTCGCCGTCGTCGGCCGCTACGTGCTCCGCCCCGAGATCTTCACCGAGCTGGCGACGACCCCGCGCGGCCGCGGCGGCGAGATCCAGTTGACCGACGCGATCGCGCGCCGCGTGGCCCGCGGCGAAGTCATCGCCCGTCGCTTCGAGGGCACCCGCTATGACTGCGGCTCCAAACAGGGCTTCCTGCAGGCCAACATCGCGTATGGGCGCAAGATGGGGCTTGTCGACTGATCCGCCGCGGCCCGCGCCGCTCGCGACGAACTGCAACCTCGCTTTCGCTCCGAGCGTCGACTCATTGTCACTGCGAGCCGCCACTTCTTGTCATTCCGAGCCGTCACTTCTTGTCACTCCGAGCCGTCACCTCCTTGTCATTCCGAACCGCCACTTCATCGTCATTCCGAGCCGCCACCTCCTTGTCATTCCGAGCCGCCACTGCATCGTCATTCCGAGCCGCCACCTCCTTGTCATTCCGAGCCGAAGGCGAGGAATCTCATCCCCTCGCAACGCCGAGATC
>CAZIJU010000016.1:0-39883 GCA_964539745.1 uncultured Burkholderiaceae bacterium | reverse complement strand
CCGAGTCGTCACTTCATCGGCATTCCGAGCCACCACTGCATCGTCATTCCGAGCCGCCACCGCCTTGTCATTCCGAGCCGAAGGCGAGGAATCTCATCCCCTCGCAACGCCGAGATCCCTCCCCCGGCTCTGAAGCCGGGGTCGGGATGACAGCGCCGTCAGCTTCCCGGACCCGCCCTCGGTTTCATTCCGAGTCGTCACTTCATCGGCATTCCGAGCCACCACTGCATCGTCATTCCGAGCCACCACCTCCTTGTCATTCCGAGCCGAAGGCGAGGAATCTCCAGTGCCGCGCGGCGCCGACATCGCTGCCCCTGGCTGGGGCCCGGCACGCCGTGCAAACGTGCTCCGGCTCGAGCGGCCTACAATCGCATCGTCATCCGGCGCGATACACGATGAAGCGCGAAGAGTGGGAACGTTACCGCCGCCAGGCCGCGCACACGCTGCAGTCGGCGCAAGGCGATCACGCGCACGGCGCCTTCGACTGGGCCTGCTTCAAGGCGCACCAAGCGGCCGAACTGGCAGTCAAGGGCTACGTCCGCGCCACTGCGCACTACGCGACCGGTCACTCGATCGTCCGGCTGCTCGGCGAAGTGGGTGCTGCGCCGCCGGACGCGCTCGTCGACTGCGCAAGGTCACTCGACAAGGTCTACATCCCCGCGCGCTATCCGGACGCGTACGACGCCGGCGCACCGATGGACTACTACACGTCTGTCGATGCCGACGCGGCACTGGACTGCGCGCGCCGCATCCTGGACTGGCTCGATGATCTCGCTGCCCGCTGACCCCCGTGATCGCGAAGAGCGACTGGAACGGGTGCGGCGTTACCTTGCCGCACTGGGGCTCGTCAATTTCCGCGCCATCGTGTTCGGGTCGGTCGGGCGCGGCGACTTCACCGCGGAAAGCGACACCGACCTTCTGATCGTCAGCGACGAGCTGCCGGCCGACCTGCGCGCGCGGCTGGACCTGCTGTTTTCCGTACGCGAGATCGCGCCCGAAGTGGAGCCGATCGGCTGGCGCGAGGAAGACTGGCGCCGGCGCGAGCGCGAGGGGGATCCGTTCGTTGGCGTGCTGAAACGCGAGGGGGTTGAACTCATCGCGTGAGACATACTGGCGCTGTGCGCCGGATCAATCCGGCCCCAGGTCGCAGCGAAAGCTTCATTCGGCCCAGCGCGCGAGCAGAAGCGCGTCCTCGAATGCGCCATCCATGAGGAAGTGCCGCCGACGAACCGCCTCGACCACGAAGCCCGCCTTCTCGAACGCCCGTCTGCTGCCGACGTTGCTCGCGTAGCAGCCCGCCGTCACCTTGACCAGCCCGAGCGATTCGAAAGCGTAGCGGGTCGCCAGTTCGATCGCGCATGCCGCAATGCCGCGTCCCCAGAGCGTCCGGTCACCGATCAGCAGGCCGATCTCCGCGCGCAGATGGTGGAAATCGATCGGCCCGAGCTTGATATTGCCCACGTGACGGGCATCAGGAACGAAGCGAATGCCGAACAGCACCGAGTCTTCGCTCTGCACGACCTCGCGCACGAAGCGCTGCGTGCTTTCCAGCGTGTGGCGGACGAAGCGCGATTCTAGGAAACGGTTCACTGTCGAATCGTTGAGCCAGGCGACGTACTGGTCGGTCACGCCGTCGGCCTCGAGTCCGAACAGCTCGACCTCACCCAGCCTCAGCTCGACATTCTGCTGTACACGCATCAAGTCTTGACCCGGATCGGCACGCCCGCGTTGCGCACGTGCGCGCGAGTTTGCATGGGGTTCTGATCGCGAAAGCAGAAGAACGTGCCTGCGGCGACCGCCTCGGCGTGTCCGTCGACGAATCCTTCGACGAAGTGCTGCGCGAGCCCACATCCGCCCGACGCAATCACCGGCACCGAGACGCGCTCGGCCACGCTGCGGATCGTCGGCACATCGAGCCCGGCGCCGCTGCCGTCACGCGCGATGTCGGTCAGAAGGATCTCGCCCGCACCGAGCGCCGCTACCCGAATCGCCCACTCGACCGGGTCGAGCAGGGTCGGTGTCCGCCCGCCGTCGACGAATACGCGCAGACCCTGGGCATCGCGCCGGTAGTCGATGCTCACGACGACGCACTGCGCGCCGAACATCGCGGCCGCCCTCTCGATCAGCGACGGATCGGTCACGGCAGCGCTGTTCACGCACACCTTGTCGGCACCGTTGGCAAGCAGCAGCTCGAAGTCCTCGGTCGTCCGCACGCCTCCGCCGACCGCGATCGGCATGAACGTTTCGGACGCCGCCTGCCGCAGCACGTCGAGCAGAGGCGCCTTCGGGTCGATCGGCGACGAATCGATGTTCAGGAAGATCAGCTCGTCGGCGAACTGTGCCTCGTAGATCTTTGCCTGCGACACCGGATCACCGACTTCGACGACCTGCTCGTAGCTGCGCGTGGTTACAAGCACCATGCGTTCCGAGGCGCCGAGCCGGCGTTTCTTCAGCAGCAGTTTCGGAATCAGGCGTTTTTTGACCACGGTGTCACGTCGACGCGAGAAAGCCAGCCAGAAAGCGCAGGCCCGCCTCCTGGCTCTTTTCCGGGTGGAACTGCACCGCAAGAATGTTTGCGTGCCGCACGGCCGCCGCGAATGTCGCACCGTGCGTGCATTCGGCGGCGACGTCAGCGGGATCGTCGCAGAAGAAGCCGTAGGTGTGATCGAAGTAGAAGTCCTCGGTCTGTCCTGCCGCATAGCCTGCGACGGCTTTGACGAAGCGAACCGTGTTCCATCCAACGTGCGGCAGCCGGACGCCCTCCGCCACCGGCAGACGCCGAACGCGCCCGCGGATCCACCCGAGCCCTTCGTGCTCGCCCAGTTCCTCTCCAGTCTCGGCGAGCAACTGCATGCCGACACAGATTCCCAGCAGCGGCCGCTTCGCTTCCAGCGCCCAGTGCGCGATCGAGGGCAGCAAGCCGCTCGCGCGCAAGTTTTCCGCGCAGTGACCGAAGGCACCGACGCCGGGCAATACCAGATGCGTCACCGGACCGAGGTCAGCGTCACGCGTGACGATCTCGACGTCGCAGCCAAGATGGTCGAACGCGTTCGCGATCGAGCGGACGTTGCCTGCACGGTAGTCGACGATGCCGACCACCCAGCGCGGCGCCACACCCATCAGGCCGCTTCCTTCTTGCGCGCGCGCCAGCGCTTGAGTATTTCGTCCGCGTCGACGCGCGGCATCGGCCCTTCGCGGCTCCACACGGCGTAATCATGCAGCCTCTTGCCCGGTTGCGTCTTTGCCGGATCGTGGCGGTACGGCGACACCTGGTGGCTCATCGCGATCTCGAGAAACTCCGCTTCGGTCAGGCCCACGAAATCGAGGAACAGGTCCAGGCTCGGCGGACGCCTTCCCTCGTAACCGTGCACTAGCGCCTGCCCCTGCTCCTTGGTCATCCGGCCGTTACGGACGTCGAGCGCGACGAGGTGCGACGGCCGCGAGTACCCGCGCTTGATGTACTTGATGTAGTCGCGCACGCCCTGCATGTAACACTCGATCTTCTCGTAGCGGTACTGCGGAGGAACGTTCTCGACGTCGTCGCCCTGCCAGCCCAGCTCGCGCTCGATGATCTCGGCCTGCTTCTTGACGTCCCAGGGAATGAACGAACCGAGGCAGACCGAGCGATAGTTCAGCTTGCGCAGTTCGCGCAGCGGAGGATACGAGTAGGGTTTGAGGTCGCGCATGTCGACCGTGCCCCCCAGCCGCACGTACATATCTTCGGCGCTGATCCCCAGGTTGACGTACCGGTTGAAGCGCTTTTCGTCGACTTCCTCGGCCTGGTCGTAGCTGAAGTAGGCCGTGTACT
This sequence comes from uncultured Burkholderiaceae bacterium, assembly GCA_964539745.1. Lineage (GTDB taxonomy): Bacteria > Pseudomonadota > Gammaproteobacteria > Burkholderiales > Burkholderiaceae_F > DSNY01. The sequence goes on along the minus strand of CAZIJU010000016.1, from coordinate 36,075 downwards.
CGGCCGATGGCTCGCCCCAGAAGATCAACGGGACCTTCTTCTCGATCGCGATCCACATCGGATAAGAAAAGATCCCGGTATGGCAATGCCAGCAGAAGTCCCCCTTCTCCAGGAAGGCCTGAAGCATCAGTTTCTGCACGACCTTCCAGTTCGGCGTGAAGCTCAGGAAGTCAACGCCCAGCCGACGCAGCGTTCGCTTGACGTTCTCCTCCAGGTTTGGCCGCAGGAAGCCGTGATCGAAGCGCACCACCAGTGGCTTGATGCCGTACTCCTTGACCAGGTAGTACAGGGTCCAGGTGCTGTCCTTGCCGCCGGAAAAAGGCACCAGGCAGTCGTAATCGCCCTTGCCGCGGTACTCCTCGATCAGCACGTCGAGCGCCCGCTTGTTGGCCGCCCAGTCGATCGACTCCTGCTTGAACTCGTGCTGCCGGCAGATGTTGCAGACACCATCCGCGTCGAACGATATCGTCTCGTGCGTTTCGGGCAGGCCGCACTTGGTACAGCGCCTCATGGCAACACTCCTGCTGGTTGTATAGCGTCCGAAAGTTTACGCGCGCCGCACGCAGCCCTTTCCGGAAGCAGCGGTATTTCGCGCTAAGTGCTCGGCCGACCCAGTGCGATCGCTGCGCTGGCAGTGAGCGACAGGGCGGCCGTAGCACAGGCGAGCCAAGCCAGCGCAATTGGCTCGGGTGACCCCCCGTTCAGTCGGGTCCACAAGGCAAAACCTGCGAGGCAAACGATGACACTGAATGTCTGCACGGCCAGCAGCTCGTTTTCGCGCTTTTGCACGATTAACAAACTGGACCAGAAGTCCGATGCGCGCAGCGCCGCTGCGGCGATGATCGGTGGAAGCAGCGGCAGCGCGGCCGCGTACCTCGGCAGCGTCCGCTCGACCGTGAGTGTCACCGCGACGCCTGCCACGACGCCGACCACGCAAGCCGCTGCAAGCAGCGCCGCCGATGTTCGAAAAGTCAAACCTACCGCGCCGCCTCCCTGCGCCATCGCCGACCGGCGCGCGAGCAAAGGCAGCAGCCCGGAGTTCACGAGCATCTGTACCGACTGTGCCGCAAGCAGCGCAATCCATGCAAAGGCGTACTGGCCGAACGCCTCGCGATCGAGCGTCTCGGCCGCAATCCAGCGATCCAGATTGAAGGAGGCAAACGCGACGAGCGAGCCGGTCAGCAGGACGAATGACGACCGCCAGGGGAGCCGAACCAGACCACGGGTCGCAAGGCGCGGCAGCCAGCGCCAGTGCACCTGCGCGCGCCGTACGACGCCGCGCGTCAACCATGCCACGGCGAGCGCAGTGGCCGCCGCCTCGGCCAGGATAATGCCGACGGCCCCGGAGCCAAGCACGGCCGCTGCGGCGCCTACGCCCGCGCATAACAGCGCCCGAACGAGAAGGTCGCGGGCGTAGTCGACCAGGGCAAGACGGCTGCGGTTATCGAAACCCATGAACATGAAGAGTTGCTGCATCCATCCGTGCAACAGGCCCAAAGCGAGTTCGATCGAAGACAGATCAAAAAGTCCGATGCCGAGATAGGCACCGAGAAGTCCGACGGCCGCCGTCAGCGTAGTGACCCACGCGCTCTGCAGCAGCAAGGCGACCGCGCGACGCGCACGGCCAACAACCAGCAGCGCCGGCAGGTCGCGGGACGCGACGAGGTACAGACCCAATCCACCGACCATTCCGAACAGCGTCGACACGAGCAGCATCTTCCCGAGTGCGCCGAACTGCGCGACATCGAGCAGCCCCGCATAGACGATCAGCTTGCCGAACGAAACGGCGGCTGCGGCCGCGAGCAGCGGCGTGTACGAGAAGTGCGCCACGCCGCGGGCGATCGTCGCGCGCATGGTCAGCGATCACCGAGTGGAAATCGCTCCCGCAGCGCGTCGATCCAGCGCAGCGCGGGGCGGCGGCGGACCGCGGTCTCGCGCGCAGGCAGCGGTTCGTCTGCGACCAGCAGCCGCTCCCACTCGCGTGCCTGCACCTGCGCCACGACGGCGTCCTCGCCGGTCGCGTCAGTGGCCGTCGCGGGATCGTCCGGTTCGACCTCACCCGAATCGAGCATGCGCGCCAGCCGCGCGGCGTCCGCACCTTCGTAGTAGCGGTAGCGCGTGGTCGTGACCGCCCGCACATGCTCGACGAACTGGCTGAAGCGGTAAACATGCGTGTAGCCATAACGCAAGGCACGGCGGATGCGTTCGAGCGGCGCAACGTCGAAGACCGCCGCCAGCCGGGCGATATCCCCGGCAGAAAGCACCGTCGTGCAGATGCCGGCGTTCTGATACGCGGATGGCGCGAGCGAAACGACCGGCTTGCCCAGCGCGCCGGCCTCGAATGCCGCGCTTCCGCCGGTGACGATGACTACATCGGCCTGACCGATCAGATCGAACGTACTCGCCCGGTCGCGGCTGTCGATCAAGTGCACGCCGCGCCGCCGCGCCCAATCGGCGTAGTACCGCTCCGACAGTTCGCCCGTGCGACGGCCGATGCGTTCGCCCCAGTTCGGGTGACAGCGCAAGACTGCGCGCCGAGGTTCGGCGCCCAGCGTCTCAAGCACAGCGTCCAGGCCGTCGGTCAACTGGGACCAGCCGTGGGCCCAGTGCGGATGACCGTCCACCTCGTTGCGGCTGCTTGGAAGTATCAGCGCGCGCGGTCCGTCGCCGCCTCCAGCGGCTGGCCACGGCTTGGGTTGTGCCTGCTGGTTGTAGGCGCGCCATTCATTGACGTTGCGCTGGAGAAAGCGAGCCGCCAGATGGCGCGCGACCCGCGCCGCCTGCCGCGCCGACAGCGGCGCATCACGAAATCTCGCATTGAGCCGGTCGAGCTGATTCAGGTCGAGACAGTTGTCGTTGATCGCAAACTGCAAGCCGTCGCCGAACCAGGTGCGCTCCACCGTCAGGTACGGGATCCCGGCGTCGGCGGCCGCCTCGATCACCGCGCGGTTCGCCTCGAAGCGCCCGTTGAAGCAGATCAGGCCGTCGAGGCGCTCGCGCTCGATCCAAGCACGCGCACCTGCGTACGCGCGTGCGGCGGCCGCTGCGAGCGACGTCTGCAGCGTCCGAAACTCGGGCGACAGCCACTGCTCGCGCGGCTCGGTGCGCAAGACGGTGCACGTGCTCGAGAACGCGAACTCGTGCGCCCGGTCCTCGCTCGGCGAGGCCGCCCCGCGCGGCAGCCCAGACACGCCGGATGTCTCGAACGAGCGCACCCCGCCCGCGATGCACTTCGGACACTCGACGATCTTGGACGTGCCCTTCAGCGCCCTTGCGTAGCAGTTCGGCAGTTGCGCGTCACAGGTCAGATGGCGCACCTCATGCCCGGCCTCGCGCGCCAGGTGCGCGAGGAAGGCATTGTGTTCGACGTGCGGGCGGAACGAATAAATCGAGGCGAAGCCAAGTCGCATCGCCGCCTCAGCCCGCCAGCAACCGCCGGAAGTACGCGATCGTCTCCTTCAGTCCGTCTTCCAGCGCCACTTTCGGCTGCCAGCCGAGCCTGTTCTTCGCCAATGTGATGTCCGGCTGGCGCTGCTTCGGGTCGTCCTCGGGCAGCGGCTTGAACACGAGCTTCGAGCGGCCGCCGACGAGCCTGAGGACCATCTCCGCCAGTTCCAGCATCGTGAACTCGACCGGGTTGCCGACGTTGACCGGCCCGGTGAATTCGGCCGGCGAGGCCATCATGCGAACCAGCGCGTCGATCATGTCGTCGACATAGCAGAAGGAACGCGTCTGCTCGCCGGTTCCGTAAATCGTGAGGTCCTGCCCCTTCAGCGCCTGCACCACGAAGTTGCTGACCACGCGGCCGTCGTTCGGATGCATGCGCGGCCCGTAGGTGTTGAAGATGCGCACGACCTTGATCTCGAGCCGGTGCTGGCGCCAGTAGTCGAAGAACAGCGTCTCGGCGCAGCGTTTGCCTTCGTCGTAGCAGCTTCGGATGCCGATCGGGTTGACCCGGCCCCAGTAGTCCTCGGTTTGCGGGTGCACTTCCGGGTCGCCGTAGACCTCGGAGGTCGAGGCCTGCAGGATGCGCGCGCGCAGCCGCTTGGCCAACCCCAGCATGTTGATCGCGCCGTGCACGCTGGTCTTGGTCGTCTGCACCGGGTCGTACTGGTAGTGGATCGGGCTGGCGGGACAGGCGAGGTTGTAGATCTGGTCGGTCTCGACGTACAGCGGAAACGTGACGTCGTGGCGCAGCAGCTCGAAGTGCCGGTGCCCGAGCAGGTGCTCGACGTTGCGGCGCGTGCCGGTGAAGAAGTTGTCCACGCAGAGGACTTCGCGGCCCTCGCCGAGCAGCCGCTCGCACAGGTGCGAGCCGAGAAATCCGGCGCCGCCGGTCACGAGTACGGAATTGCCTTCCCTCATCGGATCTCCGCTATCGAGCAATCGCTCAGGCAATCAACTCCCAAGCCAGCGCGGTACCCGCCGCGATGTCCCGGGACGCACGCCGGCCAAGCACCCGCTCGAGGTGCTTTGGCGGCAGCCCAAGGCCGGGCCGGATCGCGCGCACGTTCTCCCGTGTCAATTCTTCGCCGCGCCGCACATCCCGCACGACGTACAGCGACCGGCGGAAGCGCAGCGAGCCGACTTCGTTGGCGCTCGGTCCGTAGTGCACGCTGCCCAGCGCCAGGCGCGCACGTTCGCCGTCTTCGACGAGTTGTTTCAGCTCCTGCGGCTCCAGCGAAAACGCGCTGTCGACACCACCGTCGGCGCGCCGCAGCGTCACGTGCTTCTCGATGACGGTGGCGCCGAGCGCGATCGCCGCGAGCGCCGCGCCATTGCCGAGCGTGTGGTCGGACAGTCCCACCTCGCAATCGAACGCGGCTCGCAGATGCGGAATCGTTCGCAGATGGCTGTCGGCCGGCGACGCCGGGTAGGCGCTCGTGCACTTTAGCAGCACGAGGTCGCGGCAGCCGGCATCGCGCGCGGCGGCGACCGCATCGGCAATTTCCTCCAATGTCGCCAGACCGGTCGAGACGATCAACGGCTTGCCGGTGGCCGCGACGCGGCGGATGAGCGGCAGATCGACGTTTTCGAACGATGCGATCTTGAAGCAGGGCACGTCGAGCGACTCGAGAAAATCCACCGCCGTGGCGTCGAACGGCGTGGAAAACGCCACCAGCCCGCGCTGCCGCGCCCGCTCGAAGATGGGCGCGTGCCAGTCCCACGGCGTGTGCGCCTCGCGATACAGGTCATACAGTGTGCGCCCGGCCCAAAGGCTCTGCGGATCGTCGATCAGGAACTCGCGCTCGGCCAGATCCAGCGTCATCGTGTCCGCGGTGTAGGTTTGGAGCTTGAGCGCCTGCGCGCCGGCATCGGCAACCGCGTCGACGATCGCGAGCGCCCGCTCGAGCGAGCCCTTGTGGTTGCCCGACATCTCGGCGATGACGAAGGGCGGATGATCGAGCCCGATCTGCTGCTGTCCGATCCGGATGGACATCGTCACTCCTGAGACGGCAGTAAATGCCGCAGCCCCAAGTGCCGCGGCAGATAACCCGCTTCGGCAAAAGCCAGTCGCGACGCATGATTTTCCGCCAACACCTCGGCGTCGATCGCACGCACCGCCGGTCGATTGGCACACAGCCAGCGATGCCCCGCATGCAGCAACAGCGCGCCGAGCCCTTCGCCGTGCCTGCCGGGCACCAAGTACACCGAAACGCGCGCCGTCGCGCCTTGCACGTCGTAACGCAGCACCCCCACGGGCCCGTGCGCGTCTTCGCCGATCAGAAGCGCACCGTTTCCGTCGTTCATGCGCTGCGCGAACCATGCGGCATGCCGATCGGGATCGATCGGCGCAGCATCGAGCGAGAAGCGGCGCGTCACTTCGTCATTGCGCCAGGCAAGTATGCGGTCGCGGTCGGCCAGCGCGGCCGGCCGCAGCCGCAGCTCGAACGACATCATCCGCGCAGCCACGCGTCGCGCGCCATGGCCGTCGCACGTGTCCGCAGCCCTGCCCGCGATTGTTTGCAGCAGGTCCGGCATCGCGGCCAGCCCTTCCACCGCCCGCGCCAGGCGCTGCTCGTCGATCTCCGCCGACCTGCCCAGGCAAACCGCGGCACCGCGCTGCGCGAGCGCCCGCGCAATCGGGATCTGATTGTCCGCGACGACGATCAGGACCGATGGCAGCCCCCTGGCGCAGCGCTCCAGCGCGCTGACGCCCGCGGCGCCGATGGCCAGATCGGCACGGTCCATCATCCCCTGGATATCGTCCGCATCGACGTGCAACCGGGTCGCCGGCCGCCGTTTCGCAAGATCACGGATCGCGGCCACCCGCGGGTTGGCCGCACCGACGACGACATCGGCTGCCAGCCGTGCCAACGCCGGTGCCGAGATTGCGCGCAGTGCCTTTTCCGTCTCTCGCGTCGGATCGGCGCCGCCGAACGAAACGAGCAACCGGGACACCGCCGAGCGCGCACGTGGTGCAACGCCCCGCTGCCGTTCGAACTCGCGGCGCAGCAGCGCGAAGCGCGGACCGATGAGCCGCAGCGCGCGCGGCGGCAACAAACTGTTGTACTGTGCCCATTGCGCCGAGACGTTGTGGTCGATCAGCAGATCGCAATCGTGCGCGCGCCACGCGTTGTCGTCGATGACCGCGACCCGGTGTGCGAAGGTTGCCGCCGCGCGCTCCCAGGCGACGCCAAGGCCGTAATGGTCGACGACGATCCAGTCGAGCGCTCCGAGCGTCGCGAGCGCCTGCCGCGCGGCCAGGGCATCCGCGCGCTGCCCAGCCTCGTCCAGCGCGCCGTCCGGCCCGCCGCTCGGTGCGCCGGCCGCATTCGCCGGCGTCAGCACCACGTGGCCGCGCGCGCGCAAGGCCGCAGCCGTCGCCTCGGGCAGCGCTGCAGCGACGAAGGCCGTGGTCGCGCCGCGTGCGCGCAGCGCATCGGCCAGTGCCAGGCAACGCATCGCGTGGCCCAGCCCGATGCGCTCGTCTGCGTCGACACGAAACGCAACCGTGGTCATCGCACCTTGAACAGCGGTTCCAGCGGCGCGCAGCGCAATTGCGCTTCGAGGCGGCCGCTTTTTACCGCATCGGCCAGCAGCGGCACGACCTCGCCATAGACCGAAAGCAGGCGGTCGATCTCCGCATCGCCGTGCGCGTAGCACAGGTTGTGCGTGCCGAGGGTCAACACGCCGCGCGCGAACATCTCCTGCAGGAACAGCGTCTTGATCTGCCAGCTCGTGTACGGGGGCGCATCCTTGATCGTCACGAACGACCAGGTCGCATCGCCCGCCACGCCGAGGAAACCGCCGGCGCCGTGCCTGTCGATCAGTGCCTCCAGCCCGTGCATCGCGCGCGCGCCGCGGCGCTTCAGCGTCTCGATCACCGGCTCGCGCCGCAGTTTGGACAGCGTCGCCTGCGCCGCCGCGAGCGACAGCAGCTCGCCGCCGAACGTGAACGAGAAGAAAATCTCCTCCATCGCCTTCATCAGCTCGGCGCGGCCGGCGACGGCCGAAACCGGATAGCCGTTGGCGAGCCCCTTGCCGAACGTCGCCAGATCCGGCACGACGCCGAAGCGCTGCTGCGCGCCGCCGATCTCGTAACGAAACCCGGTGATCGTCTCGTCAAAAACGAGCAAAGCGCCATGCCGATGCGCCAGATCCTTCACGCCCTGCAGAAAGTCCGGCGCGGGCTCGGCGACGTTCATCGGCTCCAGGATCACGGCGGCAAACTCGTCGGGATGCCGGTCAAACAAGTCCCGCAGCGAATCGAGGTCGTTATACGCGAAGGTGTGCGTCAGCGTCCGCACCGCTTGCGGCACACCTCGATTGCGCGCGGTCGAGCCGATGTACCAGTCCTGCCAGCCGTGGTAGCCGCACACGGCGACGCGATCGCGCCCGGTGACGGCGCGCGCCAGCCGGATCGCGCCGGCGGTCGCATCCGAGCCGTTCTTGCCGAAGCGCACCATCTCCGCGCACGGCACCGCGTCGACGATCGCCTCGGCGACCTCCATCTCCAGCCGGTGCGGCAGCGAGAAGATCACACCGACGTCGAGCTGCCTGCGCACCGCCTCGGTGACGTCGGGATCCTGGTAGCCCAGCGTCACCGCCGCCAGGCTCATGATGAAATCGACGTACTCGTTGCCGTCAGCGTCCCACACATGCGAGCCGATCCCGCGCTCGATGAAGTAGGGCGACACGCCGAACGGATACTGCGTCTTGCTCTTGCTGAACGTCTGCGAGCCGAGCGGAATCGTCTTCAGTGCCCGCGCAAGCAACTGCTCGGAAGTGCGGAATCGATGCCCGGCCGTCATGATTTACCCCGCCCCTGAAGCTCACGCGCCAGCGAGCGGGCAAGCCCCTCGTTGCGCGCGTGCCGCGTGTTGTACGTCATCCACTGCGGATTGTGCTGCAGGAACGCGAGGATGTCGGCCGTGCCGAATGCCGGATTCGACGGATACAGCGCCGCGTAGATCGTCTGCACGAGCTCGAAGTCGGCCGGTTCGTCCACCGTCCAGCGCAGCCCCGACAGATCGTGCTCCGCGCGCACGTTCTCGAGGCGGAACCGTTCAGGCTGGCGCAGGATGAACTGCGTCACGTGCTCCCGCTGGAACTGCGCGGTCGCCTCGCGCGCGGCCGTTTCGAGCGCCGCCATCGTCATCACCTCGACGTCGAGCCCGTCCGGCCAGGTCGGCTCGATCGTGTTGCTCGTGTAGTCGGCGCCGCATTCCAGGTGGCGCGCGACGACCGCATCGACGACCGCCGGGTCCGCCAGCGGGCAGTCGCCGGTCAGCCGCGCGACGTGGCGGGGTGCATACGAGCGAGCAGCGGAAACGAAACGATCGAGCACGTCTTCCAGCGAACCGCGATGCACCGGCACGCCGGCCGCTTGCGCCCAGCCGACGAGCGGATCGTCGCTCGGGTCGGTGGAGGTCGCGAGCACCAACGCGTCGAGCCGTCGCGCGCGGCGCAGCCGCTCGATCTGACGCGCGATCATCGGTTGACCGAGCAGCGGCCGCAGAACCTTGCCGGGCAGCCGGCTCGACGACACGCGCGCCTGCAAGATGCCGAGGACATTCATCGTGTCGCCCTCATCCCGTGATCCGCGCTCCTTGCGCCCAGCGGCGCGGATCGACGACTGCCGGGTCGTCGCAGGCCAGATCACGCCACCGCGCATCGGCCGGCGTGTCGAGCGCACGCACGCAGTCCTCGAGTTGTGCGGGCGATTCGACACCCAGCACGATCTGATCCACTTCGGCCACGCTCGCCACGAATCCGAGCGCCAACGCCAGCGACGACACGCCGCTCGTGGCCGCCGCTGCGCACACGCGCGCCAGCGGCGCGCGTGCCGCCGCGAACGCCGCCGGCAGGCGCTGCGGATCGGACACCAGCAGGCCCTGTAGCAGCGCCGAACGCGCCTGGACGCGGACGCCGCGCGCCTTCAGTCGCGCCAGCGTTCCGTCGCGCAGACTGCGCTGGTCGAGGACGCTGAGCGGCAACTGTATCCAGTCGAGCGAGAACCGTTCGGCCAACGTTCGCGCCTGCGCGCCCTCGTAGACGGATACGCCGATCGCCAGCGCGTTGCCACGCACCTTTTGCTCCTGCAGCCACCGATACAGCGCCGGACCCGCCGCCCCGAGCAGCAGCGATGCGTCGTGGATCATCAGCACGTCGACCCGTTCGCGCCCAAGCCGCGCGAGCGACGCTGCGAATTGCCGCTGCGCCGCTGCGGCGGGGTCTGCTCCATCGGCAGCGGACACGACCTTCGTGCAGATCCGGAAGCCCGACGCCGGCCCCGCCAGCCGGCCGAGCACGCTCTCGGCGCTGCCATAGGCGGCGGCCGTATCGAGCCACTCGATGCCCAGCGCGCGCGCCCGTTCGAGCACGGCAGCGGCGACGTGCTCGGACACCCGCCCGGTGCGATTGGTCACACCGTAGTCGAGACCGAACTGCGCCGTGCCCAGCGCGATGCGCGCAGCAGACCTCATGGGCGCACGAGCCGCAGCAGTTGCTCGACGACGAAGTCCTGCTGGGCGTCGGTCAGCGCCGCGTACATCGGCAGCGAGATTGCGCGGGCGTAGTACGCCTCCGCGACAGGGAAATCCCCCTCCTTGAACCCCAGACGACGGTAGTAAGGCTGCAGGTGCACCGGGATGTAGTGCACCTGCACACCGATGCCGGCTGCACGTAGGCCGTCGAACACCGCACGACGCATGCCGGCCTCCGGAACCTGGATCGGATACAGGTGGTACGAAGACCGTGCGTCCGGATGCTGCCAGGGCAGCGTCAATCCGCTGCCCGCGAGCAGCCGGTCATAGCGCGCCGCGAGCCGGCGGCGCGCCGCGAGAAACGCGTCGATGCGGCGCATCTGGCTCGCGCCCAGCGCCGCCTGAAGGTCGGTCAGGCGGTAATTGAATCCGAGTTCCTGCTGCTCGTAATACCAGGCGCCCTCGTTCGCCCGTTCGAGGCGCGCCGCGTCGCGCACCATGCCATGCGTGCGCAGCGTGGACAGGCACCGATGCAGCTCGGCGTCGTTGGTCAGGGCAACGCCCCCTTCGCCGGTCGTCACGATCTTCACCGGATGGAAGCTGAAGACGGTGATGTCGGCCCAGCGCCCGTTGCCGATTCGCTCGCCTTTCCATGTCGCGCCGATCGCGTGCGAGGCGTCTTCGAGGATGCGCACACCATGCCGGCGGGCGAGCGCGGCGATGCGATCGGCTTCACAGGGCTGGCCGGCGAAATCCACGGTCACCAGCACGTGCGGCAGCCGGTTCTCGCGCGCGGCTCGGGAAAGCTTCTCCTCCAGCCGCTCGACGCTGAGGTTATAGCTGCGCGGACCGACGTCGACGAAATCGACCTCCGCGCCGCAGTAGCGGCCGCAGTTGGCCGAAGCGAGGAACGTGTTCGGCGACGTCCACAGCCGCTTGCCCGGCCCGAGACCCAGCGCCAGGCAGGCGAGGTGCAGCGCGGCCGTCGCGTTCGCAACGGCGCAGGCATGGCGGGCGCCCGTGTAGTCCGCCACACTGCGCTCGAAGCGCTCGATCGCCGGCCCTTGCGTCAGCCAGTCCGAACGCATGACCTCGACCACCGCCGCGACATCGGCGTCGTCGATCGACTGCCGCCCGTACGGGATGAAGCCCGTGCTCATACGGCCCTGGCAATCAGCTCGCGGATCTCGGGCACGGTGAGGAACCACGTGTTCGTGCCCGAGTTGTACTCGAAGTCCTCCTCGATCGGACGCCCGCGCTCGCCCGTTGCGTTGATCGAGAAGTCCGGATGCACGTTGAAACTGATGCTCGGCTGGATCACGTAGTGGTCCGGAAAGTCCAGCGTCAGACGCGCATCGTCGGCAGGCACCATCACCTCGTGCAGTTTCTCGCCGGGTCGGATACCGATTTCGCGCATCGGCAGGCCGGGACCGATCGCCTCGGCCAAGTCGGTGATGCGCGCCGAAGGGATCTTCGGCACGAACACCTCTCCGCCGTGCATGCGTTCGAGGCTCTTGAGCACGAAGTCCACGCCCTGCTGCAGCGTGATCCAGAAGCGCGTCATGCGCCGATCGGTGATCGGCAGCTCTTCCGCGCCATCGGCCACCATCTGGCGGAACAGCGGGACCACCGAGCCGCGCGAGCCGACGACGTTTCCGTAACGCACGACCGAAAACCGGGTGCGGTGTCCGCCGGCGATGTTGTTGGCGGCGACGAACAGCTTGTCCGACGCCAGCTTGGTCGCGCCGTACAGATTGATCGGATTGGCCGCCTTGTCGGTAGACAACGCGATCACGCGCTCGACCTCGTTGGCGAGCGCCGCGTTGATCACGTGCTGCGCGCCCATCACGTTGGTCTTGATGCACTCCATCGGGTTGTATTCGGCAGCCGGCACCTGCTTCAGCGCCGCGGCGTGGATCACGTAGTCGACGTCGCGCATCGCCTGAACCAGCCGCGCCTCGTCACGCACGTCGCCGATAAAGAAGCGCAGGCACGGATCGTCGATTTCGCGCTGCATGTCGTACTGCTTCAGCTCGTCGCGCGAAAACACCACCAGCCGCCGCGGCTTGTAGCGCGCCAGCACGGTCCTGACGAAGCGCTGGCCGAACGAGCCGGTCGCGCCGGAGACGAAGATCGATTTTCCGTTGAGCATGGACCCTTGTCCGGAATCGGGCAGAAGGTGACGTCCGCGAACCGGTGCGAACCGGAACGGCACGCCGCGCTGAGCGAGGATATCGCACCGCGCCCCGGAGACGTCGGCTTCGCCGGCCGGGAGCGAGTCGCCGGGCCGTTCGGGTCACTACAATCGCGCCACCCGCGAATTGCGGTCATCGCTGCCTGTAACGTCATCCGCGTGAGTTCGACAGTCCTTTCCGATCAGCAAGCCGCGGCCACGGACTTGACCGCCCCGATGCAAGGCGGTTACGTCGATTCGCTCGTTTCCATCGTCACGCCCGCCTACCGGGCAGCGCGCTTTATCGGCGAGACGATTCGCTCGGTGCAGGCCCAGACCTATCGGGATTTCGAGATGCTCATCGTCGATGACTGCTCGCCGGACGACACGGCGGCCGTCGTCGAACGCGTGGCGGCGGGCGATTCGCGCATTCGCCTGCTGCGGCAGTCGACCAACAGCGGCCCAGCCGCCGCCCGCAATCGGGCGCTCGCCGAATCGCGCGGCCGCTGGATCGCTTTCCTGGACAGCGACGACCTCTGGCTTCCGCGAAAACTGGAGCGACAACTCGAGTTCCATCGCGCGCAGGGCGCGAAGATCTCTTTCACCGAGTTCCGGCGCGTCGACGCCGAAGGCTCCCGCCTCGGCCGGCTCATCACGGTAAGTGACTGGCTCGACTACGGTCGGCTTCTGTGCGACACCGGTATCGCGACCTCCACGGTCATCGTCGACCGCGCCAGAACCGGCCCGTTTTCGATGAAGAAGACCTACTACGACGACTACGCATGCTGGCTCGAGTTGCTGCGCAGCGGCGGCCGCGCCGTCGGGCTGCACGAGGATCTGATGCGCTACCGGGTTGTCGGCGGTTCGGTGTCGCGCAACAAGCTCAAGTCCGCACGCCACGTCTGGCGCACTTATCGCGAAGTCGAGCGGCTCGGTTTGCTGCGTTCCGCGTGGTCGTTCGTCAACTATGCCGGCCGCGGCGTTTCGAAGTACTGGCGCTTCTGAACGCGGTGTCCGACGCACGAGGCAAGGTATTCGTCAGCGGCGCCGATGGGTTCATCGGCCGGCACCTGTGCGACCGGCTTGAGCGCCGTGGCTTTGCCGTGACACGCGCGGTGCGAACGCTGCCGGTCCGTGCGGCAAGCGGTCAGCTCGTGGCTACCGGCGATTTGGAGACGTGCACCGATCTGCATGACCTCGTCGCGAGGCACGACGCGGTCGTGCACCTGGCGGGCCGGGCGCATGTGCTCCGTGAAACCGCAGCGGATCCGCGAGCTGCGTTTCAGCGCGCCAATGTCGATGCGACGGCGCGTCTTGCGCAGGCCGCGGTCGCGGCGGGTGTGCGGCGGTTCGTATTCGTCAGTTCCATCGGCGTGCACGGCAACCGCGCAGACCGCCCGCTGACCGAACGCGATACGCCCGCACCGATGGAGCCGTATGCGGAATCGAAGCTACGGGCCGAGCGGATTCTCGCCGACATCGCGCGGCCGACGACGATGCAGCTCGTCGTGCTACGCCCCACGCTGGTGTACGGGCCGCATTGCCCGGGCAACATGGCGCGGCTGGCGCGGCTCGTTGCGCACGGGCTGCCGCTGCCGCTGGCAAGCTTCACAGGCAGGCGCAGTCTGATCGGTGTCGATAACCTCGCTGCGCTGATCGAATCCTCAATCACCCATCCGGCCGCTGCAGGACAGACATTTGTTGCGGCGGACGGCGAAGACGTTTCGTTGCCCGAGCTCGTTCGACATCTGGCAGCCGGTCTCGGGGTGCCGGCGCGGCTTTTCCCTTTTCCGCCCGGCGCACTATCGCTGGTCGCGCGCCTGCTGGGACAAGGCGCGCTATTCGACAAACTGACCGCGTCGCTACGGGTCGACGTGACCAAGGCGCGCATGCTCCTGGGCTGGACGCCCGAGGTTTCCGTCGCCGCCGGTCTGCGCGCTACAGGGCGCTCATTCGCGATCGGGACATCGACTTGACGCTGACGCTCGAACACTGGCTGATCGTGCCGGTCTTTGCCGCCGCGTGGGCGGGCACTGCCGTGCTGCGCCGCTACGGAGCGAGGAGGCTGCTCGACGTGCCGAACGAGCGCAGCTCGCACTCCCGTCCGGTCCCGCGTGGCGGCGGCGTGGCGATCGTGTTGGCCTTTCTTGCGGGGTCGCTCGCGCTGTGGTGGCAGGGTTCGATGCCAACACCACTCGCGGCCGCGCTGCTGGCCGGCGGCGGTCTGGTCGCCGCCGTCGGTTTCTGGGACGACCACGTCGATCTGCCCGCGCTCCGCAGGCTTGCGCTGCACGTCGGGGCCGCGGCACTGGCGGTCGCGTTACTGGGACCGGTGCGGCACGTGCCGCTCGCCGATGCAACGTGGACGGCCCCGGCGTGGCTCGCCTGGCCGGTTTCCGTCGTCGCGACTGTCTGGCTGTTGAACCTGTACAACTTCATGGACGGTATTGACGGCATCGCGGCAGGTGAAGCCGTCAGCGTCGCGCTGTCAGCCTTGGTCGTCGCGTATCTGGTCGGCGCAACTTTGCCGGGGCTCGCATTGTTGGCCGCCGCCGCTGCCGGATTCCTCGTGCTGAACTGGCCTCCGGCGCGCATTTTCATGGGCGATGCGGGCAGCGGCTTCCTCGGTTACGCATTCGCCGTCTACCTGCTTTTCAGCGCAAATGCCAATCCACGTTTCGTGTGGGTGTGGGTCATCCTGCTCGGCGTCTTCTGGGTCGATGCGACCGTCACGCTCGTTCGGCGTGCCGCCGCCGGCGAGCGCTGGTATTCGGCACACCGCACGCATGCGTATCAGCACGCCGCCGCACGCTGCGGTGGGCATCTGCCCGTCACGCTGGCGGCCATCGCGATCAACTTGGTCGCGCTCATGCCGCTGGCGACACTCGCCGCGACTCGATCGCAGCATGCGTATATTGGCGCGGCTGCGACGTTTGCCGCGCTCGCTGCGCTGGCGGTTGCCCTGGGCGCGGGGCGCCGTCCAATCGACTCGGGAGCCATTTGATGCCCGTTATGCCCACGCGCTTGGCCGACCGACTGAACTGGCGAGCGATGCTCGCCTGGCTGCACGACGTCGCCGCGGCAGCCCTGTCGGTGATTCTGGCCTACGCCATACGCCTGAACTTCGAAGGTCCGTGGTGGGTCTTCGAGTCGGCGTGGCGACTGCTGCCGTGGTTGCTCCCGGTGCAGGCCGCGGCGTTCTGGGCGATCGGCCTTTACCGGGGGCTGTGGCGCTACGCAAGCCTGCGCGACATCCGCCAGATCGCTCTGGCCGCGGGCCTGGCCACCGCCGCGATTCCGATCGTGACGCTCGTCGCGCGGCTGGACGTCGTCGTGCCACGCTCGGTACTCGTGATCTTCCCTGTGCTACTCGGCTTCTTCATGGCAGGCAGCCGGCTAGCCTACCGCATGTGGCTCGAACACCGGCTGACCGTCGTCACGCGCGAGCAGGGCGACCCTGTGATCGTCATCGGCGCCGGAGCCGCCGCCGCGAAACTGCTGCGCGAACTGGCCAGCAGCACGCTGTACAAGGCGGTCGCGCTGCTGGACGACGATCCGCAGAAACGCGGCCGCATCATCGAGGGCGTTCGCGTCGTCGGTCGCCCGGATCAGTATGCCGAGATCGCGCGGCAGTTCAGCACCAACACCGCGATCATCGCGATTCCCAGTGCCCCGCACGAGGTCCGGCGGCGACTCGTGAAGATCTGCTCGGACGCAGGTGCCCGGATCCTGACCGTTCCGTCGTTCGAGGAAATCATGCGCGGCGCCCGCGGCGGTGTGCGGCAGATCGAGATCGAGGATCTGCTTGGGCGCGACCCCGTGCAGCTCGATATGGCGGCCATCAGTCGTTCTTACACCGGCAAGGTCATATTGGTGACGGGTGCCGGCGGATCGATCGGATCGGAACTGTGCCGCCAGTTGCTGCGCTTTCGACCCGCTGCGCTGGTTTTGTTCGACCAGAGCGAGTTCGCGCTTTACCGGATGACCGAAGACTTCGCTGCATCGGATCGATCAGCGGAGGTCATCCCTCTGATCGGCGATGTCAAAGACGCCGCTCGCGTCGCGCACGTGCTCGCCGCGCATCGGCCCGACGTGGTCCTTCACGCGGCCGCCTACAAGCACGTTCCGCTGATGGAAGACATGAACGCTTGGGAGGCCGTGCGAAACAATGCCTACGGCACCTACGTCTTCGGCGAAGCCGCCGTGCGCGCGGGCGTCGAACGCTTCGTTCTGGTATCGACCGACAAGGCCGTGAACCCGACCAACGTGATGGGCGCGTCCAAGCGCCTGGCCGAGATGGTGTGCCAGTCACTGAACCAGCGCGGTGCCACCCGCTTCACGGTGGTCCGGTTCGGCAACGTCCTAGGCTCCAGCGGCAGCGTGATCCCGAAGTTCCAGGCGCAGATCGCCGCCGGCGGCCCGGTCACCGTGACGCACCCCGAAGTCATCCGCTATTTCATGTCGATTCCCGAAGCGGCCCAGCTCGTGTTGCAGGCGGGCGCCATGGGCGACGGCGGCGAGATATTCGTGCTCGACATGGGCGCCCCTGTCCGGATTGTGGATCTCGCCCGCGACATGATCCGGCTGGCTGGCCACACCGAGCAGCAGATCGAGATTACGTTCACCGGCCTGCGCCCGGGCGAGAAACTGTTCGAGGAACTGCTCGCGGACGACGAAGCGACCCGCCCGACCGCTCACCCCAAGGTCCGCGTGGCCAGCGGCGCGCACCACGCCGCGCGCCTGGATGCCGCCGCGATCGCGTGGCTCAGCTCGACTCGCTGGCTCGACGACTCAGAGGTTCGCGCAGCGCTGGCTCGCTGGGTTCCGGAATACGTGCCGGGGCAGCCGGTGCCGTGGACACCGGCGCGGGTGGCTTGACCGTTCGTCGAATCGGCGTGCCCAGCAGTTCCGAGTACACCGCGAACGTGTCGTCGATCGCGCGCTCCTCGGTAAACCTCTGCGTCACGAGCCGACGTCCCGCCGTACCGAAGCGCTGTCGCAATCCCCGATCGCGAATCAGACACAGCAGTGCGCCCGCCAGCGGCGCGACCTCGCGCGGAGGAACGAGCAAACCGGTTTCGCCGTGGCGAACGACGTCCCGGCAGCCCGGCACGTCGGTCGCCACGACGGCTCGGCCGCTCGCCGCCGCCTCCAGCAGGACCTTGGGCAAGCCCTCGCGATAGGTTGGCAGACACACGATGTTTGCGGTTCGATACACGGCAGGCATGTCGTCACGATGCCCCCATACCTCGACTACACCCTCGCGCGCGATCGCTTCGATCTCGGCGGGAGTCAGCGACGTCGGATTCGCATCCGTGGAGCCGACCAACGCGAAGCGCGCGGCAACACCCGATTGTCGGATGTGCCGCGCAGCCGCCACGAACTCCAACACGCCTTTGTCGCGCAGCAGACGCGCGGGCAAGACGATCAGCGGCACGCCGTCGGGTTCCGGCTCGGGCGCAAACCGGCGCACGCAAACGCCAACGCCCGCCACAAGACGCACCCGGTCCCGCGCCACCAGTCCCGCGTCGACGAAGTAGCCCGCGTCGTTGGCGTTCTGCACAATCAACCGCGCGCGCGGCGTGCCGAGCGTGAATCGCAGGCCGAACTTGACGGTCGGTCGGATCAAACGCGCGAGGAATCGTTCCGAAGATAGCGCGAACCCGAGCCCCGAGACGGCGTTGACCGTGGCAGGCACGCGCGCCAGCCGCGCCGCGATCGAGCCGAATACGACGGGCTTCATCGCCACGTGATGCACGAGGTCAGGACGAAACGCGGCGTACAGCTTCGCCAGCCGACAGATCGTTCCGACGTCGTGCAGCGGATGAACGCCGGCACGCCGGAAATCGTGGTGGAAGAACTCGAACCCTTCGCCCCGCACGCGCGCAGCGCTGGCCGGGTCGTTGGTGACGACGCCGACATGCAACCCGGCCCCGAGCGCGGCGCGCGCCAGCGGCAAGCGATGCGTCCAGAACCACGCATCTTCCGCGATCACGAACAGCATGCGCAGGCGCCGTCCGTCAGTCACTCTCTCTCCCCGCACATCGACTGCGCACCTCTGGTTCATCCGGCCCGCACCGTCCGTACAGCCGCAGGTGCGCCCTGACCATAGCATCCAGCGAAAACCGCTGCGCAACGCTTTGTATCCGCGCGCGAGCGGCCGTCTCGTCGCCGGCGGTGTAGGAAGCCAGGATCATCGCCCGCGCCAGCGCCGCCGGATCGTGGGCAGCGACCAGATGACAGCCCGTCACACCTGCCAGCACTTCCGCGTTGCCACCGACGTCGGTGGCGACGACCGGCAGACCGGCGGCCAAGTACTCGAGCAGCGCATTCGACAGCCCCTCCTCATGCGAGGCCAGCACCGCCATGTCCATCGCGCCGAGCAGTTCCGCCACGTCGGAACGTGAGCCAAGGAAGGTAACGTGCTGCCCAATGTGCAGTCTCGCCGCCTGCTTGCGCAGCGCATCCCCTGCGCCCCGGTCCGCCCCGATCAAAAACAGGCGAGTCGAGGAGCGCGCGTCGAGGAAGACGGCGAACGCATCGAGCAGGTCGGCATGTCCCTTATACGGGATCAGGTTCGCCACGCAGGCGATTGCAAGCTCATCGTCGCGTAGCCCTAGTTGCGCCCTCATCGCGGCGCGTTTCGCGCGCGCTGCGACGAAGGGGTTCGTGTCGATCCCATTGTAAATAACTGCGACTCGTCCAGCCGGGATGCGGTCGCGCAGCACGATGTCCACCGCCACAGCATGCGCATTAGCCGTCACGGCGTGCGCAAGCCACCCGGCAATTCGATCAACCGGACGCCACCAGGGGTGGCGGTCCTGGTGAGTGCCAAGGGCGCGGCGCGCAATGACGATGCGCGGTACCCGACACATTCGCCCAGCCACCGCCGCCATGAATGCGGTCAGCGGAAGAAAGGCATGCAGCACGTGCGGGCGCCGGCGCAGCAGTTCGCGAACGAGCACGAACTCGGCACGCGCCAGCAAGATTAACTTGCGCACGAGCGGCGCTTTCGAATCGTAGCCGCCGGCGACGATCTCGATCCCTGCGCGCTTCAGGACGGCTGACAGTTCACCCTCTGCCTCGAGCCCAAAGACGCTCACACCGCACCCTTGCGCAGCCAGCTGCCTCGCGAGGGTGACAAGCTGACTTTCTGCGCCGCCGGTAGCGAGAGAACCGATCGCAAGAACGATTTGCACCGGCCCGGCGGTCGACGCGGACTGCATTCCCGTCAGTCTGCTCTGCCTGCGCGATTGTCTGAATCGACTGCGGGCTCCTGTTCGCGGACCCTGCGAAACAGAAACTCGGTGTTGGCCTCGCCTGTCTTGATGCGCTCTAACCGCATTCCAAGTCCTTCACAGTACTTGATCGCGTCGGCGTCGTAGACGAACTGCATCGGCCAGCCACCGAGCCAGTCGCGCAGATCAGCCATGATGTCCATGCCTCGATGGTTTCGGTAGTCGACGACGCGGCGGATGAACGCCGGCAGCTGCCGCACGTCCCTACCAAGGTAGAAGTTCCAGATGTACCACCACTCAAGTCGGTGCCGACCCCACCAGCCGGCCCGCACATATTGCTTCTTCCTGTCGAGCCAGAATTCCGCCGTGTATGGCGGCCGTTGCACATCGGCGGAATACAGCGCGATGTAGAAGAGCCCGGCGACTGGCACCCGGCTTGCAGCATTGCGGATCGCGCGCCACACGTCGCCCGTGTGGTGCAGAACGCCCCACGAATAAACGATGTCTGCCTGCGGGACGCCGGCCACAAACGCTTCGTCGAGGACGGACCCCTGCACGATGCTCCAGTTCGGCGGACTACCTGCGTAGCGGTGACAAAGGACCGAAGCCGCTACCGAGTCCGCATCGTAGTCAAACGCGAATATCTCCCGCGCACCCGAACGGAACGCTGCCAGTGAATGAAGCCCGCTGCCGCACCCGATATCAAGGAACGATCGGCCCTGCAGATCATCCATACCAAGAAACTCAAGCATGTGTTTGCGAGACGTCTCCACTCGTTCTTCGCTCAGCCGCTTTTGGACGTAAGCTTTCCAATTCCGTCCGAAGCCAAAGCGCACATCATCTACGTTCATTGCCTGCAGCCCTCGTCCATGATTATCGATCTACTGTTCGAAGCCCATCGCCTTGCCATAGACCGCATTGGTCGCCGCAAGCATGCGGCTGATACTGAAACGTTGCCTCACCTGTTGCTGTGCGCGCTCGCTAAACCGCCCCAGTCTCAGCGAGTCGTCAAGCAGATCAAGGACTGCCTTCCCGATCGAGACCGCGTCTACTTGGTCGAGCAACACGCCGGATTCACCGGGGATGAACGCCTCCGCCGCGCCTCCGACGTCGGGCGCAATGACCGGTACACCGAGCGCCTGCGCCTCGATGAGAACGTTCGGCAACCCCTCCTTGCGCGAAGTGAGCAGGAACGCGTCCATCGCGCACAAAGCCGCAATCGTGTCGCGCCTGTAACCCGCAAACACGAAGCGATCGGCAAGCCCGTCGCGCGAAACGCGATCGATCAGGTCTGCGCGCATAGGACCGTCGCCCACTAGCAGGAATCTGAAATCGGATCGCTGGCGCGCGAGCCTCGCGGCAGTATCGACCCAGAGGTCGGGGCGCTTCTCTTCTGTGAACCGTATGATTGTGCCAAGCACTCGCACATCATCCGTCCATCCACACTCCGTTCGGAAGCGGACGCGCAGCGCCGCTCGCACTTCGCTCGGCGGTAGGTCCTCGAAGTGATATCCGTTATGAATCACGGGAATGCGTCGAACGTCCACGCCGAGCCAAGACGCGTAGTCGAGCGCACCGGCGCGACTGTTGTTGAGCAACACAAACCTGTCCGACCTCAGGACCGTTCTATAGGCTTCCACTAGGTACTGGTGGTAGAAGGCAAAGTGATATGGCGCAACCGACCTTGCCGACAGGACCACGCGCGGCACGCCAACAACAATCGCTGCCAAACCGCCCTTGCAATTCGTCTCGTCCATCCACGTATGCAGCACGCCCGGACGGCGCCTTAGGATCTCAGCCGCGTAGTGCCTAACATCGGCTAGATTGATCGGCGTATAGGAAAAGGCCTCATCGAACCGCTCTCGCACCCGCACGTCGAGCTCCAAGGGCGCGCTCGTGTCTGTCCCCATCTGCACGACCTCAATCCCGGCTTCACGCACTTCATCGAGGAAGAACCGTTGCCACTCCTGCTCGAGGAAAATACACACGAGCGTGAGCCGGAACTTGGTCGTTTTTCGTAGGCCCAGCAGCGTCGTTACAACTTGGCGCTCCGCCCCGCCGGGACCTAGGCTGCCGACGATGTGCATTACGTGATCTGGGTCAAACTTGTCACGTGACAGCAGCGGCGCTTTCGCGAACTGACCGAGCCTCTGAAATGCGCGTCGGTAATAAATGTTGGCCATGCGCAGCGCGACTCTTCCCGCGATCCGGATAGGCAGATGCGACCAAGCTGGAGACCCATAGCCCCAGTTGATTGCCCGCCGCTCGTTGAGAATGGCAAAGACGATGATTTTTCGTCGCAATGTGGCGAGCGCACTTAAGATCTGCCTGTGCGCATGCGCTGACGCGCGTCTTATCCGCGCCCACGGTCCGATACGGCGCGCGAAGACCGCCTCCCCTCGAGAGAGCCCCACTCGCGCTGGGCGCGGGTACCTCAACTTGAGATAGCCGCTGAAAAGCCGCAGCGCTGCATAGGCGCGGCTGCTCTGTAGCCGCAGCGCGAGATTGAGCGCACGCTGATACCCTAGCAGCACGAGAATCCAGACCGGTTCGAGCGCGCGTCGCAGGCGCGGTCTGCTCTTGACCCATTGGCGCGCGGACTCGAAAACGCTCATGAACCGTTACTTGGACGCGTAGTGGTTCTCGAACAGGCGGCCGAACGGGTGACTGAACGAACTTGCTCAGCGGCGCGACTGGGACCGGCGCCCCAAGAAAAGAATGGAGGTCTCCGCTCCAATTCTTATCGGCTGGTCGGCGCGTAGCGCGCGCAAATACTGCGGAATCGTATCTGGCGGAGCACCCTCGTCGAGGCGCACCAAGTCTGCATAGTGCGCGGGATTGAAATCGAGGAGGTGGGTGACAACCGGCTCGATACCGTGCCGCCGCAACGCCTCCTCCAGCGACGTTGGAGTGAAGCTGCGCACGTGCTGCCAGCGATGGAATAGTGTGCCGCAATTGGGACAAATGCATCCGCCCAATTCCAAGTCCTCGTTGTGTGGCGTCGTAAGCACCAGCAGACCGTCTGCCGCCACGAATCGCACCATCGCGCCGATCATGGCATCGAACTGTGGCTCAAGGATGTGCTCGATGACTTCCAGGGCGAACACCACCTGATACTGTTCATCGTGTCGGAGGCCCACGACGCCGAGAAACCCGGGACGACCGTCGAACTGAGCCTGAATTGTCTCGCGCCGGCCCGCAGCCGGTTCGAACGCGCCTGCTTGGAAGCCCGCACCCAGCAACGCATCGATCAGATGTCCGGAGCCAGCGCCGAAGTCGAGACAGCGCGCACCTGGCTCAAGATGATGTCGGATAGCCGAAAGTAGCGGCTTGGCCGCCCCTCGTGCGAACGACAGCTCCGTTAGTCGGGTTCGGGAAAATGCGGTCCAGAAGTCCGTTACCGTCTCGGGGGTCCACTGCATAGGTTTGGCGACGCCGGGCTCGGAGTCGAGCAGCCAGAGCGCGACAGAGCGCTTGAAGCGTCGCCAGCGTTCACTGATCGTGTTGCCCCCCATCGCCTGGCTCACAATCGTTCGGCCCCCATGACTTTCTTCGAAAAACCGCCTGGCTTCGAAGCCAGCTTCTGGATCAGCGCCTGCCCCGTAGGCAGCATGACCAGCGATTCGGGGCGCGTTGCAAGGAACTCGTCGACCGCCTGCCTGGCGCCCGGACACGTCTCGAATCCGTAGTCGTCGAAGAGCAACAAGCCATTGGCAACGAGCCTTTCATAGAAGAACTCGACGGAGGCGCGCGTAGGCTCGTAGAGGTCGACGTCGACATGAACGAAGCAGAAGCACCGGTCGGCAACGTCCTGAAAACGTTCCGGCACCCATCCCTTGTAAATCTTTGCGTTGCCAAACCTCGAGAGGTTTTGCCTGGCGTGCTCGTCGCTTACGCTCAGTGCGCCGCGGAACCAGTACGAGCCATCCACCGGGAGCGGTTCGGACAATCCCTCGAACGAGTCGAACAAGTGAACGGTCTTCGTTGTGCCGGCCGTCGCCTCGCACATCAGCCACGCGGAGGCCCCCTTGTAGACGCCGACTTCGGCCAGATCGCCAGGCAAATGCACGACAAGTTTGAGCAGCTCTTTCAGAGCGAACTTGCGGTCCAGCGAGTGCCAGTTGCCCGGGTCCATGAAGCGCTCGTAATAGCGCAGGAAGCCTTCGTCTTTCAACCAGATGCGGGCGAACTCGCTGAACTTGAACGTCGGATATACCGCCATGCTCAGCTGCTCAGCCAGGCGGTAGCGTGCCGCCTCAGACAAATCACCCCGTTCCGCCGCTTCGATCTCGGGCGCGGCAGCTAGGAGCCACGCCGGCCATCGCATCGTCGGCGCTGGCGTCGACGCCGACGGCTCGCTGATTATGCGTACCGAGTTGCGCATAACCTCGAAGCCACTCTGCAGATTGACGACCCCCGTCGTAAAGACACCCCCCGGGCCGATGACCTTGAACTGGATCGCATCTTCGATGAAGTCGCACTTCTCACCGCTTTCGAGGTGGGCGAATCCAAGCGTCACGAAGTAATCGCCCGCAGATAGCCAGACGCGCAGCGGGACTTTGACCAGCAGGTCATCGCCGGGGTCGAGTGGTCCGATGTACTCGTTGCGCGCGGCGTTGGTGACTCCCCATAGCACGGTGCCTCGTCGGTCCTTGATTGCGAAACCAAACGACGCGTCTGCAAGCGGCCGGACGACCCGCGCCTGCATCTGCAGCGTGGCCGCGGCGCCCGATGGCAAGGTCGCGCAGCGACGGCCAGCCGCGTCGTAAATGCCGTAGTCCAAGATCCGCACCGCGCCGTCGCCATAGTGCATCGATCCACCCGGCGCGCTCGTTGCCGCGGCCGGCTCCTCTCGCGGTAACGCAGACGGGTCCCCGGATTCGGGCACCTCCTGCGTCGCCGGCGGGGCTGCCGCGCGCGGCGATTCACGCAGCGCCGTAGCTGCTTCAATTGCGACGCCCACATCGGAAGCCAAGGCGGCGGAGTTCGTGTGCGCAACGGACGGCGCGCCGAACAGAAGGTTGTGATACACGATCGACATCTGCCGCGGTTCGCCCTCGGCGTAAACGCAGCCAGCTTCCAGGACCAGCGCGCGGTCGCAAAAGGTCGTTATCGTGTTGGTGTCGTGCGACACCAGCAAGATCGTGCGCCCCTGATTTCGCAGTTCGGTCATGCGCGCAAAGCACTTGGCCTGGAACCGCGCATCGCCCACGGAAAGCGCCTCGTCGATAATCAGGATGTCCGGATCCACGCTGATCGCGGTGGCGAACGTAAGCCGAGCCTGCATTCCCGTCGAGTAGGTGCGGAAAGGCTGGTCGATCACGTCGCGCAGCTCGCTGAACTCGATGATGCTGTCGGTCTTGCGCTCGACCTCATCACGGCTCATGCCCAAGCAAAGACCGCCGAGGCGGATGTTTTCGCGTCCCGAGTAGTCTGGATGAAAGCCGGTGCCGAGTTCAAGGATCGCCGTAATGCGCCCGCTTACCTCCAGCTCCCCTGCGGTGCGGTCGAGCGTACCCGCGATGATCTTCAGCAGCGTGCTCTTGCCCGCGCCGTTGCGTCCCAGCACGCCGACAACCTCGCCGCGGCGCACGTCGAAACTGACGTCGCGCAGCGCGTGGCGCTCGATCGAGCGGCGCTCGCGCGAGAAAAGCTCGCGCAGCACGTCGCTCGGTTTCAGGTAAACCCGAAACGTCTTGGTCAGACCGCGCGCGCGGATGGCGATCGTGCTGGATCCGGTCATCGCGCAATCTCCCGATCCCGATCGCCACACGGCAGCGGGCGCGATTCCGCCGTCGAGGGCATACCCGCATTCGACCTCACAGGACATCCCCGAACCCGTGCTTCATGTAACGAAAAAACCGATAACCCCATATCGACAACAGTACGGCAGCGACCGCCAGCGCGACCCAGGACCACGGATGGTCGAAGCCTCCAAAGAAGAAGACGTCCTGGTACACCCACACCACATGACTGAACGGATTGAGCCAAAGCAGCCTGCCCAGCGCCGGGGGCAGCTGGCCAGGCGCGTACAGAATGGGCTGCAAAAACAGGTTCGCAGCGCAAAACACCGTGATCACCTCACGAATGTCGCGCACATACGCCCCGACTCCGGCGAGAAGGAAAGCAACGCCGATCATGCAAACGACTTGTAGCGCCAAGGCAGCGGGGAACAGAAGGAAGCTTGCCTTTGCGGATCCATTTGCTGCTGCAAAGACCGCCAGAAACGCCGTGGCAACCAACTGCGCCGGAAGCGCCGCGAGGACGATCTTGATAGGCAGAACCTCGATGGGAAAGACGATCTGCTTGACGAGGCTGGCGTTGCCGACGATCACGCTGGGACTGCGAACAAGCACTTCCTGAAAACACAGCCACGGGATCAGGCCGGCGAGGATATAGACAGACAAGTTTACGGGCTGGCCATCGATGCCCAGACCGCGTGCAGGGAAGACGTACGCGAACACGAGCACGTAAATCAGCATCAGCAGCAGCGGATGCCCGATCGCCCAGAGCGTTCCGAGCATTTGCCCGGCAAATCGATCCTTCAGGTCGCGGCGGACCAGTTCGCCGACGAGCTCACGGTTCGCGCGGACGATTCGCAACAGCTCGGCGCCAACGTAGCGGTGCCCGGCCCAGTCGAAAAGCGCGCGCGTAACGAGCATTCTGGTCAGACGGTCACACGCGAACGCCCGGGTTGCGATCGATCCAGCTCTGCAGCATCAGCACGTTCCACAGCGGATACGCCCAGTTGGCGCTGCCTTCGACGTGCGCCTGCCAGCGCGCGCGGATCGGCGCGGGGTCGAGAAGTCCCTGAGCACGAAGCCGCGTCTCGCCCAGTAGGTGCTCGGCCCAGTCGCGCAGCGGACCGCGCAGCCAGCGATCGATCGGCACCCCGAAGCCCATTTTCGGCCGCTCGAACAGCGAGGGCGGAACGTGGCGCGAAAGGATCTGACGCAGCATCCACTTGCCTTTGCCGTCGCGCAGCTTCATGTGCAGCGGCAGACGCCAGGCCGCCTCGACGACCCGATGATCCAGCAGCGGAACGCGCGCCTCCAGCGCGACCGCCATGCTGGCGCGATCGACCTTCGTCAGGATATCGTCGGGCAGATAGGTCAACGTGTCCAGATACTGCATGCGCTCGACGAAGTTTGGCACGACCGTGCGCGCATCGGCGTCCCATAGCCGGCCTCTCGCCTCGCGCGAGCCAAGGACGACGACAGTCGGCTCATGCCAGTGGCTGAGCATCTGCAGATACACTGCATCCGGGTCGGTGCGGTCCAGACCGTCCGCAAACTTGTGCGCCCGCGCGCCGACGTGCGGGGGGCGCAGGCGCGCCGGCAATACGCCTGCCAGACGCTCCCACGCGGCGGGAGAGACACTTCGAATCGTCCGCGCCAGCAGGCGCCGCAACGCGGGCGGCAGCCGGTGCATGCGCGACCATAGTTGCGCGCCGAGCAGATAGCGCGTGTACCCGCAAAACACCTCGTCGCCGCCGTCGCCCGACAGCACAACGGTCACATGCCTGCGCGTCAGCTCGCACACCAGATAGGTCGGGATCTGCGACGAATCGGCAAACGGCTCATCCCACCACTGGCTCAGCCGCGGGATGATATCGAGCGCGTGGTTCGGCTCGACATACAGCTCGGTGTGCTCCGTTCCGAGGTGCTGCGCGATCGCCTTGGCAAACGGCGCCTCGTCGTAGCCCGCCTCGGAAAACCCGATGGAAAACGTTCGCACACGCTGCGCGCTCTGCGCCTGCATCAGCGCCGTCACCAGCGACGAGTCGATCCCGCCGGACAGCAGCGCGCCCAGGGGCACATCCGCGACCATCCGCCGCTTCACCGAATCGCGCAGCAGCGCTTCCATCGTGTCGATGGCCTGCGCGTCATCGACCTGCCGGCGCTGCCGCTGCCCCGCACCCACCACCTCGCGCAGATCCCAGTAGCGCACGTGGCGCGGCGGCCGTTCCCGCGAAAAAACGGCGTAGCAACCGGCTTCGAGCTTGCGCACGTCGCGGTACACGCTGAAGGGCGCCGGGATGTAGTTGTGCCGCATGAACGCGGCGATCGCATCGCGATCGACCTCCGGCGTCCAGCCGGGATGCTCGCGCAACGCCTTCAGCTCGGAGCCGAACAGGACCAGCCCGCCGGTATCGAGCCAGTACAGCGGCTTGATGCCGACGCGGTCGCGCACCAGCGTCAGCGTCTTGTCCGCGCGGTCCCACAGCGCGATCGCGAACATGCCGATCAACCGTGGCAGGGTCGCGTCGAGCCCCCAGCGCGAGATCGCCTCCAGCATCACTTCGGTATCGGAGTGTCCTCTGAACGTGCAGCCGGCGGCTTCCAGCTCAGCGCGCATTTCCCGGTGGCTGAAGATCTCGCCGTTGTAGGCGATGACGAAGCGCCCGCACTGCGACACCATCGGCTGATGTCCTGCCGGCGACAGATCGACGATCGACAGCCGCCGATGGCCCAGCCAGACGCCGGCCTCTGCGTCGCACCAGAAGCCGCGGTCATCGGGCCCGCGGTGGCGAAGCGCGTCGGTCATCCGCGCCAGCACGGCGTTCCGGTCCTCGGCGGCCATGCCGTTTGCGCGAGTTTCCAGAAAGCCGGCGATGCCGCACATCGGGACGGGTCAGAGAAGGTTGTTCGACGAAGAAGCCGCGGGAACCGGTCTCGCCGATCCGCGGGCGCCGGGGCCGGTATCGGCCCGGCGGAAAAGCTCGGGCACCCGACTCGCGCGACGCTTCGTGCAAGCCGGGCGCATTGTACTGACCTACCGATGGCCGTATCCCGACACGGCGTTTTTGCGCGGAAGCCTTCGCCTCCGGCCATACAACCGACATGGTGTGAATCGCAGGCGCGACGAGTCGCAGGCAGCCGGCTACGCGCATCGAGCCGCCAATCGTGGCCGGAGGATCGATAACCCCCGTCGCTTGCGTTTTAATGACGGCGGTCGCCCGTGCCTGAACGACAGCCGCCCTAACCCGTTATTCCGGGCCGCCATTTTGTTGCCACTCCGGGGTGCCACAGCATCGGCATTCCGAGCCGCATCATCGTTATTCCGCGCCGAAGGCAAGTAATCTCAGCCCTTCGAAGGCAGAGATCCTCCCCGGCTCAAAGCCGGGGTCGGGATGACAAGGGGCCGCCCGCGATGACAGCGGATCGCCCGAGAACACGGCGAGCCCACCGGGATGAGAACACGTCGCTCGGGATGAGGCGCGAGCGGCTTCGCGCAGACGAAGCTCGCGCACCGAACCGAAACCGGTGCACGAGACGACGCCACGATTCGGTCCGTTGCCGCGCTGCGGACGCGGGGCGCGCTTTGACTGGCATCGGCAAGCATCGCAGACGTGATTCGCGTCTTGCGCTTCGGTCCGCGAAGTGCGCCGCCGCTACAATGGCCGGGCTTTTGTCAAACCGGGGGCGCGATGGGGTTGGCGCTGCGCGACGGCGATCGGCACACCTACGCCGACTACCTCACTTGGGGCGAAGAAGCCCGCTACGAGCTGATCGACGGCGTGGCCTATCTAATGGCGCCGGCCCCACTGCTCGAGCATCAGGACACCGTCGGCGAAATCTTCCGCCAGCTTGCCAATGCGCTCGCCGGCACGCGCTGCCGCGTCTTCGGCGCGCCGATCGACGTGCGGCTGCCGAAGCCCGAGGCATGAATGCTCCAAGCGCGCTGCGCACGAGATCGCGCGACCGGCGATGAATGCCGGATCCCGCGGCGTGACCGCGATTCGAACCGCGAAAAATGGTGTCTGCCCCCAATTCGCACGCCGGCGACGCAATGAGCCACACCGCTTCCCTGTTCGAGACCGCACTCGCCTCGCACACCCGCACCTTCGCGCAGCTCGCGTCGCTGCAGCCTGCGCTGACGGCGGCGGCCGAAGCCGCCGCCCGAGCGGTGCGCGGCGGCAACCGAATCCTGTTCTGCGGCAACGGCGGCTCGGCGGCCGACGCGCAGCACCTGGCGGCCGAGCTGGTCGGCCGGCTGGTGCGCGACCGTCGCGCGCTGCCGGGGCTGGCGCTGACGACCGATTCCTCCGCGCTCACGTGCATCGGCAACGACTTCGGCTTCGACGAGGTGTTCGCCCGCCAGGTCGAGGGGCTGGGCCGCACGGGCGACGTGCTGATCGCGATCTCGACCTCGGGCCACTCGCGCAACGTGATTCGCGCGGTGGAGGTCGCCAGGCCGCTGGGCATTTACTCGGTCGGCCTGCTCGGCCGCGACGGCGGCAAGCTCGCTGCGCTCGTCGATCTGCCGATCGTCGTGCCGTCGGAGGAAACCGCGCGCATCCAGGAGGCGCACATCTTCCTCGGGCATGTGTTCTGCGCGCTGATCGAACAGGCGTTGGGGGTTGGAGGCTGGGAGTAGGCTGCCCCGCGCGGTAGCGGAGGCGGCGGTCGCCGCGGACCCGAGCGGATCCGCGCCGCGTTGTGCCGGCGCAGTCTCCTCGGGCACAATGCCCAGATGCTTAAAGAGACCTTCCAAAGGGTCGTCGACGCGACGCTCGCGGCGTGCCGTGACGTCTACGGCGAACGGCTGCTGGCGCTTGCGCTGTTCGGCTCGGTGGCGCGCGGCACGATGCGACCGGATTCGGATATCGACCTGCTGCTGATTGCGCAGCCACTGCCGCCGGACCGCGCGCGGCGGCTCGATGAATTCGAACAGGTAGATGCGCGGCTCGCACCGTTGCTCGCCGAGGCGCGCCGGGCGGGCGTACATACGGTGCTCGCGCCGGTGATCAAGACCCCGCAGGAATTGCGCGCGGGCAGTTTTCTGCACCTGGACCTGCCGGAGCAGGCGCAACTGCTGTGGGATCCCGCCGGTTTGCTGCGCGGGTATCTGGACGATCTGGCGGCCCGGTTGAAGGCGATGGGCGCGCTGCGCGTAGGCAGCGGCGCGGGTGCCTACTGGAACCTCAAGCCCGACTACCGCTGGGGCGACCGCATCGAGCTATGACTGCCGACGAACTGGCCCGCGGCTACCTGCTGCGCGCACGGAAGCGGATGGCAGCCCTTGAAGCGCTGATGCAGGTTGAGGCGTACCCCGACGTCGTGCGCGAGGCGCAGGAGCTTGTCTAACTTGCGCTGAAAGGCATGTTGCGCTGGGTGGGCATCGATCCGCCGCGCTGGCACGACGTGGGCTCGATCGTGGTCGAACACGCGGCACGCTTCCCGGCCGAGCTGCAGGACGAGCTTGCCGCGCTGGCGCAGATCTCGCAGCGGCTGCGCCGCGACCGCGAGGCCGCGTTCTATGGCGACGTGGACATGATTCCCGAGCAGGTCTTCGACCGGGCCGCGGCCGAACGCGCTGTCGGGGATGCGAGGCGCGTCCTGGAAGCGACGCGGCATCTGCTCGCCGACAAATAGCGCAAGGCCGCTTCCCTGAACATAATGTCGCTTCCCTGAAGCTGCGCGCGGCGCGCCGTCGCTGCGACGTACGGGGGCAGCGCAAGCGCGGCCCTGATATCGGAGCATCGTAGCGGTGGCAAAGAAAATCGACC
The DNA here is from genome assembly GCA_964539745.1 of uncultured Burkholderiaceae bacterium. Lineage (GTDB taxonomy): Bacteria > Pseudomonadota > Gammaproteobacteria > Burkholderiales > Burkholderiaceae_F > DSNY01. The sequence continues at coordinate 5,223 of CAZIJU010000016.1, read as the reverse complement.
GTTGCCCGTCGCTGCGCGTGCGGAAGAACGGACCGCTGCGACTTCTTCGGGGTTTTCACTGGCCGCTTGCCCAGGTTGCGATGCGACGGCATCAGCGCCGTTGTGACGGAGCTGGCCTCGACCGCGACATGCGCTGCAGGGTGGCCGGCAGCAACCGCGACGCCCGCGACTCCAGCGCCGACAACCGAAGCAGGTACACATGCCCGACGCGGCCAGCCGGTGTCTGCGAGATGCACGGCCGCAGGCCGAACTGGAGCGATCGCGTCCAGACGAACAGGCGGCGCCGCGACTCAGCGTCCAGCCGACCTTGCAGCCACGCGAACACCTCGGGAACACGCTGGACCTCGTCGCGCAACGCGCCGTCGGGAAACTGCGCCAGGAAACCACGGCCGTTGAGCGTTGCAAACTCGCCCCGATCCGGATCTTCGAAGTCGATGTAGGGCTTGTCCGCAAACGCATGCGGCGCAAGCGGCGTCCCGTCCGCCCGGCACAGGCCGGTCGCGGCGCTGCGGTGCTCGCCGCGGCCACCGCGCGCATTCACACGCGCAGCAGGCCGGTGTCCTCGTACAGGTCGTCGAGCGTCAGCCGCGCGCGCGTGCCTGCGCAGGCGACTTCAAGCTGATCCTGCTCGCCGAGCTCCTGCTCGTACCACGCCGCATCATCACCGCGAAAATACGCCTTCGCCCACAGCCGCTCGGAGTCGACAAGCAGGCAATAGCGCAGACCGGGCAGCGCCTTGTACACGGCCCATTTTTCGCGCAGATCGACCGCAGCGGTGGCGGGCGACAGCACCTCGGCGATGAAGCACGGCGCCCGCTTGTACAGCGGATGATCGTCGGCGGGATCGCACACCAGCATCACGTCGGGGTAATAAAACGTCACCGGCGGCTCGATCCTGAGCTTCATGTCGGCCATGAAGGCGCGGCAGGCGCTGCCGCGCGTGGCCGCGCGCAGATGAAAGAACACGTTTCCGGCGATTCGGTTGTGCCGTTCGCTGGCGCCGGCCATCGCGTGGATCTCGCCGGCGACGTACTCATGGCGGACGGCGGCAGCCTCTTCCAGCCGCAGATACTGCGCTTCGGTCAGCGCGTCGTGACGTTGGGCGTCGGCCATGGCGCAGGCATCGGGCGGGCGACCGCCGTCGCATCGACGAGATTTGCTCTTGCTCGCCGCATTATGCGCCGGCAGCGCGGGGGGCGGTACGACGGCCACGTCGGGTCTGACTGCGTGGTCATCGGGCAGCGGCGTGCATATACTCGCGTCGAGATCCCATCGCGTTCCGGATGTGCCAATGGATCGAACTCGTGCGCTTGAGCTGTTGGCGCGCTGCAAGCCGGTGCTGGCAGCGCGGTACGGTGTGACGGATCTTGCCTTGTTCGGCTCGACGGTACGGGACACGGCTCGCCCGGATAGCGACATTGACGTCCTGGTCGAGTTCGATGGGCCGGCAACATCGAGCCGGTATTTCGGCGTGCTGTTCTATCTGGAAGACGTGTTCGGGCGGCCGGTGGACCTCGTGACGACCAAGGCACTGCGTCCGGAGTTGCGCCCGTTCATCGAGAACGAGGCTGCTCATGTGTGACGAGGCGCCGCGCGAGTGGCGCTTCTACGTCGACGACATGATCGGATTCTGCGAGCGCGTGATCGAGTACACCGCAGGTCTCGACGCCAGCCGCTTCACCAGCGACCGCCTGCGTTACGACGCAACGCTTCGCAATCTCGAGCTGATCGGCGAGGCCGCCAGCCGCGTTCCAGAAGCCATCCGCAGCGCGCATCCCGAGATTCCATGGCGGCTCGTCATCGCGACGCGAAACCGCCTGATCCACGGTTATCTGGGCATCGATAACGATACCGTCTGGAGCATCATCCGCGACGACATCCCGCCGTTGCTCGCCGCGCTGCGCGCGCTGCGGGCGGCGACCTGAGCGAACCCTTCGCCGGCTGCTGCCGATTCGGCGCGGGCCAGGTCCGCGTGCTTCTCGACGCGTTCCCTCAGGTCCGCGATGCGCCCGACACACTTTGCCCGCGGCCGCGGCGGGCATTCAAACGCGCAGCAGGCCGGTGTCCTCGTACAGGTCGTCGAGCGTCAGCCGCGCGCGCGTGCCTGCGCAGGCGACTTCAAGCTGATCCTGCTCGCCGAGCTCCTGCTCGTACCACGCCGCATCATCACCGCGAAAATACGCCTTCGCCCACAGCCGCTCGGAGTCGACAAGCAGGCAATAGCGCAGACCGGGCAGCGCCTTGTACACGGCCCATTTTTCGCGCAGATCGACCGCAGCGGTGGCGGGCGACAGCACCTCGGCGATGAAGCACGGCGCCCGCTTGTACAGCGGATGATCGTCGGCGGGATCGCACACCAGCATCACGTCGGGGTAATAAAACGTCACCGGCGGCTCGATCCTGAGCTTCATGTCGGCCATGAAGGCGCGGCAGGCGCTGCCGCGCGTGGCCGCGCGCAGATGAAAGAACACGTTTCCGGCGATTCGGTTGTGCCGTTCGCTGGCGCCGGCCATCGCGTGGATCTCGCCGGCGACGTACTCATGGCGGACGGCGGCAGCCTCTTCCAGCCGCAGATACTGCGCTTCGGTCAGCGCGTCGTGACGTTGGGCGTCGGCCATGGCGCAGGCATCGGGCGGGCGACCGCCGTCGCATCGACGAGATTTGCTCTTGCTCGCCGCATTATGCGCCGGCAGCGCGGGGGGCGGTGTACTGACATAATCCGCCCGCCTCGACCTCCCTCTCGCTCGCAATGAGACTCTCGATCATCGGCACCGGCTATGTCGGGCTCGTCACCGGCGCGTGTCTGGCCGACGTCGGCAACGACGTGCTCTGTCTGGACACCGACGCGGAAAAGGTCCGCCGCCTGCGCGCAGGCGAAATCCCGATCCACGAGCCGGGGCTCGAGCCGGTGGTGGCGCGCGGGATGGCGGCGGGCCGCCTGCGCTTCAGCACCGACTATCGAGAGGCGGTGGCGCATGCCGCGGTGATCTTCATCGCCGTCGGCACGCCGCCCAGCGAGGACGGCTCCGCCGACCTGTCGCACGTGCTGGCGTGCGCGCGCGAGCTCGGGCGGTTGATCGAGCGCGACACGCTGGTGGTGGTGAAGTCCACCGTGCCCGTCGGCACCAACGATCGCGTGCGCGCCGTGCTGCAGGAAGAACTTGCCGCGCGCGGCGCGCGTTGCCGGGTCAGCGTCGCCTCGAACCCCGAGTTTCTGAAAGAGGGTTTTGCGGTCGACGACTTCATGCGGCCCGACCGCATCATCGTCGGGGTGGACGATGCGCATGCCGCCGAGACGCTGCGCGCGCTGTATCAGCCGTTCAATCGCAACCGCGACCGCCTGATGGTGATGGACGTGCGCTCGGCGGAGTTCACCAAGTACGCCGCCAACGCGATGCTCGCGGTGCGCATCTCGTTCATGAACGAGATGGCGAATCTGGCCGATGCGCTCGGAGCGGACATCGAACACGTGCGCCACGGCATCGGCGCCGACCCGCGCATCGGGCCGCACTTCCTGTACGCCGGCGTCGGGTTCGGCGGCTCGTGCTTCCCCAAGGATCTGCGGGCGTTGATCCATACGGCCGAAGAAAACGGACACCCGGCGGATCTGCTGCAAGCCGCGACTCGCGTCAATGCCCGCCAGCGCGGCGTGCTGGTGGACAAGATGACGCGCTTCTTCGACGGTCGCCTGCGGGGTCGCACGATCGCGTTGTGGGGCCTGGCCTTCAAGGCCAACACCGATGACATGCGCGAGGCGCCCAGCCTGGGAATCATCGACGCCTTGACCCGCGCCGGTGCGCGCGTGCGCGCCTACGATCCGGCGGCGATGGACAACGCGCGCAGGCTGCTGGATGGCAGGGATGGAGTCGAATTCGTGGCCTCCGCGCGCGCCGCCGCCGAGGGCGCCGACGCGCTGGCGGTCGTCACCGAATGGCTCGAATTCCGCAGCCCGGATTTCGACTGGCTGGCGCGAACCCTCGCCGCGCGGGCGATCTTCGACGGCCGCAACTTGTACGACCCGGCCACCGTGCGCGCGACCGGCCTGACTTACTTCGGCATCGGGCGCCCGTGATCCTCGTCACCGGCGCGGCTGGTTTCATCGGCTACCACGTGGCGCGCGCGCTCGCCACGCGCGGCGACGCGGTGCTCGGCATCGACAGCCTTAACGACTACTACGACCCGGCGCTCAAGCGGGCCCGGCTGGCGCAGCTTGGGAGCGGCAACTTCGTTTTCGAGCGCTGCGATCTGGCCGATCGCGCCGCGGTGCAGACGCTTTTCGCGCGCCACGCGATCGACGCGGTGGTGCATCTGGCGGCGCAGGCGGGCGTGCGCTATTCGCTGTCGCATCCGCACGCCTACGTGGATGCCAACGTCGCGGGCTTCCTGAACCTGCTCGAGGCGCTGCGCGCACACCCGGTGCGCCACTGCGTTTACGCCTCCACGTCGAGCGTGTACGGGGCCAATGTCAAGCAGCCGTTTGCGGTCGGCGATCGCGTCGATCATCCGGTGAGCCTGTATGCGGCGACCAAGCGCGCGAACGAACTGATGGCGTATGTGTACGCGCGGCAGTTCGGGCTCGTGCTCACCGGGTTGCGGTTCTTTACCGTGTACGGCCCGTGGGGACGGCCCGACATGGCGGCGTTCAAGTTCACGCGCGCGATCCTGGCCGGCGAGCCGATCGAGGTCTACAACTTCGGCGACATGCGGCGCGACTTCACCTACATCGACGACGTGGTCGATGCGGTGGTGCGCGTGCTGGACCGCGTGCCGGCTTCCGAAGACGGCGTGCCGCACCGGCTGCTCAATGTCGGCAACTGCCGGCCGGAGCCGCTGCTGCGCTTCATCGAGGTGCTGGCCGACGCGATCGGCACGAAGCCGCAGATGCGCCTGCTGCCGCTGCAACCGGGCGACGTGAAGGAAACGTCGGCCGACATCGAACCGATGCGCCGCGAGTACGGTTGGGAACCGAGGACGACGATCGAGTCCGGACTCCCCGAGTTCGTGCGCTGGTATCGCGGCTACTACGGCATTTATTGAGACTTACGCAAGCGCGTGACACCGCGACCCTGCAAGTTTGCGTCGCCCGTCGGGACACCGGTTCCGTCATCCCGAGCGAACGCGAGGGATCTCGGCGTTGCGTGCAGCGGAGATTCCTCGCCTGCGGCTCCGAATGACTCCCCATGGTCATCCCGAGCGAGCGAGAGGGATCTGCGCGCTGCGAAG